>NZ_JAVIWJ010000001.1:1117500-1417500 GCF_034314105.1 Pseudomonas sp. AB6
TGGTAGTCCAAGTTTAAGGTGGTAGGCTGGAATCTTAGGTAAATCCGGGATTCTAAGGCCGAGAGCTGATGACGAGTGTGCTTAGGCACATGAAGTGGTTGATGCCATGCTTCCAAGAAAAGCTTCTAAGCTTCAGGTAACCAGGAACCGTACCCCAAACCGACACAGGTGGTTGGGTAGAGAATACCAAGGCGCTTGAGAGAACTCGGGTGAAGGAACTAGGCAAAATGGCACCGTAACTTCGGGAGAAGGTGCGCCGGTGAGGGTGAAGCATTTACTGCGTAAGCCCACGCCGGTCGAAGATACCAGGCCGCTGCGACTGTTTATTAAAAACACAGCACTCTGCAAACACGAAAGTGGACGTATAGGGTGTGACGCCTGCCCGGTGCCGGAAGGTTAATTGATGGGGTTAGCTAACGCGAAGCTCTTGATCGAAGCCCCGGTAAACGGCGGCCGTAACTATAACGGTCCTAAGGTAGCGAAATTCCTTGTCGGGTAAGTTCCGACCTGCACGAATGGCGTAACGATGGCGGCGCTGTCTCCACCCGAGACTCAGTGAAATTGAAATCGCTGTGAAGATGCAGTGTATCCGCGGCTAGACGGAAAGACCCCGTGAACCTTTACTATAGCTTTGCACTGGACTTTGAATTTGCTTGTGTAGGATAGGTGGGAGGCTTTGAAGCGTGGACGCCAGTCTGCGTGGAGCCAACCTTGAAATACCACCCTGGCAACTTTGAGGTTCTAACTCAGGTCCGTTATCCGGATCGAGGACAGTGTATGGTGGGTAGTTTGACTGGGGCGGTCTCCTCCTAAAGAGTAACGGAGGAGTACGAAGGTGCGCTCAGACCGGTCGGAAATCGGTCGTAGAGTATAAAGGCAAAAGCGCGCTTGACTGCGAGACAGACACGTCGAGCAGGTACGAAAGTAGGTCTTAGTGATCCGGTGGTTCTGTATGGAAGGGCCATCGCTCAACGGATAAAAGGTACTCCGGGGATAACAGGCTGATACCGCCCAAGAGTTCATATCGACGGCGGTGTTTGGCACCTCGATGTCGGCTCATCACATCCTGGGGCTGAAGCCGGTCCCAAGGGTATGGCTGTTCGCCATTTAAAGTGGTACGCGAGCTGGGTTTAGAACGTCGTGAGACAGTTCGGTCCCTATCTGCCGTGGACGTTTGAGATTTGAGAGGGGCTGCTCCTAGTACGAGAGGACCGGAGTGGACGAACCTCTGGTGTTCCGGTTGTCACGCCAGTGGCATTGCCGGGTAGCTATGTTCGGAATAGATAACCGCTGAAAGCATCTAAGCGGGAAACTAGCCTCAAGATGAGATCTCACTGGGACCTTGAGTCCCCTGAAGGGCCGTCGAAGACTACGACGTTGATAGGTGGGGTGTGTAAGTGCTGTGAGGCATTGAGCTAACCCATACTAATTGCCCGTGAGGCTTGACCATATAACACCCAAGCAATTTGCGATGAAGCAGATTGAGGTGTGTGAAGACGACACAACCGAAAATTGGCAAACCCACAGATCTATCACATCCCCATTCGCTGAACCGGGCGTCCTGAAAGGGATACGCGGGTCGGCTACCGAATTTCTTGACGACCATAGAGCATTGGAACCACCTGATCCCATCCCGAACTCAGTAGTGAAACGATGCATCGCCGATGGTAGTGTGGGGTTTCCCCATGTGAGAGTAGGTCATCGTCAAGATTAAATTCCAGAACCCCTGATCGCTTACGCGTTCAGGGGTTTTGTTTGTGCGCAGAAATAAACGGGGAGTCTATAAACTCTGATATGCCACGGGCTTCTGACGGGCAAATTAAAAACCGTGCAAGGCCTGACAGGCTTCGTAGATAGCTGGCGTCAGCTAAAATGTCTGGCAGCTGTCTATGAGATGTGTTTGGGAGGATCTTTTGAACGGTTGCAGATGGCGCAGATTTCTAGTTTTGATAATGCTACTTTGGTTGCCAGTGGGCGCTATCGCGGCAAACGATTCTGTAAGGGTGTTAACCCTGAACGATGCCATCGGCCCCGCCAGCGTTGAGTATGTGGTCGATGGCCTGACTCGCTCGGTGGATGAGCGCGCTCAACTGGTGGTTCTCATTATAGATACACCGGGCGGGCTTGAAAGCTCAATGCGGGTGATCGTCCAAGCGATTCTCGGCAGCCCCATTCCAGTGGTCAGCTATATCTCGCCCAGTGGTGCCCGGGCAGCGAGCGCGGGTACGTATATTCTGTACGCCAGTCATATTGCGGCCATGGCGCCAGGCACTCATCTTGGCGCCGCAACCCCGGTTCAACTGGGTACTCAACCCACGACTGCGGGCGCCGCCATCGACACCGTGGCCCGTAAGCAGGTCAGCGACGCCGCCGCTTTCATGCGCGGCTTAGCGCAGCTGCGTGGTCGCAACGCAGACTGGGCAGAACGGGCGGTCCGTGACGCTGCTAGCCTCACCGATTCCGAGGCGCTGAATTCAAAAGTCATTGAGTATCGGGCAAAGGACCTGAACGACCTGCTCGGACAACTCGACAATAAACGCATGACTATAAACGGTCACGAGGTCCAGTTGCACACGGCGAACGCCCTGATCGTCCGCGACGATCCCGACTGGCGTATTAGTCTTTTAACACTTATCACCAACCCCAACGTCACGCTGATCCTAATCGTCGTTGGGGTCTTCTGCTTATTGGTCGAGTTTTTTAATCCCGGCTCGGTGGCGGGCGGCGTGATCGGAAGTATCTGCTTGTTGTTAGCGCTGTATGCGCTGCAACTGCTCCCGGTCAACTATGCCGGGGTAAGTTTGATTATGCTCGGTGTGATGCTAATGGTGGCCGAGGCATTTTTGCCGAGTTTCGGAGCCATTGGCTTCGGTGGTGTAGCCTCGTTTATGGCCGGTGCCATGCTGTTAATGAGCACTGACGCCCCTGGATTCACGATTGGCTTGCCGCTGATCCTCAGTGTGTCGGTAATCAGTGCGGTGTGCCTGGTTGGCTTAGTAGGCGCGATGTTGAAAACGCGGCAACGCCAAGTCGTAAGCGGCGACGCGGGGTTGGTAGGTAGCAGCGTGACAATTATCGCATTGCAAACCGATAACCCACTGGGTGGCTGGGTGCAACTGCAAGGGGAACACTGGCAGGTGTTGAGTTCAGCACCGCTCAGAACCGGGCAACGGGTCCGGGTCGTGGCGCGTCGCGGAGTGATCTTAGAGGTCATGCCGGCGCCCGAAACACCTCAACGAGGAGACTGATCATGTTTGTGCAATTGGGCCTTGGCACATTGCTGCTGCTACTAATATTGGTGGCAATGTCGACGTTTCGCATCTTAAGGGAGTATGAGCGGGGGGTAGTATTCCAGCTCGGGCGGTTCTGGCAAGTGAAGGGTCCCGGCCTGATTTTGTTGATACCGGTAGTTCAACAAATGGTCCGGGTCGACCTGCGTACCATTGTTCTGGACATACCGCCGCAAGACGTGATTACCCGCGACAACGTTTCGGTGAAGGTAAACGCGGTGCTGTATTTCCGGGTGCTCGACCCTCAGCGGGCGATCATCCAGGTTGAAGATTTTTTGATGGCCACGAGCCAACTGGCCCAAACCACATTGCGGGCAGTACTGGGCAAACATGAGCTGGATGAGCTGCTTGCTGAGCGTGAAAGGCTCAACATAGACATTCAAAAGGTGCTTGATGCCCAAACCGACTCGTGGGGCATCAAGGTGGCGAACGTCGAGATCAAACACGTCGACCTCAACGAATCAATGATTCGCGCCATCGCTCGGCAAGCCGAAGCCGAGCGTGAACGTCGGGCCAAAGTGATCCACGCCGAAGGGGAATTGCAGGCGTCGCAAAAGCTGGCTGAAGCTGCTGAGATGCTCGGACGGGAACCCGGCGCCATGCAGTTGCGCTACATGCAGACGCTGGGCTCTATAGCTAACGACCGGACCTCCACCATCGTCTTTCCGATGCCCATTGAACTGCTACAGGGCATGGCAAATCTGTCACCAAAGCCTTAAGCCCATTCAGTTCTTGGCAGACAGCGTCTCCCGCGACCAACCACCGCCCAGCGCCCGGAAGGTTGCCACCGCTGCTCGTGCATCATTAGCGCGCAGCTGCGCCAGTTGATCGCGGGCGGTAAGCAGCAACCGGTCTTCGTCCAGCACTTCAACCAGGCTAATGACGCCGCCTTTGTAGGCATCCTGCGCGGCGCCCCGGGCGACTTTGTGCGCGGCGACTTCCTGATCAACTTCGACACGTTGTTGCTCCAACTCGATCAACGTCACAATGGCGTTCTCGACGTCCTCGGTGGCGCGCAACATAGATTGCCGGTATTGAGCCAGCGCTTCGGCATTGGCGCCTTTGGCTTGCGCAACTTCAGCATCGACCCGGCCGAAATCGAACAAACGCCAATGCAGACCAATCACGGCTTGCGGTTGAAACGAAGCGGCGGAGATCAGATCACCACTCTTCAAGCTTTCGAACCCGAGCAAGCCGGCCAGCGAAACTTTCGGGTAATACTCGGACACCGCTTCGCCGATGCGCGCGTTGGATGCGGCCAGATGGCGCTCGGCGGCAATCACGTCGGGACGTCTGCGCAACAGGCTTGCAGGGCTGCTGGTGTCGCTGATGGTCGGCACGCTAAATACCTGCGAACTGGCGACCAACTCTTGGGCGTAGGTCCCCGGCTGTGTCCCCATCAACACGTCCAGACGATTGAGCTGCAACGCCAGTTCGGTGCGCAATGGCGGCACCGTAGCGCGGGCTTGTAACACCAATGCCTGGGCTTGAGATTGCTCGCGGTTGGTCGCCAGGCCACTGGCCATGCGCGCCTGCACCAATGTCAAAAGGTTGTTTTCAGTGTTTATCTGGTCTTGAGCCAGTTCGATGCGTTGTTGAGCACCACGCACCCGAAAATACGCATCGGCGGCTTCGGCGGCGACTGAAATACGCACCCCGGCATGGCTCGCAGTGGCCGCCTGCGCTTGCGCAATGGCCGCTTCTTCGCCGCGTTGAAGACCGCCCGCAAGGTCGGTTTCCCAGCTGGCCCCGGCGCCAATGGTTTCGAGGGTCTGGTCGCGATCATAGTCGGGGAATACGCTGCCGATTTTGCCCAGCGCGCTGTTTGTAGATTGATGCTGACGTACCGCTTGGGCGTCAAAACTGCCTTGTGGCAAGCGATTGGCGCCGGATTCATGCGCAACGGCGCGGGCTTGATCGACCCTGGCCATGGACACCGCAAGGTCCAGATTCTGAGCCAATACCCGGTGAATAATCAGGGTCAGCTCTGGGTCATTGAAACCAGTCCACCAGGTGTCCAGCGACGGGGCTGGGGTTTCCCCGGCCCGTTGTTGCAACAGTGATGCGTTGTTGAATTCAGCGGTCAGCTCGTTCGCCGGTCTTTCATAGTCCGGGCCAACAGCACAGCCTGCCAGCGCAACAAACAGTGCGGTCAACGTAAACAACCGGCAGCCCGCAAAGCGAAACGCCAAAGCATTCATTGTCCGGTCCTCGAAGAGCAAATAGGGGAGTGCAGGTTCATGGTTGGCTCAATGGGCGTCAGGTGACGGCGCGGCTGGCGGCACCACTTTATGCATTAGCGGCACCATGGCGGCGGCGATGATGAAACACACCATGATCGCCAGAAATGCGTCGGAATAGGTCTGTGTCTGCGCTTCGCGGTAGGTCAATAGCCACAGCTGATGCAAGGCCGCCGTCGCGCCGTCGCTGCCGGTCTGACCGAGGGTGGCAAGGTTGCCGCCTACCTGCGCCAGCCATTGGTTCATGGCTTCGTTGCTGGTGTTCAGGTGTTCGGCCAAATGCGTGAAGTGCAGGTTGGTGCGGTCATTCAGAATCGTTGCGCAGGCAGCGATGCCGATCGCGCCGCCCAGGTTACGCATGAGGTTGAACAGCCCCGACGCTTGCTTTAGACGTGACATTGCCAGGCCGCCAAGGGTCAGTGTTACCGCAGGTGGCACTGCCAGTTGCTGGGCCATACCACGCAACGCTTGCGGCAGGATCAACTGGCGACCACCCCAATCGTGGGTGATCGGCGAGAAGTCCCACATCGAGAGGGCAAACAGCCCCAGGCCGAACATCATGATCCAGCGTAAATCGACGCGATTGGCCAGAAACCCATAAAGCGGAATCGCCATGATCTGAAATACACCGGTGGAAAACACGGCCAGGCCAATGTCCAGCGCGCTGTAACCGCGTACACGCCCGAGAAACAGTGGGGTCAGGTAAATCGTTGCAAACAGACCGATGCCGGTCACAAAGGAAAAGAAGCAACCCAGGGCAAAATTGCGCTCTTTAAGGGCCCGCAGGTCAACAATGGGATTGCTCACCATCAGCGTGCGGCTTATGAACACTAGCGCTGAGACCCCGGAGATCCACGCGGTGGTGAGGATGGTGCTGTCACTGAACCAATTCCAGCGTGGGCCTTCTTCCAGGGTGTATTCAAGGCAGCCGAGAAATAGCGCCATAAACACCATGCTTAGGTAATCCGCGCCTTTAAGCAGCGAGAAATCCGGCTCGTCGATCCGCACCAGCATCGGCACTGCAACGGCGACGAAAATACCCGGTATCAGGTTGATGTAGAACAGCCAGTGCCACGACGAAATATCGGTGATCCAACCGCCAATGACTGGGCCAAGTGTCGGCGCCAGCGAAGCGATTGCACCGATGGTGGAAGCTGCAATAACCTTTTGTTTACCGGTAAAGAACATGAAGGCGGAGGTGAAAACCAAGGGGATCATTGATCCACCGAGGAAGCCTTGCAGCGCACGAAAAGCAATCATGCTTTGAATGTTCCAGGCCGCACCGCACAACAGACTGGCCAAGGTGAAACCCACGGCTGAAGCGCAAAACAGCCAGCGGGTGGAGAACACTCGTGACAGCCAACCCGACAACGGGATAACCACGATCTCGGCGATCAAATAGCTGGTCTGCACCCACGCCGTTTCGTCCGTGCCGGCAGACAAACCGCCGCCGATATCCCGAAGCGAGGCCGACACAATTTGAATATCCAACAGCGCTATGAACATACCAATGCACATGCTGGCGAAGGCGAACACCTTGGTCGTGGTGGCCATAGACGCTGCGTCAAAGGGTTTGGCCGGTGCTGCGGTCGTGGCACTCATGGCGCACTGGCCTGATTCGGTGTCACTAGATGGGTAGGGTGGTTGGAATCTTCGCGTGTATCGACCTCAGCCGTTACTGACAAGCCTGGGCGCAGATGACCCAATACACCGTCGGCTTCATCAAGACGCACGCGGACCGGCACCCGTTGCACGATCTTGGTGAAATTACCGGTGGCGTTTTCCGGGGGTAAAACGCTGAATTGCGAGCCGGTTGCAGGCGCCAGGCTGTCTAAATGGCCTTGGAACTCGTGGCCGGGAAGCACGTCCGCATGAATCGTCACCACTTGCCCTGGCACCATGTGCGCCAGTTGGTCTTCCTTGAAATTCGCGTCGACCCACAAGCCGTTGGCGGGGACCACGGACAGCAACTGCGAACCGGCGGCGGCAAAGGCGCCCACCCGAGCCCGGCGGTTACCGATCATGCCGTCGACCGGAGAGCGTAATTCGGTGTAGCCCACGTTCAACTGCGCCATGTCGCGCTCGGCCTTGGCCTGCATCAGTGCGGCTCGGGCTTGTTGTTTCTGGGTAGAAATCACGGCGATTTGCCGTTGCGTTGCCAGCATCGAGGCCTGGGCCTTGGCGCCATTGGCCTGGGCGGTTTTGAACGTCGCGTCGGCACGTTGAGCGCTTTCAACCGACACCGCCTGCTGCCCCACCAGCTTTTGATAGCGCGCCTGGTCATCGCGAGAGCGAACGGTTTCGGCATTGGTCGCATCAATACTGGCTTTGGCCTGACCAATCACCGCGTATTGCAGTTGTTCGGTCGCGTCCAGGTTGGCCAGCAGCGCCTCTTGCGCAGCCACTGCGCCTTCAGTTTTGTGTAATGCCGCGACGTAATCTCGGTCATCAATCTTCACCAGCAAGTCACCGGCATGCACCTGTTGGTTGTCAGTGACCTTCAAATCAATGATGTAACCCGAGACCTTCGGTCCAATCACGGTGACATCGCCACCGATATAAGCATCATCGGTGGACTGGATAAAGCGCCCGACGGTCCACCAGCGCACACCAAAAACCACCAGCCCTATCAGCACTGCCGCCAATACCACCCACAGCAGTACCCGTTTGAGTGTCAGGCGTTTTTTCGTCGGGACGACCGCTGAGTCGATCGCACTCACGTCAGTTGAACTATTCATTACAAGGTCATCCGTTGGATGCAGGAGTAGAGGGTGGCTGGCGTTGTGCCAAGCGACGAATGCGTCCGTTTTCCAGGCGCTGGTAGACTTTTTCGCTGGCGGCTTCGCCGGCCCGAACGGCGTGTTCTTCACGATTTATTTTTTTGCCGGTGTTGGCATCAATCAGTGCCAGGTTCACCGGCTCGCCACTGGATTCGTCGGCCAAGAAAATGCTTTTGCCTTCTGGTGAAAAGTGGTTATTGCCCCATTCCATCAGCGTCAGCAGCACCGGGCGGAAGTCACGTCCGCGGGGAGTCAGCACATAGTCATAACGCGGAGGTTTTTCGCTGTAGAGGCGTCGTTCGAACAGTCCGCCTTCCACCAGATCATCGAGGCGGCGGCTCAACGTAGTCGGCGTGATGCCGAGACTTTTCTGGAATTCGTCGAAGCGGCTGAGGCCGTAATAAGCATCACGCAGAATCAGAATGTTCCACCACTCACCGACGTGCTCAAGGCTGCGAGCAATCGGACAGTGCATGGATTCAAAGCTTTTTCTCTTCATGGCCTACCTCGGTAGCAGGGTATTTCATTAAATTATAGTCATAATGTATACAAGAAACTCTCATCATGCAAGCCACCCGACAAACCCTCAGTCACATGACTAAAAAAACCGTATCAGCCTATCCCAGCATCTTGTTTAACGATCCCCGCCCTCATGCCTCCGCAGTTCCAGATATGTCCTTGACCCGCATTGTTATTAGAAAAGCAGATAGTCTTTGTCTAGAACGAGGCTATGTATATTCAGGCTGGCGTCCTATTATTCTCCTCGCCAACTAGCAAAACCCAAGCAAACAGGTGAACCACCCAAGCGTGCAAGAACCTTGTGATGAACCCGGCTGTTTGCAATTCCTGAACTAAAAAGGACTACAAAGATGAAAGCGTCACTGTTGTTGTTATTGATGTGTGCTTCTGCAGTAAGTATGGCCGATGAGAAAGCTGACGTAACCGCGCAGCAACAACCCGCCGTAGAGAAGTACACTTATTCAATGAACCTCGACGTCGCCAAAGTTATTTCTGTCAGTGAAGTGTCTTCAGGCTGTGAAGCTGCACCGGTTCGTATGAACTACCTGGATTCTGCTGGCAAACAACACGTTGTTGAATACCTGATGATGGGCACCGGTTGCTCGAATGGTTAATCGCCGCATAAGTTAGAGGTTTTAATTGCCGATACTTAAAATAGCGTCATTAAAAAGGCCCTGTCATGCAGCGCCTTTTTTTGTGTGTCTGTTAATTTTTAAAGCGACGGCAGCCGTTAAGCAGACAACTCAATCAGTCGCTGGCTGCACGCATCATCGTAAGCCACATACAGACGCTCTGCGATTTGACTCTTGATCGCTTTGCCACTTTCCAGGCCAAACACAAAACCTTCGGCTCTGCCGCCTGCACGGTTCAAGTCTTCAACCGTGTTTGCTTGAGTAATAGCGTCTAGCAGCTTCTCGGCATCTGGCCCAACGCCCTTTGGTAAAACGATCCCGTCGAGACTCATTGTCCGACCCCTTTGTGAGAATACTTGGTGCTGTCGAGGCGGTAAGACGGCATGCGGTGTTGGTCAATCATGGTCAATTCCTATAAGCGGAAGTCTCGGGCGTTGTGTAAAACCACAGGCCGCGATGATGGTAGGCCAGGCTCCGATGGTTTGCGAGCGGCAATGAGCGCCATCAAGGGTCGGTGTCAGGTCAAGCAGTGAAGGAAAAGCTTCGGGATAGAGTGCTCTTTGCGAGAGCTCGTAATCCAGAGCCAGTAACATGCGGCGCTTCGGATGAAGCTTGCAGTGTTCGGCTTTAACTCAAATGTTTGAACGGCGAGACGCGATAACAAACCGAATCGGTTAGGACGCACCGAACATAGGCAGCGGCAGCGATCCAATCAAGATTCAGAAAGTCTACGAGGATTATTGGCATGGACGTTCGATCCGTGGAGATACCGGTTGCCAGTTCTGAGGGTACCTAACTGTCACGGTGGGCGCCATTGACTGGCAGACGGCTGCCCAA
Organism: Pseudomonas sp. AB6; assembly: GCF_034314105.1. NCBI lineage: Bacteria > Pseudomonadati > Pseudomonadota > Gammaproteobacteria > Pseudomonadales > Pseudomonadaceae > Pseudomonas > Pseudomonas sp. AB6. The sequence goes on from NZ_JAVIWJ010000001.1 coordinate 1,127,799, forward strand.
TCGGTAGCGCGATGACGGATGAACCAGGCGCACATAAGTAACAATTTTGGCGCCACTCCAAGTTCGACGCATCAGCACTAGACAAGGTTCGTTGGTGTCGATTTGCAGGTGTCGGCTTTCGTCGCTGCTGGGATGGCTGGCCTCGACAATGTGCTCCATTTCATCGGGGCGAATCACGTTCAACAAGTATCTGGCGGGCTGTAGCTGTTCCCCGAAAGACTGCTGCAGAAATTCCGGCACTAGCTCAGGATTAACATAACGGTCCTCCAGTTGAACCGGCACTCCCTCTTCAGAATGCACGCACAACAAATGAAATACTGACGTGCCGGTGGGCAGGGCAAGGGCTGCTGCTACCGCCATCGAAGCCGCTTCTCGACCCAGGTGCAGTACTTTGCAGGAATAACGATGACCCCGGGCGATGATTTCGTCAGCGATGGCGGTGATGCGCAGCAAATTGGACTGCGGTTTGCTCTTGGCGACGAAGGTGCCGACGCCAGACACGCGGACCAAGTGGCCTTCTTCTGTAAGTTCGCGCAACGCCCGGTTAACCGTCATGCGCGACATGCCCAACTCTTGTACCAGGCGGTTTTCCGAAGGAATGAGATCCCCCGGCGTCCATTCGCCGGAGCGAAGTTTGCTTTGGACAAAATCCTTCGCGCGCCGATATAGGGCTTGCGGTGCAGTTTTAATCATCAGGCGCTCGTTGTCTGTTGTTCGACGAGGGCATTGGCCAACGCGTTGAGAAACAGGTCGTTGTATTCACAGTTGCCCACGGACACCCGCAAATATTTGGTATACCCCGGCTCACGCTATGGCTTGAGAATCACGTCCTGGCGCTGCAGTGATTGATTCAGGGTTTCGGCGTTATACACCGTGCTGAAGAACAGAAAATTCGCCATGGACGGCACACACTCGATACCCAAAATCGTCGTGGTCGAGCGCGCCGCGTCCGAGCTGGGGCCCGCGTTGTATCTGGCCAGCTCACGTACTCCGGCACGAGCCAGCAGGTGCAGGTCGGAAATACTCATGCTGGGTCGACCTCTTTGGTGTCCTGCCAGAACGCGTTGCGGTCCAGGTAATTCTGTAAAAACTGCTGCAAACGCGGGTGTTCAGCGTTATGAAAAATCTCCCGTGGCGTACCTCGAGCCACCACTTCACCGTGATCGAGGAACACTACGCTATCCGCTACTTGTGCTGCGAAGCCCATTTCATGGGTCACCACCACCATGGTCATGCCTTCTTTGGCCAAGGTCTTCATGACTTGCAGGACCTCACCGACCAGTTCCGGGTCGAGGGCAGACGTTGGCTCATCGAACAGCATGATGTGTGGTTCCATGGCCAATGCCCGAGCAATCGCCACCCGCTGTTGTTGACCGCCAGAGAGCTGCGCCGGGTAAGAATCTCCTTTGTGCGCCAAGCCAACCTTGTCGAGCATAGCCATGGCGCGTGTGCGCGCTTCATCGCCTGATAACTTGCGCACCCGCAGCAGCGCTTCGCAAACATTGCCCATCGCCGTCATGTGCGGCCATAGATTGAACTGTTGAAACACCATGCCGACATTACGCCGCGCCAGATTGATCTGAGACTGCGCCGCGCGTTTACGACCCTTGCCTTTATCGGGCCCCCAGCCAAGCAGTTGCCCTTCAATATGAATCTCGCCCTCGTCGTACTCTTCCAGAAACGCCATGCTGCGCAGCAGGGTGCTTTTGCCTGAACCTGAAGGGCCGATCAGGCACACCACCTCGGAACGCCGCACCTGCAAATCGATACCTTTGAGCACACGCGATGTGCCGAAGCTTTTGCCAACACCCTGCAATTTCAATATCGGTTCGACGTTGCCGGAGAGTGCTTCGAGAGTCTTCATCGCTTCACCTGATTGCTTCGTTGCCGATAAATGCGCGGCAGTAGGATCTAAGAGGGTAATCATCGCGGTTGCTTGTGCATGAAACGGCCGACCCGTACTTCAAGAAACATACCCAGCCGCGAGCACATTTCCACCAACACCAAGTACCCGATGCACAGCACCAGCAGGGTCTCAACGAAGGCGAACGTTTCTGAACCGATGCCGGTGAGGACCATGGTCAGTTCGGGGATGGTGATGATCGACAGAACCGCAGTTTCCTTGCACAGCACGCTGACCATATTCACCAGCGCCGGAAGGATGATCACCAGCATTTGCGGAATCTGAATGCGCACGATGCACTGCATCTTGCTGATGCCCAGGCAGTCAGCAGCTTCCAGTTGCCCGTGCGCCACTGACTCAAAACCGCTGCGGAAGATCTCGGCGAAATACACGCTGCCGTAAATGCCCAGCCCAAGAATGCCGGCCGGGATCGGGTCAAGGTTGAGACCGAACGACGGTCCGCCGTAGTACACCAAAAACAGCTGCACCAGAAACGGTGTACTTCGAATCATTTCGATGAACACCCGCAACGGTGCACGAATCAGCTTGTTGCCAAACAATTGAGCAATCGCGATCAGCATGCCCAGCAGTACACCCAGCACGACACCGGCTGACCACGTACCAAGGGTGACCAGAAAACCGTCGCCGATCTCACTCAGGTGGTCAGTAATAATCCGGGGATCGAAAATCATGCGGTTCGCTCCTTCAGATGGCGTTCTAGCAGGCCGCCAAAGAACGCCAGCGGAATATTGATCAGGCAATAGAAGCCCGCAAGCATCAGGTAATCCTGAACAAACATGTAATCGCTGGCGGCAATGTTCTGCGCGGTGCGGGTCAAGTCAGCAAGACCGACCACCGACACCAGCGAGGACGCCTTGACCAGCAGAATCATTTCATTCACCAGGCCCGGCAGGGTCAGGCGAACCGCTTGGGGCACTTGAATCCGCACCAGCATTTGCGCCGAGCTCATGCCTAGCAGGCCTGCGGCTTCCAGTTGCCCAGCCGGAATTGCGAGAAAACCACCGCGCATAATTTCCGCGATATAGGCCCCCGCCGCCAGGGACAGGCCAATCACTGCCGCTGCGGTGGGCGACATGTTCGGCAGGCCGATACGTGGCAGGAAATAGTAGATAAACAGCAGTTGCACCAGCAGCGGAATGCCGCGGAACACGAAAATATAGGCGCCACCCAAGCGTCTTAGCAGGGGCACGGGCGAGAGTCGCAAGCTGCCGACAATCACGCCAATCACAAAACCGATGGCCAGTGCTGCCGTGGAGACTTCGAGCGTCACCAGCAAGCTGCTCAGCAACAGTGGAGCGTTTTGCAGCAGAAGCGGCCAATCGAACATCGTGTCACTCCAGCATCGTTAACCGCCGACCCATCCGGGTCAGCGATCCATCATCGTCCCTGCCCGAATTACCAGGAAGGGTTGAAATCAGCTTTCGGCACATCCATTTCAGCGCCTAGCCATTTTTTCTGCAGGGCAGCGAGGCGGCCATCGTCATGCATTTTCAGCATGGCTGCGTCGAGTGCGGCGATCAGGCTGTCAGCGTCAGCATCTTTGCGACCGAGGAACGCGAAGTAGGATTTCTTACCAAACGGAGGCATGACCACTTTGTAGAGTTTCGGTTTCTCGGCCGCGACGTAGGATACATTTGGCAACGAGTTGGCCACGGCGACGATACGTTTGGCGGCCAAGTCGGCGTAGGCCTGGTTATTGTCGACGTATTCACGAATCGTGACTTTTTCCGGCAGGGTCGCGGCGAAGGCTTTGAGTTCTTCGAGCTGAGCCGATCCTTTGCCCGCACCGACGGTTTTGCCAGCAATGTCCTCAGGCTTTTTAATGGTCTCGTCTTTAGCGCCGATCATCAGCGCGACGGTCGCTTCGGCGATAGGCATCACGAAGTGATAACGCTCTTTACGCGCCTTGGTCTCGATGATTGGGCCCGCAACCACGTCGAATTTCTTGGCTTCCAGGCCAGGCAATACGCTCGGCCATGGCAGGTCGAGGAACTTGACCTTAACCCCCAACTCCTTGCCCAGTTGCTCAAACAGCTCAGAGTTCATGCCTTTCTGCTTACCGTTCTCGGTGAAGTCAAACGGTGCGAACTGCAGTTCGGTGCCGACAACCAATTCACCGGCTTTTTTCACGTCAGCCAGTTGGTCGGCGTGGGCGGCGAGGGGAACGATGGCCAAGGCCACGGCAGCGCACAGGCGGCCAAATGTCTTGCTGAAAAGAGAATCGAGTTGCATTGGGTAACTCCTTCAGATGAACGCTGTTAGGTGTACGCGGATTCTTACTGAGCGGTAAGCATGGTGTGGCGCATTGAGACTGCAGTTAGCGTGCCATACTCGTATATACAACCAGCTATGACCTTCAGCTGAGTATTTTTCCCGGGTTGAGAATCCCACGTGGGTCGTAGCAATCCTTGAGCTGCTGCATCGCCTGGCGCACTTGGGCGTTCACCGAATGGTGAAGAAACTCGCGCTTGAGCAGGCCGATGCCATGTTCAGCCGACACCGATCCGCCCATTTCACCGACAGCGGTATAGACCAGGTCTTCAATCTCCAGAATGGGCGCCGGTTGTGGCAACGAATTACAGTCCACGGTCAGGTGCAGATTGCTGTCACCGATGTGGCCGAAATACACGCTGTGGTTACCGGGCCAGCGCTGTGCCAGCCGTTGACGACAGGTTTGGGCAAATTCGCCAATCTGGCCAATGGGCAAACTGACGTCGAAATTCAGCGGGGTCATGCGCAGTGGGAATTCGCCGGTGGCTTCGCGGATCTTCCACAACGCCCGGGCTTGAGCCTGGGAGCTCGCTAACACGGCATCGATGACCTCCCCGGCCTCAAACGCGGCTTCCAGTGTTTGCTCCAACAGCGCCAGTGGCCCGCCGGATTCGAACAACACGTACAGCGGATATTCCTGGGAAATTGGCGCCACGGGCTTTTCCAGCCATGACACGCTGAGGCGATAGAAGTCCTGCCACATTAATTCATAGGCCTGCGGGGTTCCGGCGCTGCGCTGCAAGCGACGGAGCAAATTCACCGCGCTGGCGTAATCGGGCAGGGCGCAAAGCAAGGTGGTGGTTTCACCCGGAAACGGCGCGAGCTTCAAGACGGCGCGGGTGATTACCCCAAGCGTGCCTTCGCTGCCGATAAAGCACTGTTTTAAGTCATAACCACAGTTGTTCTTGATCATCTTGTTCAGCAGGTTGAGCACCCGACCGTCGGCCAACACCACCTCCAGCCCAAGCACCAATTCCCGGGTCATGCCGTAGCGAATCACCGCATTACCCCCGGCGTTGGTCGCGATATTGCCGCCGATCTGGCATGAGCCGCGCGCGCCAAGATCCAGCGGAAACAAAAATCCTGCGTCAAGCGCTGCCTGCTGAATCTCCTGCAACCTGGTACCGGCCCATACAGTGACGGTGGCCGCCGCCGAGTCGATCTCCTCGATGCCACGCAGGCGCTCCAGCGACAGGGCGATGTCCGTTTCCCGTGGCACTGCGCCCCCGGCCAAACCGGTCATCCCACCTTGAGGCACCACCGGTTGGTGTGCCTCGTTGCAAATGCGCAGTGCATCGGCGACCTGCTGCGTACTGGTCGGTAACAACAGGGCTGCGGGGCAAGCGGGGGCGTGTCCGGTCCAGTCGCTGTAATGCCGTTGATTGATGGCCGCACCGGTAAGCACCGCCGCTTCGCCCAGTGCCTCGCGCAATTGATCAAGGGTTTGCTGCAGGTCGTTCATCGGTTCAGCTCACGGCAAAAGGGAAGAGTAGGCGTTAAGCGTAGGTCGTGACTGTCAAGTGGACGCACGTTTGACTTTTGCCCAGCAATGACAAGGCGAGACGCAATTCCTGCGCCAGTAAAGCCTGTCGATTTGCGCCGATTGACTGCGCACGGCTTGAATCCGAGGGTCGAACGGCACGTCCGAGCGCATTCAGGACATCGACGCTAAGACTGCCTGCCACCACAGCCGCACTGAACAGTTTTTCGGCGGCGAACAAGCCGCGCAAGTTCGGTGTAGGAGGAGCGGCTACGTAAGCCTGTATATACAGGTAAAGCAAGATGTAAGCCAACGCATCGGCAGGCTGCCTTGAACCGCACTCATATTGCTGTTTAGCCAATGCTTAATGCACGTATCGGCTGAGGTTTTTCCGCAATTGTCACTGAAAGTTGCACCTATTGAGGTCGCTGTGCACAGCGCTGGGCAAACAGAAGTCACACTAAGACGGGGTAAAGGCGTTCCCACCGCGGGATCGGCGAACGATTGGCTTTTGGCATGGGTTTTTTTGGCGGGGTCAGCAACAGGCGGCACAGTAAATGCTTGTACCTGTATATACCGGCTGTTTCTGATGCCGCGCTTTCTTTTATCAATTACGCCTGCGATATCTGACAGGAGAAAGTATGACCTCCAGCACTAATCTTCCTTTAATCGACATGTCCGGCGTTCGCGAGGGCGATCAAGCCAGCATCCAACGAGCCGGCGACGCGATTCGCCAGGCTTGCTGTGATACCGGGTTCTTTTACATCGTCAATCACGGCGTCCCGCAAGCAGTGATCGATCGCGCTATGGCAGCGGCTGCGCAGTTCTTCGCTTACTCTGCCGAGACCAAGCGCCAAGTGGCGGTCAACAAACGCCACCGTGGCTGGCATGCATTGGGCGGGGCGCTGATGTACGAAGCGACCAAGCCAGACCTCAAGGAGTTTTTCAGCATCGGTTTGGAGTTGCCCGAAGATGACCCGAGCGTATTAGCCGGTGAAGCCTTGCGCGGCCCCAATCAATGGCCGGCGTTCATGCCCGAACTGCAAGCAGCGCTGGGCGGGTATTACGTGGAAATCGGCAAAGCCGGAGCTGACCTGTTGGTAGCCGTGGCGGCTGGGCTGGGCATTGAAAGCGATTTTTTCAGTGGCAAATACCGCAAGCCGCTGCAACGCACACAAATGGTTTATTACCCACCGCATCCGCCCGTTGCCGAAACCGACCAATTCGGCGTTGCCCCGCACACCGATTACGGCTGCATCACGTTGCTGTATCAGGACAACAGCGGCGGTTTACAGGTGCGTGAATTGAGTAGTAATAGTTGGATCGACGCCACACCGATTCCCGGCAGCCTGGTGGTCAATGTCGGTGATTTGTTGGCGCGTTGGTCGAACAACCGCTTCAGTTCGACGCTCCACCGGGTGATCAACACATCCGGTCACGAGCGTTACTCCATCGCGACTTTTTTCGACCCGACCTACAGCGCCGTGGTCGATCCATGTGATTTGGGAATGGAGGCCGCCAGCAGTATGTATCCACCGGTCGCGGCGGGGGATTACATCCTTAAGCGCATAGATGACTCGATGGCGTATCGGAAGAAGGTTTGAACGGCAGAGGGTAATCAATTTTGGTGACGACCCGATCTGTCTGAGCAGCGCGGTGTTTCAGACACACCGCGCCACCGGCTTAAATCACCTGAACAATCGCCTTAATCACTGCATCGATGTTGTTGCGGTTCAACGCAGCCACGCAGATCCGTCCAGTGTCCAGCGCATAGATACCGAACTCGGTCCGCAAGCGGCCGACTTCGGCACTGGTCAGCCCCGAGTAGGAGAACATACCGCGTTGGCGACCGACGAAGCTGAAATCGTGGTCAGTCAATGCCGCCAGACCATCGACCATCGCTTGGCGCATGCCGCGAATTCGCAAGCGCATTTCGCCCAATTCTCTTTCCCACACCGCACGCAACTCAGGGCTGTTCAACACCGCCGCCACGATCGCTGCGCCGTGGGTCGGTGGGTTGGAGTAGTTGGTGCGGATCACTCGTTTGATCTGTGACAGCACGCGGGCTGTCTCGTCTTTCGAGTCGGTCACAATCGACAGCGCACCGACGCGTTCGCCATACAGCGAGAATGATTTCGAGAATGAGCTGGAGGCAAAGAACGTCAGGCCCGATTCCGCGAACAGGCGCACCGCCGCCGCGTCTTCATCGATACCGTCGCCGAAGCCTTGGTAGGCCATGTCCAGGAACGGTACGTGTTCCTTGGCTTTAAGCACTTCAAGGATTTTTTTCCAATCATCGGGAGCCAAATCGACGCCGGTCGGGTTGTGGCAGCAGGCGTGCAACACCACAATCGAACCGGACGGCAGGTTCTGCAAATCTTCCAGCATCCCGGAACGGTCTATGTCATGGCTGGTCGCATCATAGTAGCGATAGCTTTGTACTGGAAAAACGGCGGTTTCGAACAGTGCGCGGTGGTTTTCCCAGCTCGGGTCGCTAATGGCTACCACGGCGTCTGGTTTGAGCTGCTTGAGAAAGTCGGCACCGATTTTCAACGCCCCGGTACCGCCGACGGCCTGAACAGTAAGCACTCGACCGGCAGCCAATAATGGTGATTGAGCACCGAACAACAGTTTTTGTACCGCGAGGTCGTAAGCGGCGATGCCATCGATGGGCAAATATCCGCGCGCTGCGTGTTGAGCCACGCGAATAGCTTCAGCTTCGGCAACGGCACGCAGAAGTGGAACTCGCCCCTCTTCGTTGCAATACACGCCCACGCCAAGGTTCACTTTCTGCGCGCGGGTATCAGCATTGAATGCTTCGTTGAGGCCCAGGATTGGATCACGGGGTGCCATTTCAACAGCGGAGAACAGGCTCATTTTTGCGACGGCTCTGAATGGAGGAGTGAAGGGGTACAACGCTCCGGCCGATTGCACTAGAGCGGTGCACAAACGGGGAGCTAGTATAGAGGCCATCGTTCTGCGCGGCGACAGCTGGCAAGGCGTTTTTCGCGGTTTTTTAGTTTATTTTCAGTTTGTCGATAAAATGACAAGGACATTTGTTTAACCTCATGTGAGACCGGCCGCTTGAAAGATTAGGCTGCCGACACCATTTGTAGTGTCTTCGCGTATTCCCGGCGGCATCATCGCTCGCAGTTTCTCGTTGTTACCCGGCTGTTCCGTGCCGAAATGTACCCAGAGGTCACTTATGCCTGAGTTTCAGCTCGTAACCCGTTTCGAACCGGCCGGTGATCAGCCGCAAGCTATTCGCCTGATGGTTGAAGGGATCGAAGCCGGGCTGGCGCACCAGACACTGCTGGGCGTCACCGGCTCAGGCAAGACCTTCAGCATTGCCAACGTGATTGCGCAAGTGCAGCGCCCCACCTTGGTGTTGGCGCCGAATAAAACCTTGGCCGCCCAGTTGTACGGCGAGTTCAAAGCGTTTTTCCCAAATAATGCCGTGGAATACTTCGTTTCTTACTACGATTACTACCAGCCGGAAGCCTACGTGCCGTCGTCGGATACGTTCATCGAGAAAGATGCGTCGATCAACGACCACATCGAGCAAATGCGGCTGTCGGCGACCAAAGCGTTGCTGGAGCGCAAAGACGCAATTATTGTCACCACGGTGTCTTGCATTTACGGCCTCGGCAGCCCCGAGACCTACCTGAAAATGGTGCTGCACGTTGACCGTGGCGACAAACTCGACCAGCGCGCATTGCTTCGGCGTCTGGCGGATTTGCAGTACACCCGCAACGACATGGATTTTGCGAGGGCAACCTTTCGCGTGCGCGGTGACGTGATTGATATCTACCCGGCAGAGTCCGACCTCGAAGCAATTCGCATCGAGCTGTTCGACGATGAAGTGGAAAGCTTGTCAGCGTTCGATCCGTTGACCGGCGAGGTGATTCGCAAACTGCCGCGTTTCACGTTTTACCCAAAAAGCCACTACGTCACGCCGCGCGAAACCCTGGTTGATGCCATGGAACACATCAAAGTCGAGCTTCAGGAGCGCCTGGAGTACCTGCGCAGTAATAACAAACTGGTGGAAGCCCAGCGCCTTGAACAGCGCACCCGCTTTGATTTGGAAATGATTCTTGAACTGGGTTACTGCAACGGCATCGAAAACTATTCGCGTTATCTGTCCGGGCGTCCTTCCGGCGCGCCGCCACCGACGCTTTACGACTATTTGCCTGCCGATGCGTTGTTGGTGATCGACGAATCCCACGTCAGCGTGCCGCAAGTGGGCGCCATGTATAAAGGCGACCGATCACGTAAAGAAACCCTGGTTGAATATGGCTTTCGGTTGCCATCGGCACTGGATAATCGTCCGATGCGCTTTGACGAATGGGAGAGTGTTAGCCCGCAGACCATTTTTGTTTCCGCAACCCCCGGCAATTACGAAGCCGAACATGCCGGTCGGGTGATTGAGCAATTGGTGCGACCTACCGGTTTGGTTGACCCGCAAATCGAAATTCGTCCCGCACTGACCCAGGTGGATGATCTGCTTTCGGAAATCGGCAAGCGCGTTGCGTTGGGCGAAAGGGTTTTGGTTACAACCTTGACCAAACGGATGTCCGAAGACCTCACCGACTACCTCGCCGACCACGGCTGCCGCGTGCGCTATCTGCACTCGGACATCGACACCGTAGAGCGGGTCGAGATTATTCGTGACCTGCGCTTGGGCATATTCGACGTGTTGGTGGGGATCAACCTGCTGCGCGAGGGTTTGGACATGCCGGAGGTGTCGCTGGTGGCGATTCTCGATGCGGATAAAGAAGGCTTCCTGCGCTCAGAGCGCTCGCTGATCCAGACCATTGGCCGCGCGGCGCGTAACCTCAATGGCCGAGCGATTCTCTATGCCGACCGCATCACCGGTTCGATGGAGCGAGCGATTGGCGAAACAGATCGCCGTCGCGACAAACAGATCGCCTACAACCTCGAACATGGCATCATTCCCAAAGGCGTTATCAAGGATGTGGCCGACATCATGGAAGGCGCCACCGTGCCGGGTTCGCGCAGTAAAAAGCGCAAAGGCATGGCCAAAGCCGCCGAGGAAAACGCCAAGTACGAAGCTGAGCTGCGCACACCTGGCGAGATCACCAAGCGAATTCGTCAGTTGGAAGAGAAAATGTATCAACTGGCCCGCGACCTCGAATTCGAAGCCGCTGCGCAAATGCGCGATGAGATTGGTAAGTTGCGGGACCGGTTGTTGGTGGTTTGATCGGGGTAACGACGCGATGTGGCTGGGATATCGCGTCGTGATTCACGAATAAATTGCTCAAGCAGGGGGCTTCGTGTCATCGAAAAATCAGGGCATGCCCTCATCCGGTGAGAGCGAATTCATTGGCGAATGACTTCATGTCGCACTCAACAAAACTCAATGATTATGCTCCGCCTCATACCGGTCCAATGTGTCCCTGGCAATCTCGCGTCCCAGCGCGATCAATTCTGGCGCCTTGTAAAACTCGAAAAACCGGCACACGCGCTTGGGCACGTTTATCAATATATCCGGGGGATAACCGGCAATTTTGTACTGCGCCAGCGAGGTTTGCATCACCTCGAAGCTCTGGTTGATCAAGTCCAGCAACGACGCAGGTCCGACATTGTCGATGATGAACGAGCCGCTGGCTGAGCGCGGTGTGCCTTCACTCGAGGGGGCAGCGGACGGTTGTTGCGATTGGGGGTCTGCACCTTCGTTCAACCACGGATTGGCAATCGTTGCGCTGCTCGACTTGAGGCTGTCCTGCTCCAGACGCAATACCTCGATGTCGTTCGTGGGCTCCAATTTGCGGCGGAACGGCAGGTGGGAACCCAATGAATTGATCAAATTGTCGAAGCGTTTTTTCACCGCAGGCGCACGTTCAATCACCGGTAGCTGATAGTGCTTTTGATTGGTCGAGTTGAGGTTGACCGCAATGATCAAATCACAATGGCTGGACACCACCGGGACAATGGGAAGCGGGTTGAGTAGACCACCATCGACCAGCATTCGACTGCCTTGCATCACCGGTGTGAACAAACTTGGAATCGCCGCCGAAGCACGCATGGCCTGGTGCAAACAGCCTTCTTGAAACCAGATTTCCTGCTGATTGGTCAAGTCGGTTGCTACGGCAGTGTAAGGAATGCGCAGGTCCTCAATGTTGATTTCGCCAACAATTTCGCGGATCTGGCCGAAAACCTTTTCTCCACGAATAGCACCCAAACGGAAGCTGACATCGACCAGCCGCAGTACGTCGAGATAATCCAGGCTTTCAATCCACTCGCGGTATTCCCTGAGTTTCCCCGCTGCGTAAACGCCGCCGACCACTGCGCCCATTGAGCAGCCCGCGATGCAGGCGATGTCGTAGCCGCGACGCTCTAGCTCTTCAATAACGCCGATGTGCGCATAACCCCGCGCACCGCCTGAGCCTAGTACCAGTGCTATTCGTTTTTTCATGTTCTTTCCCTGATCGCAGTGCCCCACCATACGCGTGAAGCAGCCCCGCAGGAACTGAGTTACCCTTGACGATGCTAGGCCCATGGCACTTTTCAGTGCTGATATCGTCAAAGCCCCCGCATGACCACATTTTATTTTTGAGGGAACACCGATGAAAGCCTGGATCTGTTTGCCATTGATTGCGTTGGCTCTTGCAGGTTGCGCTGGTAAAACCGCGTACCGCGACACCTGTGCTACTGAACTTGATGCCGCTTGGCGCGAGCTGGACTTGGCAAAAGCCGAAGGCTTCACGGGCACAGTCAGCTACTCCAAAGCTCTGTCATTGTTGACCGGTGCTAAAACCCAGCAGCAGTTTGAAGCATATGAAGGGTGTTCGAGCAAGGCCGAAAAGGCTCGGTTCTACATTAAGGAATCCCGCGCAGGCCGTTAATGCACGTGTAATTTCCACGCTTTCATCCCAAGCCACCGAGCGCAGTCAGCACTCGGTGGCTTTTGTATTGATGGGGCTGGTTAAAGTCGCCGCACTGACCTTACAGTGGCTACTTATCTGGCCTCTATTGCCGTTATTCAGTCGTCTGGGGAGGCTTTTCATGAGCAGTAAACTCGACGCATGCCTTCGCGCCATTAATGACGTGGTGTTGGGAAAAGACGTGCAAGTGCGTTTGGCCTTGACGTGCCTGTTGGCGGGCGGGCATTTGCTGATCGAAGACTTGCCCGGCATGGGCAAGACCACCCTCAGCCATACCTTGGCTAAGGTTTTGGGGCTCAGCTTTCAAAGGATTCAATTCACCTCGGATCTTTTGCCCGGTGACATCTTGGGCACATCGGTGTTTGATCGAGACACCGGGCAATTCACCTTTCACCCTGGGCCGATCTTTGCCGAGCTTGTGCTTGCCGATGAGATAAACCGGGCGACGCCGAAAAGCCAAAGTGCGTTGCTTGAAGCCATGGAGGAGGGCCAAGTCACCATTGAGGGCGCCACGCGTGCACTGCCTGATCCATTTTTTGTGATTGCGACGCAAAACCCATTCAGTCAAGGCGGTACGTTTGCGTTACCCGAATCACAGCTGGACCGATTTCTAATGCGTTTGTCTCTAGGCTATCCAGCCAAAGCGGCGGAAAAGGCACTGTTGCAAGGCGAGCCCCGAAGAGATCTACTGCCGCGTGTGCAAGCCGTTCTCAACCATGCAGAATTAGCGGCATTGCGAACTTTGATCCAGCGCGTACGTGCCAGTGATGCACTGGTCGATTATGTTTTGCGCCTGGTAGATGCCACGCGTAGCCAGTCGCAGTTTGCCTGGGGACTGTCACCGCGGGCGAGCCTGGCGATCCTTGCCGCTGCCCGGGCCTGGGCATTCTTGGCGGATCGCGATTACGTGATCCCGGAAGACGTGCAAGCGGTCCTGCCTTCAGTCGTCAGCCACCGACTACGCGAACGGTCTGATCCTGTCGGACATGGCAGCGGGGTGTTAGTGCAATGGCTATTGCGCGAGGTTAGCGTGTTGTGATGGACCCGCTCAAACCGTTCTGGCAGTGCTGGCTGGCGCGGCGTATTCCGCCGGCGTCCCGCGTTGAATTGAATCACCGTCAAATTTTCATTATGCCCACCCGCATCGGTGCAACCTTCGCGTCGGTGCTAGTGCTCATGTTGTTGGTCGCGATTAACTACCAAAACAGTCTGGCGTACGGTTTGACCTTCCTGTTGATGTCGGTGGCGATCCTGACGATCCTGCACACCTTTCGCAATCTCAGTGGTTTAGTGCTCAGCGCGGGTTCCGTGCGCTCGGTTTTCGTCGGGGAGCCGCTGCTGTTGCGCCTGCGGCTGGAAAGCGCTAAACGGCCCCATCAAGCGATTGCGCTGGGCTGGGACGTGAAGCACCTGCAGGAGTTGGACGTGCCCAGCGCCGGGCTGACAGAAGTTAATATTGACTTGCCTGCGCTGGCCCGTGGTTGGCTACGGGCACCACGACTGCGGGTTGAGAGCGTTTTTCCCTTGAGTATCTTTCGAGCCTGGAGTTGGCTGGACTTGCAGCAATCGGTGCTGATCTACCCTCGACCAATAGTGGGCGCGATGCCGCTGTTGCAGGGCACGCAGCCCCATGCAGAAGATCAAGGGGCGGCGACCCCAGGTCCTGGCGTGGATGATTACCAAGGATTGAAACCCTATCAGTCGGGTGATTCTCGGCGCCGCTTGCACTGGAAGGCTTATTCCCGTGGGCAGGGCCTGCTTATCAAAGACTTTACCGATGTCAGCGGCCACGACTTGTGTTTGGATTTCATGGCGTTGGGTGGGGGCATCGAAGAGCGTTTGTCGCGGTTGTGCTATTGGGTACTTGAGCTGTCTCAGCGTCGGCAACCCTTCGCCTTGCGCCTGCCCGGTTACCTACGGGCATCGAGCAGTGGCAATGAGCACCGCGAGGCCTGCCTGCAAGCGCTGGCCCTATTCGGCGAGCAGCAATGAACTTGAGCCTGCCGATTCCCCGCGCCGGTCTGATTTGGCTTTTACTGGCGCAAGCGTTTGTTACGGTGCCTTTTCTGGCACATTTACCTTTTTGGATGATCGGCCTCTGGCTGGGCTGCACCGCTTGGCGGGTCCAAGTGCTGCGCATGCGCTCGGAATTTCCAGGCACGTTGCTCAAGACGGTGCTCTTCCTGGCAACTATCGCAGGGGTGTTTCTGTCCCGAGGCAGCTTGGTAGGGCTTGATGCCGGTGCGTCCCTGCTGCTGGGGGCTTTCATCTTGAAAACCCTGGAAATGCGCAACCGCCGCGACGCACTGGTATTGATCTTTCTTGGATTTTTCTGTGTCGCAGTGGGTTACCTCTTTGAGGACGGCTTGCTGTGGGGGTTTTACTCTTTATTGCCCGTGAGCATGCTGCTGGCGGGATTGGTAGGCATACAGCAGACGGCCTCAACACCTAAACCGTCTGTTGCATTGAAATTAGCCGCGAAACTGCTGCTGCAGGCTGTGCCCCTGATGCTGTTGTTGTTCGTGTTTTTTCCTCGATTGGAGCCGTTGTGGTCGCTGCCGCAGCCCAGCAATAGAGGTGTCACCGGACTGTCCGAGAACATGGCACCGGGTGATATTGCTGAATTGAGCCGTTCACCTGCATTGGTGTTTCGCGCCAGTTTCGACGGGCAGATACCTGCGCACAACACGCTGTATTGGCGCGCATTAACCCTTGAACAGTTCGACGGTCGGCGTTGGTCTCAATCTGGCAAAGCGATGCGTATTGAACGACCCGACTGGCAAAAACGGGGTAATGAGCAGCGTTATAGCATCATCATGGAACCCAGCGGTCGACCTTGGCTCCCGGCGCTGGATATAGCTGAAACCGCTTTAGCTGATGTGCGGCAGATGAATGACTTTCGTCTTCAGCGTCACCATCCGGTTGAGCAAACCCTTTTATACAGCGTTCACTCTTGGCCCGACGCCGTGCGCGAACCGCAGCTAAGCGAAGCGACGCAACGGCAAAACTTGCAACTGCCGGTCCATGGCAACCCCAAGGCGCGTGGGTGGGCGGCCGACCTTAATAGGCATTACCCACAGGTTGATGCGCTGGTCGGGGCCATGTTGGCGCACTTCAGCGACGAACCCTATCGCTACACACTCAAGCCCCCCGTGTTAGGCCCTGAATCCATTGACGACTTTCTCTTCAATAGCCGCAGCGGTTTCTGCGCCCACTATGCTGGCGCCATGACCTTCGTCTTGCGTGCGGCCGGGATCCCGGCCAGGGTCGTGGTGGGGTACCAAGGCGGTGAACTGAATCCGAAAGGGCACTACCTTAGCGTGCGTCAATTCGATGCTCACGCTTGGGTTGAATACTGGCGGCCTACGATCGGCTGGCAAAGCGTCGATCCCACTGCCGCCGTGGCTCCGCAGCGCATTGAACAGGGCTTGGAGCAAGCGTTGTCGCCAGACGAAGCGTTTCTTGCCGACTCGCCATTATTTGCCCTGCGATACCAAAACTTGCCCTGGCTCAATTCATTTCGCATGAGCTGGGATAACCTCAACTATGGTTGGCAGCGGTGGGTTCTCGGTTACCAAGGGCAGCAACAGGTGCAGGTGTTCAGCCGCTGGTTTGCCGGGTTTGAGGGGGCTGTGTTTTTTGGCGTAGGGGCGTTGCTCATTGGGCTGTTCTCGCTGTGGTTGTTCAAACCGTGGCAGCGAGAAAATGACCCGCAGCTGCGTGTGTTTAAGTCGTTTGAGCGGCTGCTATCGCGTCACGGCTTACAGCGTAGTGAGGCCGAGGGCGCCCAGGCATTTTCACAGCGAGCTGCGATTCGGTTTCCGGCCCATGCTGATTTGATTCTGGCATTTGCTACCGAATTTGAAGCACTGCGCTACGCTGACCAACGCCGTTCGCTGGCAGTGTTAAGGCGCCATTTGAGACGGCTTCGGCGAGGTCTGCCGTGGAGGTTTTCGACTATTAAGGTATTCGAGGAGGAATAAATGTCTGAATTGGTTGATCGTCTTGTCGGGCAACTGCTGAGTTTGGATGTGAAATTAATGGCCTGCCAGGCGCGGCTGTCCGCTGAAACGGACAGCGAAGCACTGCATGACTTGCGTATTACCGTCAGGCGACTGCGCAGCTTGCTACGACCGCTAAACGGCTTGCCCGGCGTCGAGCAGCTGGAAACGGCAGCCAAAGCAGTGGGTCAACTGACCACCCCATTGCGTGATCGCGAAGTGTTGGCCGCCTACTTGCAACAAAGGGGCATGGCCGAAGCGGCTCGTCAGCGCAATCACTCCTTAAGCGCGGCGTATAGGGGTGTTGCAACTTCAGCGCAGCTGAGACAGCTGTTCAGCGTGCTGGATGCCTTTCCACGTTTCCTTCGGGCCTCGCAGCATCAAGGCCTGTTGCACAATTTGAAAAAACGCATTGAAACGCGCCTGAGCAAGCAGTGGAAGAAACTTCACATAACGATGGAAGATCCCGCCCACGATCGTCATCGTTTGCGCCTGTTGATTAAGCGCGTACGTTACGCCGCCGAGGCTTATCCGGAGCTGGAAAAAACCAGCCAAGCTGCGCAAAAGCGGCTTAAAGATGCGCAAACGGCGCTAGGCGACTGGCATGATCATTTGCAATGGCTCACTCAAGCTAAAGAGCACACGGATCTGCTGCGCTGCGTGCCCGGCTGGGAAAAAGACATCAAGACTGCTGAAATGAATGCGGACCGGGCATTGGAACGTTTGAATAAGACGTGTTTCAAAAAATAAACCTTGTTCAGACGTCAGTTTGGCGTAAATGAACTCTGTGCATCGACCTCGTGCTGGTTAAGATTCCGGCAATGCTTTATCGCCGATTTACCAAACATGAGGTTTGCATGAGTTTTTCCGACCTGGTTAACGCTGTACGTGACAACCCTCTTTGTGTCGTTATCCCCGCTGAGTGGGCCCAAGGCCGAGCCTGTTTCGGTGGCCTCATGGCTGCGTTGCAGTTTGAAGCCATGCGCGCCAAGGTGCCAGCAGACCGGCCGGTTCGCTCGCTGGCCCTGACCTTTGTCGGTCCCGCCGCGCCGGGTGTCCCTATCAGTTTCGAGGTGGAGGTATTACGCGAGGGAAAAGCCGTCAGTCAGGTGCTGGGCCGGGCGATGCAGGGCGGTCAGGTCATGACCATTATTCAGGGCAGCTTCGGCGCGCCCAGGGTATCGGCGATTTCGGTTCAGGCCGATCCGGCGCCGACGCTGAAGCCAGTGGATGAATGTCAGGAGTTACCGTTTATCCCCGGCATCACCCCTGAATACTTGCGCTTCATGAGCATGCGTTGGGGTTTGGGGGGATTGCCGTTCAGCAATACGCCTTCAAGGGAAATCGGCGGCTACGTGCGTTTGCGTGGAGACGTCAAAAATGAGCGCCTGACCGAAGCCCACGTGCTGGCGTTGGTCGATACGTGGCCTCCAGCGCTGCTGCCACATTTGAGCAAGCCAGCGCCTGGAAGCTCGCTGACCTGGACCATTGAGTTCGTGCAACCGTTGCCGGAGTTGAATACCCATGACTGGTGCATGTACCGCGCAGTGATCGAACATGCCCGCGACGGTTACGGTCACACCGCCGCCGCGCTCTGGACCCCAAGCGGTGAATTGGTGGCGATCAGTCGTCAGACGGTAACGGTGTTTGGCTGAACGTCTTCGCTGCGACAAATGCAATGACACCAATGGCGATTGATGGAAAGCTCGACTCAAGCATTCCATCCACCAGCAGCAACCCGGCAACAATTGAGAGGATTAAGGCAAGGGCCGATGACGCGTTGTCGGCGTAAGCGCTGCAGTGTCCAAAAGTCTTTAGCAATCTGTTCATGGTGCGGGCCTCTTAAGCATTACTTCAATGCTTTAACAATAGGCCCGGGCGTGAAGGGGCGGCGAATCGATGTTGGCTATCGAGTTGATAGCGCTGGCGGATACATCAGCACGAGTGATGCTCAGCCCTGCGTGGGAACGAATTCACTTGCGAAGAAGGCCATGCAGATAAACCGCCAGTGATCACAACTTAAGCTGACCAATGGCACGACTTAGTTCACCGGCCAAGGTCGCCAGTTCACCGCTGGTGGTCGCTGATTCTACGGTTTGCTGCACGGTCTGTTCGGTGACGTCCCGGATACTGACCACGGCGCGGTTCATTTCTTCCGCGACTTGGCTTTGTTCTTGGGCGGCTTCGGCGATCAGGGTATTGCTTTCGCGCATTTGGGCCACTGCATCAGTAATCGCTGCCAGCGCTTCGCCGGCTTCTTTGGCGTGCTGCACGCAATCATCGGCCTTGAACGAGCTTTCCTGCATGAAATCCACTGCGTCTCGAGTTCCGGCTTGTAATGCCGCGACCATTTTAGTGATTTCGTCGGTGGAGCTTTGCACGCGTTTTGCCAAGTTGCGCACTTCGTCAGCTACCACGGCGAACCCGCGACCCATTTCACCGGCACGTGCCGCTTCAATGGCTGCGTTGAGCGCCAGCAGATTAGTCTGCTCGG
Organism: Pseudomonas sp. AB6; assembly: GCF_034314105.1. Classification (NCBI taxonomy): domain Bacteria; kingdom Pseudomonadati; phylum Pseudomonadota; class Gammaproteobacteria; order Pseudomonadales; family Pseudomonadaceae; genus Pseudomonas; species Pseudomonas sp. AB6. The sequence continues at coordinate 1,146,874 of NZ_JAVIWJ010000001.1, forward strand.
CGATGCTGTGGATGACGTTAACCACCCCATTGATCTTTTGACTGTCTTCGGCCAATTGCCGGATCATTTCAGCCGTTTGTTGGACGCCGCTAGAGAGCCCTGCAATTGAAACCTGCACCCGCTGAACCACCTCCTTTCCAGAGCCCGCCAAGGAATCGGCCGTTTGGGATTGATCGCGGGTTGCCCCGGCGTGCTGGGCGATGTGGTAGACGGTAGAAGTCATTTCGTTGATAGCGGTGGCGACTTGGTCCGTTTCACTTTGTTGGCCTAGCATGCCGTGGCGCACTTCACTCATGCCTTGCGCCAGCTTGACCGCGCCTTCATCGAGGCGGGCAGCGGTTTTGGCAACGATGTTGACCACCCTCTGATAACCGGCCTGCATGGCATTGAACGCCTTGGCCATTTGCCCGACTTCATCGTCGCCCACCAGTGGCACACGAGCAGATAAGTCGCCGGTTTTTTCGACGTGAAGCATGACGTCCTTAAGCGTGTCGAGTTGGCTCAGCAAAAAGCGGATCAACAATTGTGACGCGGCCAGCATCACAATGGTCAGGATGCATACGGCGACGGCGTATTGCGCTAGGCGTTCGGCCAGAACCTGTATAAGGCTTGGGGCGAAGGCCAGTACAGCAACGCGTTGCCCATCAGGTCGGGCGATCACTTCGGCACCGATGAGGGTCTCGTCGCCTTGCTCCTGTGCGCTCAATCCCACCCAACCGCTGGCGTTAGCCAATTCAGTAAGCGACTGTCCATTGAGGCTGGGTGCTTGACCTTGGGCATAACTCAACAGGTTGCTCAGGGCGGGCAGGGGCTGAGTGCCCGGCCAACTGCCGAGCAAGCGCGCTTGTGCTTGCGCTGAGTCCTGCGCCGCATTGACTCGGGCGTGTTGCTCAAGCTGCAAGGCGTACAGTACAAGCGTCAAGGTGGTGAAAAAGGCGACCGCGTTGACGGCCCAGAATTTGTATTTCAGGGAAATATTGCTAAGCCAGGCGCCCATGAGAGGTCTTCTTTTGAGTAGCGAAACAGATAAAGGCAAGGTGCCATTATTGTGCCGTCAATGTTCTGAACGCCACTTGATATGGATCAAGGCAAACTGATTTTTTTGCCTTTGGCTCTGTCAATGCGCCGCGCCGCCTTTGACCCCGACCGGCAACGCCTTAGTCAACAATACCGCAACCATACTGACGGCCAACGCGATGCCGACAAAATGAAACGCGTCGTTATAAGCCATGATCGTCGCCTGCTGGTGAGCGATTTCACTAAGTTTGCCCAACGCAGCAGTTTCGTTGCCCAGCTTGTCGGTCAACAACGCAATGCGCTCGGCAACTTGGGGGTTGCTCGGCACAATGGCTTCGCGCAAATAATCAAAATATACCTTGGTTCGGGAATCGAGCAGGGTCGAAAGCAAGGCAATGCCGATCGCGCCACCGAGGTTGCGTAGGATGTTGAACAGGCTGGAGGCGGACCCCGCATCTTTCGGTTGGATGTACACGGTGGCAATCAGCGAAATGGTGACCATGATCATTGGTTGACCCAAGGCACGAATCAGTTGCACTTGATTGAATTGCGGACCTGAGAAGTCCAGGTTCAGCACCCCAGAAGCGAAGCTAGCGAAGCCGAACAACCCGAATCCCGCCGCGCAGAGCAGTTTGGGCGGCATGACTTTCATTAGTTGCGGCACCAACGGGATCAAAAAAAGCTGCGGAATCCCCATCCACATGATCACTTCGCCGATCTGCTGGGAGTTGTAGCCCTGGATCTGCGCGAGATACAGGGGCAGCAAATAAATCGAACCGTACAAGCCCACGCCCATGCCGACGCTAGAGATGCTCGACAGGCCAAAATTGCGTTCGCCCAGTATCCTCAAATTGATCAGCGGCGCCGCTTTGGACAATTGCACGATGATAAAGGTAAGCAGGCTAATCAGCGCAATGCTGCCCAGTCCCACGATTAGGTTCGATTCGAGCCAGTCTTCGCGGTGGCCTTCTTCAAGAAACACCTGCAAGCACCCCAGCCCCACGGCTAGCGTGGCAATGCCTAAGTAGTCGGTACTCTTTAACAGCTCCCAATGCGATGCTTTCTTTTCCAAACCGTAGAGCAGGCCGGCAATCATAAGCAGGCCGGGCGGAATGTTGATGTAGAAGATGTATTCCCATCCGTAGTTTTCCGTCAGCCAACCGCCCAGCGTCGGCCCGATTGACGGGGCGAAAGTTGCCGTCATCGCAAACAGCGCCATGCCTTTGGCACGATGGTGAACAGGCAGTTTGATCAGGGTCATGGTGAACGCCAGCGGAATCAACGCGCCGCCGGTGAAACCTTGAAGTGCGCGGAACACGATCATGCTGTTCAGGCTCCAAGCCATTGAGCAGAGCATCGACGCGATCAAGAAACCACACGACACCCACACCGCCAAGCGTCGTGCCGAGAGCAATTGCACCAGCCAAGCGGTGAGTGGAATCATGATGATCTCTGCCACCAGATACGAAGTGGAGATCCACGAGCCTTCTTCCAGAGTGGCCGATAGTGCGCCTTGAATGTCCTTGAGCGAAGAGTTGGTGATCTGGATGTCCAGCACCGCCATAAAAGCGCCGAGCATGACACTCATGACCGCTATCCAGTCTCGACGGCTCGGTTCGCCGACGGGACTGATCAGTTGATCACCGGCCACTGTCGGCGCCGTCGGTTTTAACTTTGACTTTAACCGTCACCGACATCCCGGGGCGGATTTTGCCATTCAGGGGATTGTCGGTGGCGAAGGTCAGCTTCACCGGAATGCGCTGTACGACTTTGGTGAAGTTGCCGGTGGCGTTATCGGGCGGCAGCAGGCTGAATTGCGCGCCGGAGGCGGCGAACAGGCTTTCGACTTTGCCTTGGATAGGCGTGTCCGGATACGCGTCAAACTTCAGTTCGGCGGGTTGACCGGGCTGCATGTGCCCGATCTGGGTTTCCTTGAAGTTGGCCTGCACCCAAATGTCGGTGTCCGGGACGATCGACAACAAATAAGCGCCGACCTGCACGTATTGTCCATTGCGCGCGCCACGTTGACCGATCATGCCGCTGAGGGGCGCGTGTATTTCACTGCGTTGCAGGTTGAGCTCGGCCTGGGCCAAGTCGGTTTTGGCGTTGGAAATTTGCGCGTCCAAGCGTTTGGTTTCCGCTCCCAAAGCGACCACTTGCTGACGCTGGCCTTGCACGTCGGCCTGGGCTTTAGTGACTTGGGAGCGAGCGATATGGCTGTCGGCGGAAAGCGTAGTCACCCGCTCTTCCGAAATATAACCGGGCTTGCGCAGGGTTTCGGCTCGGTTCAAATCAATTTGCGTGCGGCCAAAGGTCGCTTGGCTGGCGGCAACTTGAGCTTCAGCCGACGCGATCAGGCTACCTTGTTGGGTGAGTTTGCTCTGCGCTTGAATACGCTCGGCTTGGTGAGTGGCGAGCATGGCTTGCGCGCGGTCTACCGCCATGTGGAAGTCGGCGGCATCCAATCGGATCAATAACTGCCCTTTCTCGACGTGTTGGTTGTCTTGAACCAAGACCTCTTCAACCCTGGCGCCCAGTTGGCTGGAGATACGGGTTATTTCACCCTGAACATAGGCGTTATCAGTGGTTTCATAGAAGCGGCCTTTGAAGTACCACTGGGCAAAGAACCCGAGGGCAATTAGCAGGACAATCGTGAAAAACACGAGTAGGCGGCGTTTAAGTTGGGTGGGCATGGGCGTCTGAATTATTTGAAATGTAAGCGAATTTATCAGTGTTTATTTCGGGCTTACAGCCATGCGCTCAAATAATGGCTCACGTTGATGTTCAGGTATTCATTTAGTCCGTTATGCCCTGCGCTGGAGCCATGGGTGTACGCCTGTTAACATTCGCCGCTTGTTCGACCTATTCGAGATTTTCAATGACCACCGTCCGCACCCGAATCGCGCCATCGCCCACCGGCGACCCCCACGTTGGCACTGCCTACATTGCATTGTTCAACTATTGCTTTGCCAAGCAACATGGCGGCGAGTTCATCCTGCGTATTGAAGACACCGATCAACTGCGTTCGACCCGTGAGTCGGAACAGCAGATTTTCGATGCGCTGCGCTGGTTGGGCATCGAGTGGAGCGAAGGCCCGGACGTGGGCGGTCCGCATGGCCCGTATCGGCAGAGTGAGCGCGGCGAGATCTATCAGCAGTACGCCAAACAGCTGGTAGAGCTGGGTTACGCGTTCCCGTGTTTCTGCACCGCTGAAGAGCTGGATCAGATGCGCGCCGAGCAAATGGCCAAAGGCGAAACCCCGCGTTACGACGGTCGCGCACTGTTGCTTTCAAAAGAAGAAGTGCAGCGTCGTCTGGAGGCTGGCGAACCCCACGTCATTCGCATGAAAGTGCCGAGCGAAGGCATCTGCGTGGTGCCAGATATGTTGCGCGGCGATGTTGAGATTCCGTGGGATCGCATGGACATGCAAGTGCTGATGAAGACTGACGGCCTGCCGACGTACTTCCTGGCCAACGTGGTCGATGATCACTTGATGGGTATTACCCACGTGCTGCGCGGCGAAGAATGGCTGCCATCTGCACCGAAATTGATTCTGCTTTATGAATACTTCGGCTGGGAACAACCGCAACTGTGCTACATGCCGCTGCTGCGTAACCCAGACAAGAGCAAATTGTCCAAGCGCAAGAACCCGACCTCGGTGACGTTCTACGAGCGCATGGGGTTCATGCCCGAAGCGATGCTCAACTACCTGGGCCGTATGGGCTGGTCGATGCCGGACGAACGCGAGAAGTTCTCACTGCAGGAAATGGTCGATAACTTCGACCTTTCGCGTGTGTCGCTGGGCGGGCCGATTTTCGACATTGAGAAACTGTCTTGGCTTAACGGCCAATGGCTACGCGAGTTGCCAGTGGCAGAATTCGCCAGTCGCTTGCAGGCGTGGGCGCTTAACCCCGAGTACATGATGAAAATCGCGCCCCACGTTCAAGGGCGCGTTGAAACCTTCAGCCAGGTTGCGCCGTTAGCCAGTTTCTTCTTCGCGGGTGGTGTAGAACCGGACGCCAAGCTGTTTGAACACAAAAAATTGTCGCCCGATCAAGTGCGCCAGTTAATGCAATTGATCCTGTGGAAACTGGAAATCTTGCGCCAGTGGAACAAAGACGCGATCACCGCGAGCATTCAATCAGTGGTCGAACATCTAGAGCTGAAATTGCGCGATGCCATGCCGCTGATGTTTGCGTCGATTACGGGGCAGGCAAACTCGGTTTCAGTGACCGATGCTATGGAAATACTGGGTCCGGATCTGACGCGCTTTCGACTCAGACAGGCCATTGATTTGCTCGGCGGAGTTTCGAAGAAAGAAAATAAAGAGTGGGAAAAACTACTGGCAGTCATTGCTTAGCGACTCCTTTGGCGCCGACGGGGGACCGCGGATCATTGTGGCTGACTTGAGGATGGCGCACTGTGGCGAGCGTCCCTTGTGATTCCTGGGGGCAAAGTGGTAAGTGATTGTTATGCCGACGAAAACCATTAGAAATTGTTGAAAATAAATTTGACAGGGTGGTTGCTCGCGCTTAACATGCGCCCCGTCCACAACGTGGGGCTATAGCTCAGCTGGGAGAGCGCTTGCATGGCATGCAAGAGGTCAACGGTTCGATCCCGTTTAGCTCCACCAATTTGTACAGTTCAAGGTCTGGCCACACCGACCTTGAATCGATCAAGACTCAGTCGTGATCATGGTGCATAGAAGGTTAAGTCCCCTTCGTCTAGTGGCCTAGGACACCGCCCTTTCACGGCGGTAACAGGGGTTCGAGTCCCCTAGGGGACGCCAGTTTCAAGAAGCAGCTGTGAAGAGCTGCTCCGCCGCAGGGCGATAAATTCGGGGCTATAGCTCAGCTGGGAGAGCGCTTGCATGGCATGCAAGAGGTCAACGGTTCGATCCCGTTTAGCTCCACCAATTTGTACGGTTCGAGGTTTGGCCACACAAACCTTGAATCGACCAGCCTCAGGCTGGTCATGTGTATAGAAGGTTTTGCGTCCCCTTCGTCTAGTGGCCTAGGACACCGCCCTTTCACGGCGGTAACAGGGGTTCGAGTCCCCTAGGGGACGCCACGATTTTCCCGTTCTACGGGACCAAGGGTCATTCAATTATTGAATGACCCTTTTGTTTTTGTGCCGCGTTTTTTCTTCCTGGCCATTCCCTCGTTTACCGGTGTCTGATCCGCAGAGAAAAAGTCGGATTGCTACTATTATTATGTAAATAATATTCTCTACGTAGTGTCAGGAGGCCGCGTGAACGATAAGAAAGCTCACACCCGAGACCGAATTCTTCAGGCTGCCAGTTCTGCCTTGATCACCCGCGGCACGATCGAACCTAGCGTCAGCGAAGTAATGGGGGCGGCCGGTCTGACCGTCGGTGGTTTCTATGCACACTTTGAAAGCAAAGACGCCATGATGCTAGAGGTCTTTAGCCAGCTTCTGTCGCGCCGCCGTGAAGCGCTAGACGCTATCAGTGGCGATTTGCCGGGCCAACAGCGCCGGGCATTACTGGCTGCGTTCTATCTGTCTCGCCAACACCGAGACGCTTGCGAGCAGGCGTGCCCATTACCCGCCACCGTGGGCGAGCTGATGCGGTTGCCGGACGGTTTCCGTGAGGCGCTGATCGAGCACGTGGAGCTCATGACCGCGCAATTGTCCTCCAGTCCTGAAGAAGCCAACATCGCGCTTGCTGACCTGGCGTTGATGCTCGGTGGCTTGGCGCTGGCGCGTGCGCTAGGCCCCGGCGACCTGTCGGATCGGGTGCTGCGCGCCGCTAAATCTGCCGTCCTCTGACGGTCCCGCGCCCATTGACCCGACCTTCCGTTACACTGCTCGCCAGTGACTTGCCGCCAATGGTAAGCAGGAAGGAGCGAGCATGAGTTGGGATCTGGTTACGCCATTCGTCATCGACTTGAGAGTGACGTCCGACGATATCGATGGGCTGGGCCACGCCAATAACGCGGTGTACGTCACTTGGCTTGAGCGTTGCGCGTGGCGGCATTCGCAGCAACTTGGGCTGGACCTGGCCGAATACCGGCGAATCGACCGTGCAATGGCCGTGGTCCGCCACGAAATCGATTACCTGGCCAGCGCCTATGAAGATGACGAACTGCAACTGGCGACCTGGATTGTCAGCTCAGACCAGCGTCTGAAAATGACCCGCCGATTTCAGCTCAAGCGTCCCAGCGATGGCGTGACCTTGCTGCGCGCTCAGACCACGTTTGTCTGCATTGAGTTGTCCACCGGCAAGCCCAAGCGCATGCCTGCGGAGTTCATTGAGGGGTACGGGCCGGCGCTGATAAACCCTCCCGCATAAAGTCGGCAGCGCATAAACGTTTCCAATCCGGGAGCTGCCCCGTAAACTGCCGGACTTTTTTCGAGTGTGACCCATGCAAATTGCTTTGGCGCCCATGGAGGGTTTGGTCGACGACATCCTGCGCGATGTGCTGACCCAGGTCGGCGGCATCGACTGGTGCGTGACTGAGTTCATCCGCGTGTCCGAACGCTTGATGCCCGCTCACTACTTCTACAAATACGCTTCTGAGCTGCACAAGGGCGCGAAAACCGACGCTGGCGTACCGTTACGCCTGCAATTGCTCGGTTCCGACCCGGTATGCCTAGCCGAAAATGCCGCCTTCGCCTGCGAGCTTGGTGCGCCTGTCATGGACCTGAACTTTGGTTGCCCAGCCAAAACCGTCAATCGCTCCCGTGGCGGCGCCATCCTGCTTAAAGAGCCGGAGTTGCTGCACCGGATTGTCGAGCATGTAAGGCGGGCGGTGCCTGCGCACATCCCGGTGACCGCCAAAATGCGCCTCGGTTACGAAAGCCCCGAGGGTGCGCTGGATTGCGCACGGGCGTTGGCCGACGGCGGTGCCGAGCAAATCGTGGTGCATGCCCGGACCAAGGTCGACGGCTATAAACCGCCTGCTCATTGGGAATGGATCGCCCGCATTCAGGACGTGGTTAAAGTGCCAGTGGTTGCCAATGGCGAAATCTGGACCGTGGACGACTGGCGGCGTTGCCGGGAAATCTGTGGTGCCCGAGACATCATGATCGGCCGCGGGCTGGTGGCGCGCCCTGACCTGGCGCGGCAGATCGCAGCTGCCGAAGCGGGTGAAGAGGTGGTCGAGATGACGTGGTCAGAACTGCTGCCCATCGTGCACGTGTTCTGGCTGCACGCGCTGGAGAAAATGACCCCCATTCAAGCCCCCGGTCGTTTGAAGCAATGGTTAGCCCTGTTGACCAAAAGCTATCCCGAAGCCACCGAACTGTTCAATACCCTGCGCCGCGAAACCGATTGCCAGCGCATTGGGCAATTGATTGGGTTCAAGCGCCGCGAAGCGGCTTGAGCGCGTATCCGTGATCCGCGATCAAAACCCTTGATCTCCACTCAGCAACCCGACCAGTCCCTCTAGCGGCAACGGCTCGCTAAACAAGTACCCTTGATACAAATGACAGCCCAGTTGTTCCAGAAACCGCAACTGCTCGGGTTTTTCCACGCCTTCGGCAATCACGACCAAGTTCAAACTTTGCGCCATGGCGACAATGGCACGGATGATTTCGGCGTCGTTGGGGTCGGTCGTGGAGTCACGGACGAAGGACTGGTCAATCTTCAGCGCGTCTACCGGCAACCGCTTGAGGTAAGTCAGGGACGAATACCCGGTCCCGAAGTCGTCCATGGCAAAGGTGACGCCCATTTTTTTCAGGCGGCGCATCTTGGCGATAGTGTCTTCCACATTCTGGATCACGATGCCTTCGGTTATTTCCAACTTCAGCAGTCGTGCAGAAAAGTTGTGGATTCGCAAGCTGCGTTCTACGCGTTCGACGAAGTCGCTTTGACGAAACTGCCGTGGGCTGATGTTGACGCACATGCTGAAATTCGAATCGATCAGCGCTTTGTGCAATAACTCGCCGCCCACTTTACAGGCTTCGTCAAGAATCCAGCTGCCCACTTCAAGGATCATCCCGCTGTCTTCCAGCACCCGAATAAATTGCGTTGGTGACATGGAGCCCATTTGCGGGTGATGCCAGCGCAGCAATGCCTCCGCGCCAACGATGCGGTTGTCCCTGGCATCTACCTGCGGTTGATAGTGCAAGCTGAACTCACCACGAGCCAATGCTAGACGCAGGTCGTTTTCCAGGCGTAAACGTTCGCTGGCGGCTTTTTGCATGGTGCTATGAAACAGTTGCGTCGTATTACGGCCCGAGTCTTTGGCCCGATAAAGCGCAATGTCTGCACGTTTGAGCAGGTCGGCCGGTGTCGAGCCATGATCTGGGATCAGCGCAACGCCGATGCTCGGTGTGACCTGCAGGCGCTGGCCGTCGAGGAACATCGGTTCGGCGAGCAATTGGCGCAATTTATCGGCCAGACCACGCACTTGATCTGTGACCTCGGCCCGGGAGCCTTTCAAGCCGCCCAGCAGCACCACGAACTCATCGCCACCCAGTCGCGCAACGGTATCTTCCATGCGCACACTGGCTTCCAGTCGTGCGGTGATGATTTTCAATACGCTATCGCCCACGGGATGACCGAGGGAGTCGTTAATGTGCTTGAAGTGATCAAGGTCAAGAAACAGCAAGGCGCCGCGCAGATTTTGACGTTTGAGCACTTCGATTTGTTCGCTCAGGCGCTCCATCAGCAGCGCCCGATTAGGCAGGTCGGTGAGGGGGTCGTGATAAGCCAAGTGCTCAATCTGTGCTTGAGCATTCTTCAATTGACTGACGTCGCGGGTGGTCATGAGCAGGCACGGGATTTCATTGAGCGTGATCGGTTCCACCGACACCTCAACCGTCAACACCTCTCCTTTTTTATTGCGGGCGAGCATCTCCCGGTGATGCACCCGGCCGTGCTCGCGCAGATCATTGATGATTAAGCTGCGTTGCGCCTGGTCAGCCCAGATGCCAATTTCAAAGGCGGTACGGCCCACGACATAGTTACAGTCGTAGCCGGTGAGCCGATAGAAACCGTCATTAACCTCAAGGTAGCGACCTGAATCGCGCTCGGTGATGGTGATGGCGTCGGGACTTGAGTGAAATGCTTTGGCAAATTTCTCTTCGCTGGCCTTGAGGGCTGCCTCAGCTCGTTGCTGTTGGGTGACATTGCGCAAGGTGGTGACGATGCATTGTTGTTGCTCGACTACGATCAAGCGGCTAGAGATGACGCAGGTCAGCAATTCACCGTCTTTGTTTTTTAGCAATACTTCGAAGTTATCCAGGCCCTTGTCGCGCTTGATTTGATTGTTACGGTCAACGCGCTTTGATGGGTCCGCCCAGAAATGGATGTCCTCTACGTTTCGGCCAATAACTTCATTTGCGGTCCAACCGAACGTTTGAGTGAAGCTGGGGTTGATCTCAATGAACTGACCGGTATCGAATTGGGTGACACACACCGGATCGGGGCTGGCTTGAAACAGGCTGGCGAATTTTTCTTCAGAACTGATCAAGCGCTGTTCGCGCTCAACCTGCTCGGTGATATCGAGCAAGATGCCCGCCATGCGCAAAGGTTCACCTTGGGCATCGCGATGCAAGCGGGCGCGGCTTTCTAGGAAACGTGAGGAGCCGTCCTCCAACTGAATGCGGTAAGTGACCTGATAGCTGCCCGCAGGACCTTCACGTAAGCTGCGATACGCCTGACGCATGTTGTCGCGGTCTTCACCGGGAATGCCGTCAAAAAATGAGTCGAATAGTTCATGAAAGGGTTCGGCCGGCATGCCGTGCAACTCTGCTGAACGAGCCGATCCATATAGCATGCCTGAGGGGATGTGCCAGTCCCAAGTTCCCAGTTGCGCAGAGTTCAACGCCAGGTCCAGGCGCTCCTGACTTTCCTTGAGTGCCTGTTCAGCGCGCTTGTGTTCGGTAGTGTCGAGAAAGGTACTGAGGACATAAGCACAACCGTCCAGGTCGATTTTCTGGACGCAAAGCATGCCGTCGTGCACGCAGCCGTCACGAGCGTTGAATTGAACCTCAAGGCTGACAGGTTTGGGCTCGCCTTCGATCATGCGCAATATCTGCACACGCTGAGCAGGTTCGGTCCACAAACCGATGTCGACGGTGGTGCGGCCCAGAACAGACTTGATTGGCCATCCCAGCGAACTCTCGAAATAGCGATTGGCCTCGCAAATCAGGCCATCCTCCAAGCGCGTCAAAAGTACGACGTTGGGGCTGAGGTCGTATAGGGTCGCAAAGCGTCGTTCTGATCCGCTGAGCTCAGTCGATTGGTTGAGTGCAAGGAAGGGCAAGCTTTCAGCTGTCTTGGGCATCGTTCAACAAACCTTGAGGCGCTGCGAGCAAGTGGGCCCCTTCAGCCCGGTGGAGGCTGGCGGCAGGGGGAATGATTTGTGCGTCCAACAACGCCATGAATGCCCTGGCAGCGTTGGATAATGTTCGCTCGGTGTGCACGATATAGCCTAGCTGGCGCGTCAGTTGTATACCTGGTAAAGCAATACGCGCCACCTGATTGTCGAGCATGGTACGGGGCAGCACACTCCAGGCCAAACCGATGGAGACCATCATCTTGATGGTCTCCATATAGTTGGTGCTCATGGCAATATTCGGTTTCAATCCCTGAGCTTCGCACAACCGGCTGACAATGTGGTGGGTGAAGGTGTTTTCCCCCGGGAATACTGCCGGATAGCGCGCGACGTCGGTCAAACTGATAGGGCTATTGTTGACCAGCGGGTGCTCCGGGGCGGCCACGAAATCCAGTGGGTCATCCCAGACCAGTACAGCCTTTATCAACGCATGGGGCTGCGGCGCCAAGGTAATGACCGCCAGCTCAGCGCGGCCATGGAGGATTTCGTCATAGGCCACTTCCGAGTCGAGAAACTGGATGTCCAGCGCAACCTCGGGATAGCGGCGGGTGTATTCGCGCAATAGTGGCGGCAGACGGTGCAGTCCAATGTGGTGGCTGGTGGCTAATGTCAGGCGCCCGCTAACTTCACCGGTCAGGTTGGTCAACGCTCGGCGGGTATCGTCCAGCACGCTAAGAATTTGATAGGCCCTTGGCAGCAGCGCCCGGCCGGCCTCAGTCAAACTTACTTCCCGGCCTAATCGGTCGAACAGCCTGACGTTAAGTTGCTGCTCCAAGCCGGCAATGCGCTTGCTGATAGCGGGCTGGGTGAGGTGCAAGCGCTCGCCTGCCGAAGAGAAACCACCGGTCTCGGCAATCGCGATAAACGCATTAAGGTTGGCCAAATCCATGGATCTATTCCAGTAAGTTATCCAAAGCATAAAAAATATGAATTTGAGTTATTTAATCATACCTCATAGGATTCACCCCACAAGCCATAGGTCATTGTGTTGAGCGATTAAAAATCGGCGCGCGGTGATTGGCATAGATAGACCGCTGATGAGGAAACGTCTGATGGCCGGCAAAACGCTCTACGACAAGCTTTGGGAGTCGCACGTGGTTAAACAGCGCGATGATGGTTCCGCGCTGATTTATATCGACCGTCACATCATTCATGAGGTGACCTCGCCGCAAGCCTTTGAAGGGTTGCGACTGGCCAAGCGCGCACCTTGGCGGATCGACGCCAACATCGCCACCGTAGACCACAACGTGCCGACCACTCCGGACCGCTTGGGCGGGATCGAAGCCATCGTCGACCAAGTGTCGCGCCTGCAAGTCCAGACCCTGGATGACAACTGCGACGAATATGGCATTACCGAATTCAAGATGAATGATCCACGTCAGGGTATCGTTCATGTGATCGGTCCCGAGCAGGGTGCGACCTTGCCAGGCATGACCGTGGTCTGCGGCGATTCGCACACCTCCACGCACGGTGCGTTTGGAGCCTTGGCTCACGGTATTGGCACATCGGAGGTTGAGCACGTGCTCGCCACCCAATGCCTGGTCGCCAAGAAAATGAAAAATATGTTGGTCTCGGTCGAAGGCAAGCTGCCGTTTGGCGTCACGGCCAAAGACATCGTGCTGGCGATCATCGGCAAGATCGGCACCGCAGGCGGCAATGGCCATGCCATTGAATTTGCCGGTAGCGCCATCCGCGACTTGTCGGTTGAAGGCCGCATGACCATCTGCAACATGTCCATCGAAGCCGGCGCCCGGGTGGGCCTGGTCGCCGCCGATGAGAAAACGGTGGCTTACGTTAAAGGTCGTCCATTTGCCCCGAAAGGCGCGGAATGGGACATGGCGGTACATGCCTGGAAAGACTTGGTGTCCGACACGGATGCAACATTCGATACCGTGGTTAAACTTGACGCTACCCAGATCAAGCCACAAGTCAGCTGGGGCACATCCCCGGAAATGGTCTTGGCGGTGGATCAAAACGTGCCTGACCCGGCTCAAGAAGCTGATTTGGTCAAACGCGGCTCCATTGAGCGTGCTCTGAAATACATGGGTTTGAAAGCCAATCAGGCGATCACCGATATCCAATTGGATCGGGTGTTCATCGGTTCTTGCACCAACTCGCGAATCGAAGACTTGCGCGCGGCAGCCGACATCGCCAAGGGCAACAAAGTCGCCTCGACTATCAAGCAAGCGATCGTGGTGCCGGGTTCGGGTTTGGTCAAAGCGCAGGCTGAGAAAGAAGGGCTGGACAAGATCTTCATCGAAGCCGGTTTTGAGTGGCGTGAACCGGGCTGTTCCATGTGCCTGGCGATGAACCCGGACCGTTTGGAATCCGGCGAGCATTGCGCGTCCACCTCCAACCGTAACTTCGAAGGCCGTCAAGGCGCGGGCGGTCGTACTCACTTGGTCAGCCCGGCCATGGCGGCAGCGGCGGCTATTAACGGTCGATTTGTCGACGTTCGCAACTTGATCCAACACTGAGGAGCCCAGCATGAAAGCATTTACTCAGCACACCGGCCTTGTCGCTCCGCTGGATCGCGCCAACGTTGACACCGATCAGATCATTCCAAAGCAGTTTTTGAAGTCGATTAGGCGCACCGGTTTTGGCCCGAACCTGTTTGATGAATGGCGTTATCTGGACATCGGGCAGCCTTACCAAGACAACTCCAAGCGCCCGCTGAACAACGACTTCGTGCTCAACCACGAACGTTATCAAGGGGCGAGCGTATTGCTCGCCCGTGAAAATTTCGGCTGCGGCTCCAGCCGTGAGCACGCGCCGTGGGCGTTGGAAGAATATGGTTTTTGCAGCGTTATCGCGCCGAGCTATGCCGACATCTTCTTCAATAACAGCTTCAAGAATGGCTTGTTGCCCATCATCCTTAGCGATGCCGAAGTCGATGAGCTGTTCGAGCAAGTCGAAGCCAATCCGGGTTATCAGCTAAGCATTGATTTGGCAGCGCAGACGGTGACCCGTCCAGACGGTAAAGTGTTGCGCTTTGAAGTCGACGCGTTCCGCAAGCATTGCTTACTCAACGGTTTGGATGACATCGGCTTGACCTTGATGGACGCCGATGCGATTGCCAGTTTTGAAGGTAAGCACCGGGTTAGCCAGCCCTGGTTGTTTCGCGACTGAATTGACACATCCCCTGTAAGAGCTGCCTAAGGCAGCTTCTGCAGGAGGTCTGGTTCTATCTTATTTAAAGAATTGAGGAAACCATGAGCAAGCAGATTCTGATTCTTCCGGGTGATGGCATCGGTCCTGAAATAATGGCTGAAGCGGTCAAGGTGCTGGAACTGGCCAATGATAAATATCAGCTGGGATTTGAACTCAGTCACGATCTGATTGGTGGTTCGGCCATTGATAGGCATGGCGTGCCATTGGCTGATGAGACCCTGGCCCGTGCACAGGCGGCTGATGCCGTATTGCTTGGTGCTGTGGGTGGACCGAAATGGGACAAACTGGATCGTTCGATTCGCCCGGAAAAAGGCCTGTTGAAGATCCGGTCGGAACTGAAGCTGTTCGCTAACCTGCGTCCGGCCATTTTATACCCACAATTGGCTGATGCCTCGACCCTGAGGCCAGAAGTGGTGTCGGGGCTGAATATTCTCATCGTTCGCGAACTGACCGGTGGTATCTATTTCGGAGCCCCACGCGGCATCCGAACGCTCGATAATGGCGAGCGCGAAGGCTTCAACACGCTGCCATACAGCGAGAGCGAAATCCGTCGCATCGCCCGTGTCGGTTTTGACATGGCACGCTTGCGCAGTAAGAAACTGTGCTCGGTCGACAAAGCCAACGTACTTGAAGCCAGCCAGCTGTGGCGCGAAGTGGTCGAAGAGGTAGCGAAGGATTATCCGGACATAGAGTTAAGCCACATGTACGTCGATAACGCCGCCATGCAGTTGGTCAAGGCGCCGAAACAGTTTGATGTGATCGTCACCGAAAATATGTTTGGCGATATCTTGTCCGATCAGGCGTCAATGCTAACAGGCTCGATCGGCATGCTGCCCTCGGCGTCGCTGGACATCAACAATAAGGGTATGTATGAGCCATGCCACGGTTCGGCGCCAGACATCGCCGGGCAGGGCATTGCCAATCCATTGGCAACGATTTTGTCGGTATCGATGATGTTGCGATATAGCTTTAATCTGATCGAGGTGGCCGATGCCATCGAAAAGGCAGTGAGTCTGGTTTTGGATCAAGGTTTGCGTACCGGTGACATCTGGTCTGTGGGCAACGCCAAAGTCCGAACAGAGGAAATGGGCGATGCAGTAGTCGCCGCGCTGTGGAATCTGTAATCTCTCGGGCCCGCTGCCTCCGAAGTCGTTAGAGGTAGCGCCCCACTTTTTGTTAAGGGTGTAGTTGCGATGAAACGTGTAGGTCTGATCGGTTGGCGCGGTATGGTCGGTTCCGTGCTCATGCAGCGGATGCTGGAAGAGCAGGATTTTGATCTCATCGAGCCAGTGTTCTTTTCCACGTCCAACGTGGGTGGCCAAGGCCCGGCTGTAGGTAAGGATACTGCACCGCTGAAAGATGCTTACAGCATCGACGAACTCAAAACCCTTGATGTGGTTCTGACCTGTCAGGGTGGCGACTACACCAATGAAGTATTCCCCAAGCTGCGTGAAGCGGGCTGGAAGGGTTACTGGATTGATGCCGCGTCGAGCCTGCGTATGCAGGATGACGCAGTGATTGTGCTGGACCCGGTCAACCGCCGGGTTATTGATCAGCAGCTGGATGCAGGCACCAAGAATTACATCGGCGGTAATTGCACTGTCAGCTTGATGCTCATGGGCTTGGGTGGTTTGTTCGAAGCCGGTCTGGTTGAGTGGATGAACGTCATGACTTATCAGGCGGCCTCTGGGGCTGGCGCGCAGAACATGCGTGAACTGATCAAGCAAATGGGTGCTGCCCACGCCTCGGTGGCGGAAGAGCTCGCGAATCCTGCCAGCGCAATCCTCGACATCGACCGCAAGGTGGCTGAAGCCATGCGCAGCGAAGGATTCCCCACGGAAAACTTCGGTGTACCCTTGGCAGGCAGCTTAATCCCTTGGATTGACAAGGAATTGCCAAACGGTCAGAGCCGCGAAGAATGGAAAGGCCAGGCTGAGACCAACAAGATTCTGGGTCGCTTCAAGAGCCCAATTCCGGTGGATGGTATCTGCGTGCGCATCGGCGCCATGCGCTGCCACAGCCAGGCGCTAACCATCAAGCTGAACAAAGACGTACCGATTGCCGACATCGAAGGTATGATCAGCCAGCACAATCCATGGGTGAAACTGGTGCCAAACCACCGGGAGGCCAGTATTCAAGACCTGAGCCCTACGGCGGTAACCGGCACCATGAGCATTCCAGTAGGGCGTTTGCGCAAGCTGAACATGGGCTCGCAATACTTGGGCGCGTTTACTGTTGGCGATCAGTTGCTATGGGGTGCAGCCGAACCGCTGCGTCGCATGCTGCGGATTTTGCTGGAGCGTTGATTCAGAAGATTGAGCATGCCTGAAACGTCCGCGGCGGGCTTCCTGAATTCATTCGGGAAGCCGTTGGGTCACGCTGCTGTCATCGCCACCCACGCCACGCCATCGTTGTCCCAGCGCTATACCGGGCAGTTCGATATACCGATGGGTCAAGGTTGATATTCCCAACACTGCAATCAGCTCAACGACGATCATTACGTTATCCAGCAAGGCACTGCCGGTGCTGACGTACCGTGTCGTGGCGCCCGGTAGCTCAACCATTAACGCCAATCCTGTGATTTTAGCGACCATCATCACAAAGACAGTGGTCACGAAAATCACTGCAGCGTGGGTCATGTAGATCGAAAACCAGCGCTCTCCAAGCCATACCAATAGACGCCCGCGCAGCAGTAACGATATCGCACCTGCCTCAAACGCAAAGACCCCGACCGCCACACAGAACAGTATCGCCAGCGCGGCGTCCTGTGGTGTTTCGCTGCGCGTCATGACGGCATAGATGAGCCCAAGAATCATCACTTCCGACACGCTACCCGATAACAGACCCTGGCGCAGATGGCGCCAGTGCATGTAGATCCGATAAACGATCCCGCCCGCGAAGAAACAACCCACACCGCGTAACACGTTGTCCGCCAGCGGCGTATTGCCCAGATACAGGGCCGCTAAGGCCAACGCAGACAGCGCGCCAAAGGCCATGGTCGATCGTTGCCGCAGTATCAGCGCGGTCACGCCAAACAACAGATAAACGTAATACTCGACGCTGACTATCCATGAGGGATAGTTGAACGACAAGGCGTTGAACCCCGACCACCACGCTTGAATCAGCAGCAGGTTCGGCACTATCTCGCCCACGGACCGGTCCCCTGTAAAACTAAGGTTATTCAGGGTAATACCCCGGCGCTCAAGGATCAGTTTGAGGCATTCGAAACCGACAAAGACCAACAGCATAAACAGGTGGAGCGGATACACACGGCAGGTACGCGAAATCATGAACTGACGCAATTGCGGCGTCGAACCCAACGAATGGGCATAGCGCTGGTACAAGACAAAACCGCTCAACGCGAAAAAGAATTCGACGAGGTAATTGGCATGCTTGAAAAACGATTCTTCAGTGATGCTTTGCAACACATGTGAATGGTGAACAACCACGGCTAACGCAAACAGGCCACGAAGACTGTTCAATGCTTGAAATCGCTTCATTGCGCTCATCCCTGGAAGTAGCCTGACCGTTTAAGTAATGCCAGAGTAGAACAACTATCATCTTTACGTTTTTATCCCTATATATGGGATATGAATTTACATATTGAGATAGATGTTGATTCGGGCTTATAGTCAACCTCGCCACAAGAATGACTACTTCATATCCGAACAATAAAAGGTGAAGCGATGCTGGCGCAATTAATCGCGCTCGACTGGGGAACGACTTCCCTTCGTGCTTATAGACTTGGCGAATACGGCCAAGTTCTAGACCAGCGCTCTCTGAGCGCAGGCATTATGCAGTTGCCCACCACACCAAGATTGATCGCTGGCGTGATCTGTACCAATGGATTTGAATTAGCGTTCGACGAGGCGTGTGGCGACTGGCTCGACGCACAGCCGGGGATTCCGGTTATTGCCTGCGGCATGGTCGGTAGTGCTCAAGGTTGGCGCGAAGCGGTGTACCGCGAAACGCCAGCGGATCTCGCTGCCCTAAGCGCTGCACTGCAAACAGTGCGCAGCGTGCGCGGAGTTGACGTCCACATTGTCCCTGGCGTGTTGCAACGGTCGACGTTGCCCAACGTGATGCGCGGCGAAGAAACTCAAGTCCTAGGCGTTCTCGCCAGCTTGACCGCTGGCACCCCAGAGCATTCCTGGTTGATCGGCTTACCAGGCAGCCATTCCAAATGGGTTCAGGTGGCTGACGGTTGTATCGTGCACTTCGATACATTCATGACCGGTGAGGTATATGCCGCGCTCAGCGCCCACACCATCCTCGGTCGTACTATGCGTATCAGTGAAATTTTCGACGAGGCCGCATTTGATCGAGGCGTTGCGGTTGCGTTGTCAAAAGATGGCGCCGCTGGACCGCTGTCGACCATATTCAGTTGCCGAACCTTGGGGTTAACCGGTGAACTAAGTGCCGACGCTCAGCCGGACTACCTGTCCGGGCTGTTGATTGGTCATGAACTGGTCGCGCTGGCCGCCTTAAAGCAGCAACGCCAAGCTCCAGATAAACGTCTTCCCCCCATCATCCTGATCGGCAATGCCCAGCTCTGCGTGCGCTACTCTCGTGCGCTGGCTGCCTGCGGTTTCGCTCAGGTGACCTTGGCCGAACAGGCCACCGAACGCGGTTTGTGGCAGTTGGCGGTGCAGGCCAACTTGCTCAAATCCACTCTTGCAGAGGTCTGACATGCTTAAACAAGCATTGGTTAAAAACGGCTTGATCGCCATTCTTCGTGGCCTGCGTCCGGAAGAAGCAGCGGCCATTGGTGACGTCTTGTACAAGGCCGGTTTTCGGGTCATCGAAGTGCCGCTCAACTCGCCGGAACCCTACGACAGCATCCGTATATTGCGTCAATCGCTGCCTGCTGATTGCCTGATCGGCGCAGGCACGGTGTTAACCCCTGAACAAGTAGGCTTAGTCAAAGAGGCGGGCGGGCAGGTTATCGTTATGCCCCACAGCGACGCCAAGGTGCTACGTGCCGCCAAAGCTGCAGGATTGTTCCTTTCGCCGGGCGTTGCGACTCCGACAGAAGCATTTGCGGCGCTGGCTGAAGGCGCGGATGTGCTGAAACTGTTCCCGGCTGAACAAATGGGCCCGGCGGTAGTGAAGGCGTTCCTCGCGGTACTGCCCAAGGGCACCGCGTTGATTCCGGTGGGTGGCATCACGCCGGACAACATGCAGGTGTTCATCGACGCCGGTGTGTCGGGGTTTGGTCTAGGTTCCGGGTTGTTCAAACCGGGCATGAGCGCTGCTGACGTCGCTGAGCGGGCCAAGACATACGTGTCCGCCTGGAACCAATTGCATTGATCTGATCGACGCCCCGAGCGTCGAATTGAATAAGAGAGCGCACCCATGAAAATCATCAAACTCACGACGTTCATCGTCCCGCCGCGCTGGCTGTTTCTCAAGATAGAAACCGATGAAGGCGTCACTGGCTGGGGCGAGCCGGTAGTCGAAGGTCGCGCGCACACGGTGGCCGCAGCGGTAGAAGAATTGTCTGATTACTTGATTGGCAAAGACCCACGTAATATCGAAGATATCTGGACCGTGTTATATCGCGGTGGCTTCTACCGTGGCGGCGCGATCCACATGAGTGCGCTGGCCGGCATCGATCAGGCATTGTGGGACATCAAGGGCAAGGCGTTGGGTGTCTCGGTCAGTGATCTACTGGGTGGTCAGGTGCGCGACAAGATCCGCGTGTATTCATGGATCGGCGGCGATCGACCTGCAGAAACCGCGAAGGCGGCCAAAGATGCGGTGGAGCGCGGTTTTACTGCGGTGAAGATGAACGGCACCGAAGAGCTGCAATTTCTCGATTCCTTTGAAAAAGTTGAGCTGGCGCTGGCCAATGTCGCCGCTGTGCGTGATGCCGTAGGGCCTAACGTCGGCATCGGCGTTGACTTTCATGGCCGGGTGCACAAACCCATGGCCAAAGTGCTGATGAAGGAACTGGATCAGTTCAAGCTGATGTTCATCGAAGAGCCGGTGCTCAGCGAGAACTACGAAGCGCTCAAGGAACTGGCGCCGTTGACCAGCACGCCGATTGCCTTGGGTGAACGGTTGTTCTCGCGCTGGGATTTCAAGCGGATCTTGAGTGAGGGCTACGTCGACATCATTCAGCCGGATGCTTCCCACGCGGGCGGTATTACGGAAACCCGCAAAATTGCCAACATGGCCGAAGCCTACGACGTTGCGCTGGCGTTGCATTGTCCGTTGGGTCCGATTGCACTGGCAGCGTGTTTACAGCTGGATGCGGTCTGCTACAACGCATTCATCCAAGAGCAGAGCCTGGGCATCCACTACAACGAAAGCAACGACCTGCTGGATTACATCAAGAACCCGGAAGTCTTCGATTACGACAAAGGCATGGTGAAGATCCCTAACGGACCGGGCCTGGGCATCGAAATCAACGAGGAATACGTCATAGAGCGCGCAGCCATCGGCCACCGCTGGCGCAACCCGATCTGGCGCCACGCCGATGGCAGTTTTGCTGAGTGGTAAGACGGATTACGGTCCAGTGCTGTGGGAGCAGGCTTGCCTGCGAAGGCGGTTTACCTGACACACCTCGTTTCGCCTTTAGCAGCAAGCCTTCTCCCACAGGTTTTACAGCGCCCTCAAATAACCATAAAAAGAGGCACTCGCCATGCAACCTCAAGCCATCGCGGCCAAGACGTCGTTTGTAACGCCCAGCCGTAAGCGTTTCTTCATCATGGTGCTGCTGTTCATCACCGTGGTGATCAATTATCTCGACCGCAGCAATCTGTCGATTGCCGCTCCGGCCTTGACCACTGAGTTGGGCATCGATCCGATTCACGTCGGCCTGATTTTCTCCGCTTTCGGTTGGACCTACGCCGCCATGCAACTCCCCGGCGGCTGGTTGGTTGACCGCGTGCCGCCGCGAATCCTCTACACCGTCGCGCTGGTGTTGTGGTCACTGGCCACGATCTTGCTGGGATTCGCCGCCAGCTTTATCGCACTGTTCTTCCTGCGTCTGGCAGTGGGAGCGATGGAAGCACCGGCCTATCCGATCAACAGCCGGGTCGTTACCACTTGGTTTCCAGAGCGTGAACGGGCAACTGCTATCGGCTTTTATACATCCGGTCAATTCGTTGGCCTGGCCTTTCTGACCCCAGTGTTAGCGTGGCTACAAGCGCAATTCGGCTGGCACATGGTGTTCATCAGCACCGGTGTGGCCGGTATGATTTGGGCGTTGATCTGGTTTGCGGTGTATCGCGAACCGAGAGATTTCAAGGGCATCAATGAAGCGGAAATCGAGCTGATTCGCGACGGTGGCGGGTTGGTAGATATCCAGGCCACCACCGAGAAAGAGAAGCGTCGTTTCAGTTGGTTGGACTTGGGGATCGTACTGAGCAAACGCAAACTTTGGGGTATTTACCTCGGCCAGTTTTGCTTGAACTCCACGTTGTGGTTTTTTCTGACGTGGTTTCCGACTTATCTGGTGAAATACCGTGGCATGGACTTTATCAAGTCCGGGCTGCTGGCATCGCTGCCATTTCTCGCTGCGTTCGTAGGGGTGTTGTGCTCGGGATTCTTTTCCGATTGGCTAATTCGGCGGGGCACCAGTGTTGGGTTTGCCCGCAAGTTGCCGATTATCGGCGGGTTGCTGATTTCCACTTCGATCATTGGCGCTAACTACGTTGAATCGACACCGGTGGTGATTGCCTTTCTCGCTTTGGCGTTCTTCGGTAACGGCTTGGCGTCTATCACGTGGTCATTGGTGTCCACCTTGGCCCCGGCGCGGTTGCTGGGTCTGACTGGTGGTACGTTCAACTTCATAGGTAATCTGGCGGCCATCACCACGCCGATTGTGATCGGCTTTTTAGCAACCGGTGATTCCTTCGCGCCGGCCATTACCTACGTGGCTGCGTTGGCGTTGGTCGGTGCGCTGTCTTACATTTTGCTGGTGGGCAAGGTCGAACGCATTGAGTTGTAACCGCTGCAAGCGGGCGGCGATAATGTTGCCCGCTTTTTGAATGGATAAGGCGCTGATATGCAGCACGAATCAATCGTCTTGGCGAACAACGGCGCGGTCAAGGACAAGGACGCAGCACCCACCGGCACGCAAACCTTGTTGCGAGGCCTTGGCGTGGTCCAAGCGGTCGCCAATGGTGCCCGCGACCTCAAAGAGATTGCGCGCATTATCGGTACCACGCGCAGCACGACTCACCGTCTGGCCAGTTGCCTGGTAGACGAACGCTATCTGCGCGTGATGCCGCACGTGGGTTATTTGTTGGGACCGAAGCTGATCGAACTGGGTTTTCAGGCTCGCGAAGAGGTGCCGCTGGCAGTACTGGCGCGCCCGTATTTGGATGAGCTGTCTTCGTTGACCGGCGACACCGTTCATCTGGCAGTTCGCGAAAGCGATGACGTGCTATACCTGCACAAAAATCCCGGCCGTAATGGCCCGGAAATGCGTTCGCGTGTAGGCCACCGCATGCCGTTGGCGCGCACTGGAATTGGTAAGGCATTGATGATTGATTGCGGGCCGGAAGAATGGCTGCGTTTATACCGAATCAGTCTGCCAACCGATGGTAGAACCACGACATGGCCGCAGCACCAGGAGCCATCTTGGGAGCAGTTTCAGCAGCGGATGCAGGAGTATGTCGCGGGGGGCTATGCGTTTGATCTGGAAGACAACGAACCGTCGATTCGCTGTGTGGCTGCGCCAGTGCGTGATGCCAGCAACTTGATTGTTGCCGGCATCAGCATCGCCAGTACCTTGCCCTATATGCCCTTGGAGAAAATGGCCGAGTTGATTCCGCTGATCAAAAACACCGCAGCGCGACTCTCGGCCGAGTTAGGGGCAAGGCCCTGATCAGGCTTTCAACGTTTTCATGTCGATCACGAAGCGATATTTCACGTCGCCTTTGACGACACGCTCAAAGGCTTCATTGATATTTTTGATGTCGAGCATTTCGATGTCGCAGGTGATGCCGTGCTCAGCACAGAAATCCAGCACTTCCTGAGTTTCCGCTAAGCCGCCGATCATTGAGCCCGCGATGATGCGACGCTTGGCCACAAGGTTGAAGCCGTGCACAGGCGGATCAATCGGTTCGATCAAGCCGACCAGGATATGCACGCCGTCGAAACGCAGGGTTTGCAGGTACGGGTTGAGGTCGTGTTGCACCGGAATGGTGTCCAGCAAGAAGTTGAAACGCCCAGCGGCGTCTTTCATCTGGCCCTCGTTGGTGGAGACAATCACGTGATCCGCGCCCTGACGACGGCCTTCTTCGGCCTTGGCTTCCGAGCGGGTGAACAGGGTGACTTCAGCGCCCATGGCTTTGGCGAACTTAATGCCCATGTGGCCCAGACCGCCCATGCCGAGTACGCCGACCTTGTCGCCAGGCTTGACGCCAAAATGCTTCAGCGGCGAATAGGTCGTGATGCCGGCACACAGAATCGGTGCGGCGCTGGCCAGGTCCAGTTTTTCTGGGATACGCACCACGAAACGCTCACTGACTACCATGGCGTTTGAATAGCCACCCATGGTCAGGGTGCCATCGACGCGGTCGCGAGAGGCGTAAGTTTGAGTTGGGCCTTCGAGGCAATATTGCTCGAGATTAGCCTCACAGGCTTCGCACGTACGGCACGAGTCGACCAGGCAACCCACGCCAACGATGTCGCCGACTTTGTATTTGGTGACGTCTGTGCCGACAGAGGTGACTTTGCCGACAATTTCATGGCCGGGCATCAATGGGTAGCTGGCGAAGCCCCACTCGTTGCGTGCCTGGTGAATGTCGGAGTGGCACACGCCGCAGAACAGGACCTCAAGGGCCACATCATCGGCGCGTGGAGCGCGGCGTTCGAACGTCATGGGGGCTAGGGGTGCGGTCGCTGATTGAGCGGCGTAACCAATGGCTTTGAACATGTTGAACCTCGCAAAAGCGTTAACTGGAATGACACAGACCATTCTCCCCGTGCGTCGTTTTATCGGCTATGGCAATTCCTCCGCCTGTTATGCCTATTCCTCCGACATAACCTGTAATGGGTCGAATCCCGGGTTAGATCTGCGATGATGCAACCATCCACTCTTTATGAAGCATCGGCCATGTTATTGACGCGTCACCTCGAAGCTAACGCCACGCTGGTTTCCCTGCTACAGCCGCTCGCCCTGCGTACCGGCTTGGTATCGACGTTATTGCCTGAGGTAAACGTCTGGTCTGCAGACCGAAATGTCGCACGCTGCCCGCAGATCTATGAGCCTAGTCTGGTCATCATCGCCCAAGGCAGCAAAATCGCGTATTTGGGTGATCGAACCCTGGAATATGGTGCTGGCCATTACTTGATTCAGGCGTTGCCGGTGCCCTTCGAGTATGAAACCTACGCCTCGCCGGAGGCGCCTTTGCTGGGCGTCTCCATCGACATCGATCGGATAGTGCTGGGCGAGTTGGTATTGGCCATGGGGTTGATGCCGGGTTCTAGCGCTCAAGTACAAACCCCGGAGTCCATGACGTCGGTGGCGCTGGATACGGAAATGCGCGAGAGCGTTGAACGGTTATTGCGCTGTCTGCATGACCCATTGGAATGCCGGATCATGGGCCGCGCGCGGCTGCGGGAAGTGTTGTATGCCGCGTTGCGTGGGCCGCAAGCGGGCGTGTTGCGCGCCTTGGTCGAGCAACACGGGCAATTTGCCCGGGTGGCGGCTTCGTTGACTCACCTGCACACGCACTTTGCTGAGCCGCTCAGCGTTGACACCTTGGCCCGCTGCGCGAACATGAGCGCCTCGACCTTTCATGAGCATTTCAAACGCAGCACGTTGCTGTCGCCGGTTCAGTATTTGAAACGTTTGCGGCTGCTAAAGGCGCAACAGATCTTGGTCGCCGAAGGTCTTGGGGTAGCGCAAGTGGCGATGCGGGTCGGCTATCAAAGCACTTCGCAATTCAGTCGCGAATATAAGCGCTACTTTGAGCGAAACCCTGGGGAGGAGACGGTTGGCGTGCGGTTTTAAGGTCTAAAACACACACCGTCTGTAGGCGCCAACGTGTGGGCGAAGCAATTTGATGTACAGCACATCAGGACGCCTCGCCAACCAGTTGGCTTCTACCGTTGGGCTTACATATTCGGGTAAGTCGGGCCGCCGCTGCCTTCTGGCGCCACCCAGGTGATGTTCTGCGACGGGTCTTTGATGTCGCAGGTTTTACAGTGGACGCAGTTTTGCGCGTTGATCTGGAAGCGCTTCTCACCGTCTTCCTTGGTGATCACTTCGTACACGCCAGCCGGGCAGTAACGCTGCGCCGGTTCGTCATACAACGGCAGGTTGATGCTGATCGGAATGCTTGGGTCGGTCAGCTTCAGGTGGCACGGCTGCTCTTCTTCATGGTTGGTGCTGGAGAGGAAGACCGAGCTGAGCTTGTCGAAACTGAGTTTGCCGTCCGGTTTCGGGTAGGCAATCTTCGTCGAGTCGGCCGCCAGCTTCATGCACGCGTAGTCCGGCTGAGTGTCGTGCAGGGTGAACGGGATCTTGCCGCCAAACAGGTTCTGATCGACGAAGTTGAATGCGCCGCCCATGATCGGGCCGAACTTGTGCAGCGCCGGGCCGAAGTTGCGGCTGGCGAACAATTCCTCGTACAACCAACTGGCTTTGAACGCATCAACGTAGGTGGTCAGTTCATCGCCGCCTTCATTGCCAGCGAACAGCGCGTCAGCCACGGCGTCCGCTGCGAGCATGCCGGACTTCATGGCGGTGTGGCTGCCTTTGATTTTGGCGAAGTTCAGGGTGCCCAGTTCGCAACCGATCAGCGCGCCGCCGGGGAAAACCATCTTCGGCAGGGAATTCAGGCCGCCTTTGCAGATAGCCCGCGCGCCGTAACTGATGCGCTTGCCGCCTTCCAGGTATTGGCTGATGACCGGGTGGTGCTTGAGGCGCTGAAATTCGTCGAACGGCGACAAGAAGGCGTTGCTGTACGACAGATCAACGATCAATCCGACAACCACCTGATTGTTTTCCAGGTGATAAAGGAAAGAACCACCGGTGTTCTCGCTGCTCATCACGTCCAGCGGCCAGCCGGCAGTGTGAACCACCAGACCTTGTTCGTGCTTGGCTGGATCGACTTCCCAAATCTCTTTCAGGCCAATGCCGTAATGCTGGGTGTCGGCTTCGACGTCCAGGTTGAAGCGTTTGAGCAATTGTTTGCCAATGTGCCCACGGCAGCCTTCGGCGAACAGCGTGTATTTGCCGCGCAGCTCCATGCCGGGGGTGAAACTGTCTTTCGGGTGGCCTTGACGGTCGACGCCCAAATCGCCGGTAAGAATCCCGGTGACTGCGCCTTTGTCGTCGATCAGTGCTTCCTGGGCAGCAAAGCCAGGGTAGATTTCCACCCCGAGGTTTTCGGCCTGCTGAGCCAGCCAGCGGCACAGGTTACCCAGCGAGATAATGTAATTGCCTTCGTTGTGCATGGTTTTAGGCACAAGGAAGTTAGGCACT
This sequence comes from Pseudomonas sp. AB6, assembly GCF_034314105.1. NCBI lineage: Bacteria > Pseudomonadati > Pseudomonadota > Gammaproteobacteria > Pseudomonadales > Pseudomonadaceae > Pseudomonas > Pseudomonas sp. AB6. Next base: position 1,173,817 of record NZ_JAVIWJ010000001.1, read on the forward strand.
TTAGTGGCGGTGTCAGCGGTTCTAAGGACGAAAATATCGTCACGCTTGACCGGCGTATGCAGCGGGGCGCCCAGTTCTTTCCAGTTCGGAAACAGTTCGTTGAGCGCACGGGGCTCGAACACTGCCCCTGAGAGAATGTGAGCGCCCACTTCGGAGCCTTTTTCAACCACGCAGACGCTGATCTCCTTTCCGGCTTCGGTAGCCTTTTGTTTCAGGCGGCAAGCGGCGGAAAGGCCCGCGGGGCCGGCACCGACGATGACGACGTCGAATTCCATGTATTCGCGTTCCACAGGCTATCTCCTACTCAGGGCTCAACAGTATTTTTTATAAGTAATAAATGAAGTGCCGCGCACCTAACATTCTTACCGTCGCGCACGGTCAAAGGGGCGCATTATATCTACACCAACGCGCAGGTCCAATACAAACGTTTGTTTGAATTCTTTCTAACCCTGATAAATCAAAGTGGTGCGGCTTATAACTGGCCATTTTGGCGTATTGACCAGAAAAGGCGTTCCGGTCAAGATACGGGCGGTTTTGCGCTCGCCGTAGGCTGCACCCATCGCCAGGTCCGTCCAGGCGACTTTCTTTTCACCGGAGAGTAACGAGGAATCCATGAAGGTTCTTGTAGCTGTCAAACGAGTGGTCGACTACAACGTCAAGGTTCGCGTCAAAGCGGACAACTCCGGCGTTGACCTCGCTAACGTCAAAATGTCGATGAATCCTTTCTGCGAAATCGCTGTTGAAGAAGCGGTACGCCTGAAAGAAAAAGGCCTCGTCACTGAGATCGTCGTTGTTTCTGTCGGCCCGACCACCGCTCAGGAGCAACTGCGTACTGCATTGGCTCTGGGGGCTGATCGCGCAATTCTGGTTGAGTGCGTCGAAGATTTGAACTCGCTGGCAGTGGCTAAGCTTCTCAAGGCTGTCGTCGACAAAGAACAACCGCAGTTGGTGATCTTGGGTAAACAGGCCATCGACAGCGACAATAACCAGACCGGTCAGATGCTTGCTGCTTTGAGCGGTTACGCTCAAGGCACCTTTGCTTCCAAGATCGAAGTGTCTGGGGACAAAGTCAGCGTCACTCGCGAAGTCGATGCCGGCCTGCAGACTGTTTCTCTGAGTCTGCCAGTGATCGTGACCACAGACTTGCGTCTGAACGAGCCACGCTACGCGTCCTTGCCAAATATCATGAAAGCCAAGAAGAAGCCGCTTGAAGTGCTGACTCCTGAAGCTTTGGGCGTATCTACCGCCTCCACGACCAAAACCCTGAAAGTCGAAGCGCCGGCAACTCGCAGCGCAGGTATCAAGGTCAAGTCGGTGGCTGAACTGGTCGAGAAACTGAAAAACGAAGCGAAGGTAATCTAAATGACTATCTTGGTTATAGCTGAACACGAAAATGGTGTTGTTGCGCCAGCGACCTTGAATACCGTGGCTGCTGCGGTAAAAATCGGCGGTGACATTCACCTGCTGGTAGCCGGCACCAACGTCGGCGCAGTCGCTGAAACTGCTGCGAAAATTGCGGGCGTTTCGAAAGTGCTGGTCGCGGACAACGCTGCCTACGCACATCAACTGCCAGAAAACGTGGCACCGCTGATTGTCGAGCTGGCATCGGGCTACAGCCACGTTCTGGCAGCTGCTACGTCCAACGGTAAAAACATCCTGCCGCGTGTTGCTGCGCAACTGGATGTCGATCAGATCTCGGAAATCATCGCAGTTGAAAGCGCTGACACCTTCAAGCGTCCGATCTACGCCGGTAATGCCATCGCCACCGTACAATCTTCTGCGGCGATCAAAGTGATCACCGTGCGAGCGACGGGTTTTGACCCGGTTGCCGCTCAAGGCGGTTCCGCTTCAGTTGAGGCAGTTGTTGTTGTTCACGACGCTGGCACATCTTCCTTTGTCAGCGAAGAACTGGCCAAGTCGGATCGTCCAGAACTGACAGCGGCTAAAATCGTCGTTTCCGGCGGTCGCGGCATGCAGAATGGCGATAACTTCAAACACCTGTACGCCCTGGCTGATAAGCTTGGCGCCGCTGTAGGTGCATCTCGCGCCGCCGTTGATGCGGGTTTTGTGCCCAACGATATGCAGGTCGGTCAAACTGGCAAAATCGTTGCGCCACAGTTGTACATCGCCGTTGGTATCTCCGGTGCGATCCAGCATCTGGCCGGTATGAAAGACTCAAAAGTGATTGTTGCGATCAATAAAGACGAAGAAGCACCGATTTTTCAGGTAGCAGATTACGGCCTGGTTGCTGATTTGTTCGACGCAGTACCTGAGTTTGAGAAACTGGTTTAATCCAGGCTCTTCACTTATAAAGACAACCCGTTCGTTTCGGGGTTGAGTGAATAGCGGTAAGTCGGAAGTTCGACGCCCCGCACATTTCACGCAGCCCCAATGAGCGGGTTTTTTATTGGCTTTGATAAAGGGTTTACTCATGAACAAGGCTCGGCGGCTATCCTCAGCTGTTTTTTACGGCTTGTTCATGTTGCCTATGTGCGCTTTTGCTATCGGGAGATGCGAGCGCGTGATCGTAACTGGAAGCCCTGATGCCCCGCCTTACCTTTGGCGTGACTCCAAGGATCCAAAACACCTGATAGGCGCCAATGCGGATTTGTTTAAGCAGGCTGCGCAAGAAATGGGCCTGAAAGTTGAAATTTTGTATGCAGGAAAACGCCACGAGGCGCTGGACGAAGTGCGCAGCGGTCGCATGGATGCATTGATTGATGTGCCGCTGAAGATCGCTGAATTGGAAGCGTTGGATTACATTCATCCCGCCATCATCCAGAACGAAATTATGGTGTGGACTCGACGTGGTCACGCGCAACCGTTCAATGCTTTGGCCGATCTGCACGGTCGTGTCGGCGGGATGTCGGAAAAAATTCGTTTGAGCCCAGGGTTTGAAACAGCCGTCACCGAGCACCTTAGCGTTGCGCGTACGGTTAATTTGGCCCAAGCCTTTCAGAAACTATTGGATGGGCAGTTTGAATATGTTCTTGCCGGTCGTTACTCGGGGCTGGCCACGACCCAAACGCTTGGGGTTTCCTCCGATCTAATTGCCCAACCGCTACCCGTGGACAAAACCGGTCTGTATGTTGGCTTGTCATTCAACTCGGCGTGTAACGAGCCTTGGCTGCGCGGACAGTTGGCAAAAAAAATGACAGAATTGGCCGCCTCCGGCCTGTCTGCAGATGCAGTGACTCGTAATCTAGCGCTGTGGAAAGCGCAGTTACAAACGGCAAGTGTCCTCAATAAATAGGAAAGTTTTCGTGACTATTCGATCCTTATTCATCGCCGTGGCCATTGTCACTTTGGCGGGCTGTGCCAACGATCCGGCCCCTATTGCACAATTAAAGCTTACGGATCAGGCGGTTGAACAAGCCAAGGCGGTGGGTGCCACCGAGGACATACCTGAAATGCGTATGGCTCAGTCAAAACTTATTCAGGCTCACATCGACATGGGAAAAAATGCCTTCAAAGCTGCTCGAATGCAGGCTGAACAGTCAGAGCTGGATGCAAGATTGGCTGAAGCCCATGTATTGAACGAAAAAAGTGCAGAGCAGCTCGCGCAGCTCAATACCCGCCTTAATCGTTTGTACAAGCAAGTAGGGGCTGCAGAGAGAACCGCGCAATGAAACTGAATTCTCGTGGCCTGAGCGTGTTTATGGTGTTCGGCATAGCAAGCCTTTATGGGTGTGCCGGCCATCTAGGCAGCGATCAGGCGTTGCAGGAGGCCAGCGTCGATTTCCAGAAGGTCAAAGAAGACACAAACGTTCTGCGTGGCGCGCCCAAAGATGTCATCCGGGCTGGAGAGTTGTTAGCCCGTGCTGAACGACTGTCCACCTATTGGGGAAGTGGCGCGGACGTCATTCATTACGCGTATCTCAGTAGTCGCTATAGCGCAATCGCTCGCGAGCATACGCAATTGATGCTCAAGCAGGAGCAGCTCGCCATCTCTGATTTACAGCGCCAGCGTTTGCAGGTAGAACTGCGCGAAGCCAAATTGAGCAGTCTTCAGCAGCAAGGGATATGGCTGGAGTCGCAGATGGCCGCTCTGGTTACGACGCAAACGGATCGTGGTTTGATTATGACTTTAGGCGATGTGTTGTTTGATACGGGCAATACCGAGCTTAAACCTTCGGCCAACCACACGTTGCTGAAATTGGTGCAGTTTCTCCAGCTCAATCCGAAGCGAATCATTCGGATTGAGGGCTATACCGACAGTACCGGTTACGAGCAGGAAAATTTTCAGCTGTCGAAGGATCGCGCCCAGTCTGTAGCGGATGTGATTGCTGATATGGGCGTCGACGACGCTCGTATTCAGGTCGAGGGCTTCGGTGCTCAGTTTCCTGTCGATGTAAACGCATCGGAGCGGGGCAGGGCAAAGAATCGTAGGGTCGAGATCGTTTTTTCGGACGATAAAGGCGTATTAAGCGCTAAACGCTAGGCTATTTCCTTAAGAAGTCGACGCTGGACTTTTAGTAGTGTCGGATATCTTTGGGCACAAAATATTCCTTAATTTGGCGTGTATATCGTTAACTATATTTCCACAGCGCGATTAATCGCTATGGTTTATACAAACTGTTCCAGTACACTTCTGAACTGTTACGGTTGGCGACGTACTTAATGCCATATAAAAAAATGTCGTCAGCGAAATTGAGGGCCGTGAAATTGAGGGCCGTATTGTGACCAATCTTCTGCTCTATCAGCGCATTGCCCAGCAGTTGGCTGAAGATATTCGACGTGGCGTTTATCAGCCTGGGGAACGTGTACCTTCAGTTCGCAAAATGAGTTCGCAGCTCAACGTTAGTCATGCGACCGTTCTGCAGGCCTACGCAAACCTTGAAGATCAAGGTCTGATCCGTGCGCGGCCGCAATCCGGCTATTACGTGCACCAAACCCCGGCGCTAACCGCACAGACGCCTGATATCGCCCGTGTAGAGCGGCCTGGGTTGGTCACGCGCAGCAGCATTATTCAGCAGGTATTGGTCGAATCCCGGCGTGAGGGTGTATTTCCGTTAGGAGCAGCCACGCCCCATGTCGACTATTTGCCGGTGCGTGCCCTTCATCAACAAATTGCTAAAGTGACCCGCTTTCAAAGTCCACGTGCTTTCAGTTATATGTTCAGTCCTGGTTTTGAGCCATTGCGTCGGCAAGTCGCCATTCGCATGCGCGACGCTGGAGTGGTTGTAGACCCGTCCGAAGTTGTTATCACCCATGGATGTGTTGACGCGTTGCAGATGTCTTTACGCGTATTGACCCGTCCAGGTGATCTAATCGCAACCGAGTCGCCCACTTATTATGGCCTGCTGCAGTTGGCGGATCTTTTGGGGCTCAAGGTTATAGAAATTCCCAGCGACCCGGCCATCGGTATTAGCCTGGAAGCATTGCAGTTGGCGGCCAATCAATGGTCGATCAAGGCATTGGTAATGACCTCACGGCTGAGTAACCCGCTGGGCGGAACCGTTCCGGAGGAGCGCCAAAAACAGCTGTTGCGCTTAGCGTCAGACTTCGATATTCAAATTGTTGAAGATGACATTTATGGCGAATTAATGTTTGAGCTGGGGCGCACCAAGTCGCTAAAAGCGTTTGATCGGCTGGGGCATGTGATTTATTGCTCCAGTTTCTCCAAGACACTGTCCCCAGGCGTGCGTATTGGTTGGGTCATCGCCGGTAAGTACCAAGCCGAAATCCAGCGCTTGCAGACTTTTAGTACTCATTCCGCATGCAGCGTCACCCAAATGGGGGTTGCCGCTTATCTTGAAAATGGTGGTTATGACCGCCATCTACGCTTCATTCGACTTGAATATCGAAAAAATCTGAGTGCTTTCCAGCTGGCAGTGCAGCAGTACTTCCCGGAAGGGACGCAAATGAGTCGTCCAACGGGTGGATTTATCCTGTGGGTGAGTTTGCCCGGACGCGTTAATACTCAGGAACTGCATGTGCGCGCGCTTGAACAGGGGATTAGCATCGCTCCGGGCTTGATTTTCAGCAATACAGAGCAATTCAATCATTGCATTCGACTTAACTGTGGTGTTCCTTGGAACCGGGAGGCCGAGCGCGCAGTCATGACATTGGGCATGCTCGCGAAGCAATTGTGTCAGGAGGCGGCGTTGGCGTATTAGGGTTTTCAGTGTCTAAAACGATTCTTATCAACTGTTTTTTTTCTGTGGCTAGATGAGTCGGATGCTTGTCACAGATCGGCCAACAGGTGAGCATGTGTCCTCCGCCTCGGTGTTAACTTTCGCCTCTATTATGAATAATTTTTCTCGGTCTATTGGGTTACTGCTGATTACGCTGCTAAGCGCGTGTGATGCTGACAAATCGCCGACGCCTCATGCACCGACACCTAAGGTTTCGATCGAATCTCCTTCGGTTGAAACAAAAACCGCTGGGCAGTCTGACGTTAACTCGTCCCAGTCAGGGGTGAAGCCATCGGCGCCATTGATAGTTAATGCTCCCGCTAAGCCGTTTAAGCAGGTGGCGAGAGAGCCCGAGCATGTATTGGCACCTAATGTGGTGGTGGTGCCTGTGGTTGCTCATTCGTCGTCAGTTAAAAAGCCAGCTATCTTCAAAACGAACATCAGCGCAGCGTCGAGCAATTCCAAGTCTGAGGCCGCTGCCAAAGCGCGCGTACAGATCGCCGGCAAGACCAAGCCGTCCAGTAAGGTGGTACAGCAAACGCGTCTGGACAAACCGATTCTAGATTTGACACTCCCTAGCGAAATGGTCGACCAACTGCATCCTGTTGGGAAAGTTCAGCCCATCATTCATAAAGCGGTCTTGCCGCCGATGTTCAGCGAGAAGAAGTCCACTAAAGACAGTCCGTTTCAGCTAAACGGCCGTTTGCTGAGCAATCAAATGCAGTTGCAGCTTCGTGACGAGAGTCATCGGGAGGTCGAGGGTGCAGCCCTGGATTTCGAGTTCAAACAATAACGTGCGCAGGGGGCCATGAACGTCGTGTTTTCAAACGGTTGTTTTAGCGGGTACTATCACCTTCGATTAGACCACTGCTTTCCTGCGTGAGAATACCGGTTATGGACTGTCGTCCAAATTGTGGCGCGTGCTGCATCGCTCCCTCCATCAGTTCGCCTATTCCCGGCATGCCAAATGGCAAGGCCGCTGGAGAACGCTGCCTGCACCTTTCTGTCGAATCGTTGTGTGCTCTATTCGGCACGCCAGAGCGTCCGGCGGTTTGCATTTCTTTTTCGGCTGATGAGGAAGTCTGTGGCACCAGCCAGTCCGATGCGATTCGCCTGATTGACTGGTGGGAGCAAGCAACCTCGACCGCATAATCAGATGAGCATGTAGGGATAGTGGGCAACCAGATTTACCGCAACCGATTTACCAGAACTTTGCCAAAAAGGAATATAACAATGGGTTCGCTGTATCGGATGGCTGTTGTAGGTGGTTTGACTGCGTTGATGGCCGTTGCTGCTCAGGCTGATAATTGGAAGGTCGCCAAGGATGAGGGAGGTATAAAGGTCTCTCTGAGCGAGGTAGCAGGCTCGCAGTACAAGGCTTATCGCGGGGTCACCACGATCAAGGCGAGCGTGACACAGCTGCGCAAGCTACAGGAAGACGTGGTGGGCGCCTGCGCCTGGATCCATGAATGCAAGACGCAGAAAGTGCTGAAATTCGACGGTGGAAAGGTGTGGACTTACACCCAGTTCAATACGCCTTGGCCAGTGACCCCGCGTGATTCGGTGCTGATGGTTACCACGGAGGAGGGGGCTGACGGCTCGCTGACCCGCAAGCTCGAGGGCGTCCCGACCTACGTCCCGGAAGAAAAGGGATTTGTGCGGGTCGCACAAGTAGAGGGATTCTGGAAGTTCGTGCCCAAGGGCCCCGATCAGACTGAAGTGATCTATCAAGTTCACACCGAGCCAGGTGGTAGCGTGCCATCGTGGCTAGCAAACAAGTTTGTCGTCGATGCGCCGTTCAATACGTTAAAGGCGTTGAGGGAGCGGGCCGAGAAGTAATAGTCCCGCAATTTCAGCATAAAAAGGGCTGCCAATGGCAGCCCTTTTTTTCTTCGGGTTTAAGGCCGAAGCTTACTTGCGGTCTTCGAGTGGCACGATGTCGCGCGACACGTAACCGGTGTACAGCTGGCGAGGGCGGCCAATCTTGTACGGGCTTGAAAGCATTTCTTTCCAGTGCGAGATCCAGCCGACAGTCCGCGCCAAGGCGAAGATTACGGTGAACATGCTAGTCGGAATGCCAATCGCTTTGAGGATTATGCCCGAATAAAAGTCGACGTTCGGGTAAAGCGAGCGTTCGATGAAGTATGGGTCAGTCAGCGCAATTTCTTCGAGACGCATGGCCAGTTCCAGCTGTGGATCATTTGTGATGCCCAGCTCTCTCAGCACTTCGTCACAGGTTTGCTTCATCACGGTGGCGCGCGGATCGCGGTTTTTGTAAACGCGGTGACCGAAGCCCATCAGCTTGAACGGGTCGTTCTTATCCTTCGCCTTGGCAATGAAAGCGTCAATGTTTGATACATCGCCAATTTCATCCAGCATCGCTAGTACTGCTTCGTTCGCACCGCCGTGTGCCGGCCCCCAGAGTGCAGCGATACCTGCGGCAATACAGGCAAACGGATTCGCACCCGATGAGCCGGCCATGCGCACGGTTGAGGTCGATGCATTCTGCTCGTGATCCGCGTGCAGGATAAAGATCTTATCCATAGCCTTCGCCAGCACTGGGCTGATCGGCTTGATCTCGCACGGCGTGTTGAACATCATGTGTAAGAAGTTTTCAGCGTAGTTCAGGTCGTTACGCGGGTACATCATGGGTTGGCCCATGGAGTACTTGTAGACCATTGCTGCCAGGGTAGGCATCTTGGCAACCAGGCGAATCGCGGAAATTTCGCGATGCTGTGGGTTATTGATGTCCAGAGAGTCGTGATAAAACGCCGACAAGGCACCTACCACGCCGCACATCACCGCCATTGGGTGCGCGTCGCGACGGAAGCCGTTGAAGAACGTCTTCAGCTGTTCGTGCACCATCGTGTGGTTCTTGACGATGACGACGAATTGAGCTTTTTGCTCGGAAGTCGGCAGTTCGCCATTGAGCAGTAGGTAGCAGGTTTCCAGATAGTCCGATTGTTCGGCCAACTGTTCGATGGGATAGCCGCGGTGCAGCAGAATGCCGTTGTCGCCGTCGATATACGTGATCTTCGACTCGCAAGAGGCGGTCGACATGAAACCAGGGTCGAATGTGAAGCGGCCGGTGGCGGTCAGACCGCGTACGTCGATTACATCGGGACCAACGGTGCCGGTCAGAATCGGCAGCTCGACGGGGGCTGCGCCCTCGATGATCAACTGCGCTTTTTTGTCAGCCATGTGGCCTCCTATTTATGCTTCAAATCATCAGACAAACCCCCCACGCAGGGCCCGCACCACTATAGTGAGATAAATTCTAAAGTCAATTTGCCTAAAGTCTTGCAGCAGTGGGCTCTTAGCGTGACTGTTGGCTGCATTTTTCCACCGTTTACGCCTTTTATTTCATGGGCGCAATTGCCTATTAGAGGGAGGGTCTGCGCGTTGTCATTAGTGACCTAACTGTCTATACTCGACGTCCGACCGCCAGGGGCTTTTGGCCTTGTTTCAAGGGGTCGTCACTCCCTGGGCGTGGGTACCTGACCAGTGCACTTCCCAACAACTTTGCCCTGATTGTTAGGGGCTCTTCAGTGTGAAAAAAAGCCGTGAATAGCCAACGACCTGTAAACCTCGACCTAAGGACCATCAAACTCCCAGTCACTGCTTACACGTCCATTCTTCATCGTATCTCCGGAATCATCCTGTTTGTCGGCCTTGCCATCATGCTTTATGCATTAAGCAAGTCGCTCGGTTCCGAGGAAGGTTTCGGCGAAGTGAAGGCGTGTTTGACCAGCGTGCTAGCCAAGCTAGTGATTTGGGGTCTCTTGTCCGCCTTGCTGTATCACTTGGTGGCAGGTATTCGCCACTTGATCATGGACATGGGCATCGGTGAATCGCTGGAAGGCGGCAAACTGGGCTCGAAAATCGTTCTCGCCGTATCCGTGGTGTTGATCGTTCTGGCAGGAGTATGGATATGGTAACCAACGTCACTAACCTGTCGCGTTCGGGCCTCTACGACTGGATGGCGCAACGCGTATCTGCGGTCGTGCTCGCGGCTTATTTCATATTCCTGATCGGATACATCGTCGCACACCCAGGCCTGGGCTTTGCCCAATGGCATGAGCTGTTCGCGAACAGCTGGATGCGTATCTTCAGTCTGCTGGCGCTTGTCGCACTGGGCGCTCATGCCTGGGTTGGCATGTGGACCATCGCGACTGACTACCTGACGTCGATGGCGCTGGGCAAGTCTGCGACTGCAATACGTTTCCTTTTCCAAGCAGTATGCGGCATCGCCATGTTCGCTTACTTCGTCTGGGGTGTGCAGATTCTTTGGGGTATCTGATTCATGGCTAACATTAATACGCTTTCTTTTGACGCCATCATTATTGGTGGTGGCGGTGCCGGCATGCGCGCTGCGTTGCAGTTGGCCCAAGGTGGTCACAAGACTGCTGTAGTGACCAAGGTGTTTCCGACTCGCTCCCATACCGTTTCTGCACAGGGCGGCATCACTTGCGCCATCGCTTCGGCAGATCCAAACGATGACTGGCGCTGGCACATGTACGATACCGTCAAAGGCTCCGATTATATCGGTGACCAGGACGCTATCGAATACATGTGCTCCGTAGGCCCGGAAGCCGTGTTCGAACTCGAGCACATGGGTTTGCCGTTCTCCCGCACTGAGCAGGGCCGTATTTATCAGCGTCCCTTCGGTGGCCAGTCGAAAGACTTCGGCAAGGGCGGGCAGGCTGCACGTACTTGCGCAGCAGCCGACCGCACTGGTCACGCGCTGTTGCACACCTTGTACCAGGCCAACTTGAAGGCCGGTACCGTATTCCTCAACGAATACTATGGTGTTGATCTGGTGAAGAACCAGGATGGCGCTTTTGTCGGCATCATTGCCATCTGCATCGAAACCGGTGAAACCTCATATATCCGTGCGAACGCGACTGTATTGGCCACTGGCGGCGCGGGCCGTATCTATTCGTCGACTACCAATGCCTTGATCAATACCGGTGACGGTATCGGTATGGCGTTGCGAGCGGGCGTGCCGGTTCAAGATATTGAAATGTGGCAGTTCCATCCAACCGGTATCGCCGGTGCAGGTGTACTGGTTACTGAAGGCTGTCGTGGTGAAGGCGGTTACCTGATCAACAAGCATGGTGAGCGTTTCATGGAGCGTTACGCTCCGAACGCCAAAGACCTTGCGGGTCGTGATGTGGTAGCACGCTCAATGGTTAAGGAGATCATCGCCGGCAACGGTTGTGGTCCGGATGGCGACCACGTAATGCTCAAGCTTGATCACTTGGGTGAGGAAGTGCTGCACAGTCGTCTGCCAGGGATCATGGAGCTGTCCAAGACCTTCGCTCACGTCGATCCTGCGGTTGCTCCAATCCCGGTAGTGCCAACTTGCCACTATATGATGGGCGGCGTTCCGACCAACATTCATGGTCAGGCGATTACCCAGAATGCTGAAGGCGTGGATCAGATCATTCCCGGTCTGTTCGCAGTGGGCGAAGTGGCCTGCGTATCGGTCCACGGTGCTAACCGTCTGGGCGGCAACTCGTTGCTCGACCTGGTGGTCTTTGGTCGCGCTGCCGGTATCCACCTGGAACAAAGCCTGCGTGAAGGCGTTGACTACCGTCGCGCGTCTGAGACCGACATCGACTTCGCCCTCGAGCGCCTTGCTGGCTTGAACGAGCGTACCACCGGCGAAGATGTCGCTTCGCTGCGCAAAGAGCTGCAAAGCTGCATGCAGAACTACTTCGGTGTATTTCGTACCGGCGAATATATGCAGAAAGGTATTACTCAATTGGCGGATCTGCGTACGCGCATCGCCAACGTCAAGATCAACGACAAGAGCCAGGCGTTTAACACGGCCCGTATCGAAGCTCTGGAATTGCAAAACCTGCTGGAAGTGGCGGAAGCCACTGCGATCGCCGCAGAAGTGCGTAAAGAGTCACGCGGCGCTCATGCCCGTGAAGACTTTGAAGAGCGCGACGACGTGAATTGGCTATGCCACTCCCTGTTTTTCCCGAGCGACAAGCGCGTAACCAAACGTGCCGTAAACTTCTCGCCGAAAACCGTTCCGACTTTCGAACCCATGATCCGTACTTATTAAGGGTGGCCGATATGTTGCAAGTCAGTGTTTATCGCTACAACCCCGATCAGGACGCAGCTCCGTTCATGCAGGAATTTCAGGTCAATACTAACGGTAAAGACTTGATGGTTCTGGATGTGTTGGCGCTGGTCAAAGAGCAGGACGAAGGATTCTCTTATCGTCGCTCTTGCCGTGAAGGTGTATGTGGTTCCGACGGTATGAATATCAACGGCAAAAACGGCTTGGCGTGCATCACGCCACTGTCTGCCGTGGTCAAGGGCAATAAGTTGGTGGTACGTCCACTACCTGGTTTGCCGGTTATTCGTGACCTCGTCGTTGATATGAGCATCTTCTACAAGCAATACGAGAAGGTGAAACCGTACCTGCTCAACGATTCGCCGGCTCCGGCCATCGAGCGCCTGCAGACACCAGAAGAACGTGAAAAGATTGATGGCCTGTACGAGTGCATCCTGTGCGCTTGCTGCTCGACTTCCTGCCCGTCCTTCTGGTGGAACCCAGACAAGTTCCTCGGTCCAGCGGCACTGCTGCAAGCCTATCGTTTCTTGGCTGACAGCCGTGACACTCACACCCAGGAACGTCTGGCTTCGCTGGATGACCCGTTCAGCGTATTCCGCTGCCGCGGGATCATGAACTGCGTGAACGTGTGTCCGAAGGGCCTGAACCCTACCAAGGCTATCGGCCACATTCGCAGCATGCTGCTACAAAGCGGCGTTTAATTTGTAACGTTGTACCTGTAACTGCTTTACCCGTACTAGCTGCGGCGCAGGCTTCAACCGGCGCCGTAGTTTTAACCTGAGCAGTAGCTCATGAAGCTGCGGCTCTTATTTTGAAGAAATGAGACCAGCAGGGGCATCCGGGCTGGTACCCGGACTATCTGCGTGGACCTCGGTGGCTTGTTTTAGTCGCGACACATGGGCTTTTTCAAGCGGGCTGTAGTGTCTTCGCCGGTGGTGTCCCCTTACCGAGGGTGACCAAGCATGCAAGAAAGCGTGATGCAGCGCATGTGGAACAGTGCCCACCTTTCCGGTGGTAACGCTGCCTATGTGGAAGAGCTCTACGAGCTCTACCTGCACGACCCTAACGCTGTGCCAGAAGAATGGCGCACCTACTTTCAGAAGTTGCCCGCTGACGGCAGCACTGCCACCGATGTATCGCACTCGACGATTCGCGATCACTTCGTGTTGCTGGCTAAAAACCAGCGCCGCGCCCAACCGGTATCTGCCGGCAGCGTGAGCAGCGAACACGAGAAAAAGCAGGTTGAAGTGTTGCGGCTTATCCAGGCGTATCGGATGCGGGGCCATCAAGGCGCTCAGCTCGATCCGTTGGGTTTGTGGCAACGTCCAGCGCCCGCTGACCTGTCGATCAATCATTACGGTTTGACCAACGCTGATCTTGATACCACTTTCCGCGCCGGTGATTTGTACATCGGCAAAGAGGAGGCGAGCCTACGCGAAATTCTCGATGCCTTGCAGCAGACATATTGCCGCACCATCGGTTCCGAGTTTACGCACATCGTCGATTCCGAGCAGCGTAACTGGTTCATGCAGCGCCTCGAAAGCGTGCGCGGACGTCCGGTGTTTTCCGCTGACATCCAAAGCCACCTGCTTGAGCGCGTAACGGCAGCCGAAGGCCTGGAAAAATACCTGGGCACTAAGTACCCGGGCACCAAGCGATTCGGTCTGGAAGGCGGCGAAAGCCTGATTCCAATGCTCGATGAATTGATCCAGCGTTCGGGTTCATATGGCACCAAGGAAATCGTGATCGGCATGGCCCACCGTGGTCGCCTGAACGTCCTGGTCAACACCTTTGGCAAGAACCCACGCGACTTGTTCGACGAGTTCGAGGGCAAAAAGAAGGTTGAACTCGGTTCCGGTGACGTCAAGTACCACCAGGGGTTTTCGTCCAACGTGATGACCGCGGGCGGCGAAGTTCACCTTGCGATGGCGTTCAACCCATCTCACCTGGAGATCGTTTCTCCGGTGGTAGAAGGGTCGGTTCGTGCTCGTCAGGATCGTCGTAACGATCCGACCGGTGACAAGGTTCTGCCTATATCCATCCACGGTGACGCTGCGTTTGCAGGTCAAGGCGTGGTCTTGGAAACCTTCCAGATGTCGCAGACTCGCGGCTTCAAGACGGGCGGCACAATCCACATCGTCATCAACAACCAGGTTGGTTTCACCATCAGCAACCCGGAAGACGCGCGCTCCACGGAGTATGCGACCGACGTTGCCAAGATGATCCAGGCACCGATTCTCCATGTAAATGGCGATGATCCTGAAGCTGTCGTGTTCGTGACACAGTTGGCCATCGATTACCGCATGCAGTTCAAGCGTGACATTGTGATTGATCTTGTCTGCTATCGCCGTCGCGGTCACAACGAAGCGGACGAGCCAAGTGGCACTCAGCCGTTGATGTACCAGCAGATCGCCAAACAGCGGACTACGCGTGAGCTGTACGCCGAAAGCCTGACCAAGGCCGGTGTCGTCGATGACGCCCGTGTACAAGCAAAAATCGACGACTATCGCAACGCGCTGGACGCCGGTCTGCACGTGGTGAAAAGCCTGGTCAAAGAGCCGAATAAAGAGTTGTTCGTCGATTGGCGTCCGTATTTGGGTCATGCCTGGACCGCTCGTCACGACACCCGTTTCGACTTGAAGACCTTGCAAGAACTGTCTGCAAAAATGATGGAGCTGCCAGAAGGCTTCGTGGTTCAGCGTCAGGTATCGAAGATCTACGAAGACCGTCAGAAGATGCAGGCCGGTGGCTTGCCGATCAACTGGGGTTACGCTGAAACCATGGCGTACGCGACTTTGGCATTCGAAGGTCACCCCGTTCGAATCACTGGGCAGGACGTAGGTCGCGGTACTTTCTCGCACCGCCACGCAGCGCTGCATAACCAGAAAGACGGTGCTACTTACATCCCATTGCAGAATCTGTACAAAGGTCAGCCGCGTTTCGACCTGTACGATTCCTTGCTGTCGGAAGAAGCGGTATTGGCGTTTGAGTACGGTTACTCGACTACCGAGCCTAATGCGTTGGTCATCTGGGAAGCTCAGTTCGGTGATTTTGCCAACGGTGCTCAAGTAGTTATTGACCAGTTCATCACCAGCGGTGAGCACAAGTGGGGCCGTCTGTGCGGTCTGACCATGTTGCTGCCTCACGGTTATGAAGGCCAGGGTCCAGAGCACTCGTCTGCGCGTCTGGAGCGTTACCTGCAATTGTGTGCCGAGCACAACATTCAGGTTTGCGTACCAACCACGCCGGCTCAGATCTACCACCTGTTGCGTCGTCAAGTCATCCGTCCGCTGCGCAAGCCGCTGATCGTGCTGACGCCGAAGTCGCTGCTGCGCCATAAGTTGGCGGTTTCGACGCTGGAAGATCTGGCCGAAGGCTCGTTCCAGACCGTTATTCCAGAAGTGGATGCGCAGGACCCGGCCAATGTAGGTCGCGTCGTACTGTGTAGCGGCAAGGTTTACTACGACCTGCTGGAAAAACGCCGTGCCGAAGGTCGTGATGACATCGCCATCGTACGTCTTGAGCAGCTGTACCCGTTCCCGGAAGACGACTTGATCGAAGTCCTGGGTCCGTACAAAAACCTTAAGCACATCGTCTGGTGTCAGGAAGAGCCGATGAACCAGGGCGCCTGGTACGGCAGCCAGCATCACATGCGTCGCATCATCAGTGGTCACAACAAGGCATTGGTCCTTGAGTACGCTGGTCGTGACGCCTCTGCGGCTCCGGCTTGTGGTTATGCCTCGATGCATGCCGAACAGCAGGCAAAACTGCTCAAAGATGCATTCACCGTTTAACGCCTTCGTGCATCAGAAACCGAATTTAAGGAACCACAGATAATGGCTATCGAAATCAAAGCCCCCACTTTCCCGGAATCGGTTGCCGACGGTACCGTTGCTACCTGGCATAAAAAGCCTGGGGACGCCGTCAAGCGTGACGATCTGGTCGTCGACATCGAAACCGACAAGGTGGTGCTTGAAGTTCTGGCTACCGCTGACGGCGTCATGGGCTCAATCGTTAAAAACGAAGGCGACACCGTTCTGTCCGATGAACTACTAGGTACATTGGAAGCTGTTGGCGCTGCTGTTGCGTCGGCGCCTGCTGCTGCCACTCCGACCCAGGCTGCTTCTGCTCCTGCAACAGCACCTGGCGCTGGTGACGAAGATGCAATCGCAGCACCGGCCGCGCGCAAGCTGGCTGAAGAAAATGGCATCAATCTGGCCAGCGTCAAAGGTACCGGTAAAGACGGTCGCGTTACAAAGGAAGACGTCGTTGCTGCTGTAGACGCTAAGAAATCCGCGCCAGCCGCTGCTCCTGCACCAGTTAAAGCGGCTGCGGCCGCGCCTGTTTTCGCGGCTGGTGATCGCGTTGAAAAACGTGTTCCGATGACGCGTCTGCGTGCCAAGGTTGCAGAGCGCCTAGTTGAAGCTCAGTCGAACATGGCAATGCTGACCACGTTTAACGAAGTCAACATGAAGCCGATCATGGAGCTACGTTCGAAGTACAAGGATCTATTCGAGAAGTCGCATAACGGTGTACGTCTTGGCTTCATGTCGTTCTTCGTAAAAGCGGCCACCGAGGCGCTGAAACGCTATCCGGCGGTCAATGCTTCCATTGACGGTACCGATATCGTCTACCACGGCTATTCAGACGTCGGCGTTGCCGTGTCGAGTGATCGCGGTTTGGTGGTTCCGGTTCTGCGTAACGCTGAGCTGATGAGCCTGGCTGAAATCGAAGGCGGCATTGCTGCTTTCGGCAAAAAAGCCAAAGACGGCAAGCTGACCATGGATGACATGACCGGCGGTTCCTTCACCATCTCCAACGGTGGTACCTTCGGTTCGCTGTTGTCGACGCCAATCGTCAATCCGCCACAAGCGGCTATCCTGGGCATGCACAAAATCCAGGAACGTCCAATGGCGGTCAAAGGTGAAGTCGTGATACTGCCAATGATGTATCTGGCACTTTCGTACGATCACCGCTTGATCGATGGCAAAGAAGCAGTGACCTTCCTGGTTACCATCAAGGACTTGCTGGAAGACCCGGCACGTCTGTTGTTGGATATCTGACGGGGTAGCTAAAGCGGTTAGCGTCAAGCGGCTAGTAAAAGAGCTTGACGATAGTGCGTTAGCTGACGGAAATATTTAAATGAACAGGCTGCATGCTTGTCTGTAATACATCACAGATCGGCTTGCGGCTTGTAGCTTGAAGCTTGCAGCTAAAGAGGAACTCTTTTTTATGTCCCAGAAATTTGACGTAGTAGTGATTGGCGCGGGCCCTGGCGGCTATGTTGCTGCTATCAAGGCTGCGCAACTTGGTCTTAAGACGGCTTGCATCGAGAAGTATCAGGACAAGGAGGGCAAGTTAGCCCTCGGCGGTACCTGCCTGAACGTTGGCTGCATTCCATCCAAGGCACTGCTGGACAGCTCCTGGAAGTTCTACGAAGCCAAAAACGGCTTCAAAATTCACGGTATTTCGACGTCTGAAGTGACCATGGATGTTGCTGCAATGATCGGCCGCAAAGCTACCATCGTTAAGGGCCTGACAGGCGGCGTAGCCAGCCTGTTTAAAGCCAATGGTGTAACTTCCCTGCAAGGCCATGGCAAGTTGCTGGCCGGTAAGAAAGTTGAATTGACCAAGCCTGATGGTACGGTTGAAGTGATCGAAGCGGACCACGTGATTCTGGCCTCTGGCTCACGTCCGATCGACATTCCACCGGCTCCGGTTGATAACAACGTGATCGTTGATTCCACTGGCGCGCTTGAATTCCAGCAAGTTCCAAAGCGCCTCGGCGTGATCGGCGCTGGCGTGATTGGCCTGGAGTTGGGTTCGGTTTGGGCGCGTCTTGGCGCACAGGTTACGGTTCTTGAAGCACTGGAAAAATTCATTCCAGCCGCTGATGAAGCCGTTTCCAAAGAGGCGTTGAAAACGTTCACCAAGCAGGGCCTGGACATCAAGCTCGGCGCACGGGTGACCGGTTCCAAGGTCAACGGCGAAGAAGTCGTTGTGACCTACACTGATTCGACCGGCGAGCAAACCATCACGTTTGACCGTTTGATCGTTTCCGTGGGCCGTCGTCCGGTGACCACCGAACTGTTGGCTTCCGACAGTGGCGTGAACCTTGACGAACGTGGTTTCATCTACGTCAATGATCAGTGTGAAACCAGCGTTCCGGGTGTTTACGCCATTGGTGACGTGGTTCGTGGTCTGATGCTGGCGCACAAAGCCTCGGAAGAGGGCATCATGGTTGTCGAACGCATCAAGGGTCACAAAACCCAGATGAACTACGACCTGGTTCCGTCGGTTATCTACACTCACCCTGAAATCGCATGGGTCGGTAAAACCGAGCAGACCTTGAAGGCTGAAGGCGTTGAAGTTAATGTCGGCGTCTTCCCGTTCGCTGCCAGTGGCCGTGCCATGGCTGCCAACGACACCGGTGGTTTCGTCAAAGTTATCGCTGATGCCAAGACTGACCGCGTTTTAGGCGTTCACGTCATTGGTCCAGGCGCTGCAGAGCTTGTGCAGCAAGGCGCAATCGGCATGGAATTTGGCACCAGTGCCGAAGATATCGGGATGATGGTTTTCTCTCACCCGACGCTGTCCGAAGCTTTGCATGAAGCCGCATTGGCTGTGAATGGCCACGCCATCCATATCCAGAACAAGAAAAAACGTTAAAACGAAACCACGGCGGGCCGCCCGTCGTGGGTCTTGCGAGCAAGATTCACCGCGGAATGTCCGCCGGACCAGACCTCCGAGGCGAATTCAGGAACGTACAGAACTCTCACGTTCGGCACATTCCTGAGGTCACCTGGAGTCAGTCACAGGTGGTGCGTCACTTTTATAAGTGCAGCACCGAATGCGCAGTACTAACGAAGACGGTAATAAGCATGAATCTCCACGAGTATCAGGGTAAGCAGCTGTTCGCTGAATACGGCCTGCCAGTATCAAAAGGCTACGCAGTAGACACCCCGGAAGCTGCAGCAGAAGCTTGCGATAAAATTGGCGGTACCGAATGGGTCGTCAAAGCCCAGGTTCACGCCGGTGGTCGCGGTAAAGCGGGCGGCGTAAAGCTGGTTCGCAGCAAAGAAGACGCCGCAGCTTTCGCTCAACAGTGGTTGGGCAAGCGTCTTGTGACTTACCAAACCGATGCCAATGGTCAGCCAGTCACCAAGATCCTGGTTGAATCCTGCACCGACATCGCTAAAGAGCTGTACCTCGGCGCTGTAGTGGATCGTTCGAGCCGTCGTATTGTGTTCATGGCTTCCACCGAAGGTGGCGTGGACATCGAGAAAATCGCTCACGACACGCCTGAGAAAATTCTCAAAGCCACGATCGATCCATTGGTTGGCGCTCAGCCATTCCAGGGTCGCGAATTGGCTTTCCAGTTGGGTCTGGAAGGCAAGCAAGTCACTCAGTTCGCGAAGATCTTCGTTGGCCTTGCAAAACTGTTCAAGGATCACGATCTGGCTTTGCTGGAAGTGAACCCGTTGGTCATCAAAGCTGACGGCGATCTGCACTGCCTTGATGCCAAGCTGAACATCGACGCTAACGCAATGTACCGTCAGCCTAAGCTGAAAACTTTCCACGATCCGTCGCAAGATGATCCGCGCGAAGCGCACGCCGCCAAGTTCGAACTGAACTACGTAGCGCTGGAAGGCAACATCGGTTGCATGGTCAACGGTGCTGGCTTGGCCATGGGTACCATGGACATCGTCAATCTGCATGGCGGCAAACCAGCCAACTTCCTCGACGTGGGCGGCGGTGCTACCAAAGAACGCGTTACTGAAGCATTCAAAATCATTCTGTCCGACACTAACGTCGCTGCAGTATTGGTTAACATCTTCGGCGGCATTGTTCGTTGCGACATGATTGCTGAAGGCATCATCGGTGCAGTGAAAGAAGTTGGCGTGAAAATCCCGGTTGTTGTTCGCCTTGAAGGTAACAACGCTGAACTGGGCGCTAAAGTACTGGCAGAAAGCGGCTTGAACATCATCGCTGCTACCAGCCTGACCGACGCTGCTCAACAAGTTGTCAAAGCTGCGGAGGGCAAATAATGAGCGTCCTGATCAATAAAGACACCAAAGTTATCTGCCAGGGTATTACCGGTTCGCAAGGTAGCTTCCACACCCAGCAAGCGATCGAATACGGCACCAAGATGGTGGGTGGCGTAACTCCGGGCAAAGGCGGCACCGAGCACTTGGGTCTGCCAGTGTTCAACACCGTGAAAGAAGCTGTAGAGCAAACTGGCGCTACCGCCAGCGTTATCTACGTTCCAGCTCCTTTCTGCAAGGACTCGATCCTTGAAGCGGCGTTCGGCGGCATCAAGCTGATCGTGTGCATCACCGAAGGCATTCCTACACTGGACATGCTGGATGCCAAGGTCAAGTGTGACGAACTGGGCGTGATTCTGATTGGGCCTAACTGCCCAGGCGTGATCACTCCGGGCGAATGCAAGATCGGTATCATGCCTGGTCACATCCACTTGCCAGGCAAGGTCGGTATCGTGTCGCGTTCCGGCACCCTGACTTACGAAG
This sequence comes from Pseudomonas sp. AB6, assembly GCF_034314105.1. Classification (NCBI taxonomy): domain Bacteria; kingdom Pseudomonadati; phylum Pseudomonadota; class Gammaproteobacteria; order Pseudomonadales; family Pseudomonadaceae; genus Pseudomonas; species Pseudomonas sp. AB6. The sequence continues at coordinate 1,194,573 of NZ_JAVIWJ010000001.1, forward strand.
CAGTCAAGCAGACGACTGACGCCGGTTTCGGTCAGTCGACCTGTGTAGGTATCGGCGGTGACCCGATCCCAGGCTCGAACTTCATCGACATCCTGAAACTGTTCCAGGAAGACCCTAAGACTGAAGCGATCGTTATGATCGGTGAGATCGGCGGTTCGGCTGAAGAAGAAGCGGCTGCCTATATCAAGGCGCACGTGACAAAGCCGGTTGTTTCCTACATCGCTGGTGTGACTGCCCCTGCGGGCAAGCGCATGGGCCATGCTGGCGCAATCATCTCCGGCGGCAAAGGTACTGCAGACGAGAAATTCGCTGCACTGGAAGACGCTGGCGTGAAAACCGTGCGTTCTCTGGCAGATATCGGCAAGGCCTTGGCTGAGCTGACTGGTTGGGCTGTGAAGTAAGCTTTTGCTTACCTGACGCAACAACCAACAAAGGCCACCTTCGGGTGGCCTTTGTGCGTCTGGGTTTTAACCCCACAGACTGCCGGTCCTCTGTAAGGTTTAACGTGTTGGCGATAATCGCAGAAACACCGCGCCTAATTTCAGTGTGTCTGCTTTTCCTTCATTCAATTAATTTTTGCGGAATATCCAAAATACGACACTATCTGTCGTTAATGGGACTTTACGCACCTTAATAGTGCGCTTAGTAGCCTAATTCGTTAGGCTAGCCGCCGTTTTGCGTCGCCCCGATTCAGCAATGTGGTGTTCTCCGTAATGAAAGTGTTGAAAGGTCAGGACATCCTGGCACTCGGCTTTATGACGTTCGCCCTGTTTGTCGGGGCCGGCAATATTATCTTCCCGCCTATGGTCGGACTTCAGGCCGGACCGCACGTATGGCAGGCAGCGGTAGGTTTTTTGATCACGGCAGTAGGTCTTCCGGTTATTACCGTCGTTGCGCTGGCTAAAGTCGGCGGCGCTATGGATGCTTTGAGCAGCCCAATCGGTAAAGTTGCCGGCGGTATTCTCGCGGCAGTCTGCTATTTGGCTGTAGGCCCACTTTTTGCCACGCCGCGCACTGCCAGTGTGTCGTTCGAAGTCGGTTTTGCACCGCTGACCGGGGACGGTCCGTTGGCGTTGTTTCTGTACAGTCTGGTGTATTTCATCTTGGTGTTCTGGGTATCGCTGTATCCCGGTCGGCTGCTCGACACGGTGGGTCGTTTTCTGGCGCCGATGAAAATTTTTGCACTGGCAATGTTGGGTATTGCGGCCTTTGCTTTGCCGGCGGGAGATGTGGGTATTGCAGAGCCCGCGTATGTGGTCGCCCCGTTTTCTCAGGGCTTCATCAACGGTTACCTGACCATGGACACCTTGGGCGCCCTGGTATTTGGCATTGTCATCGTCAATGCCATTCGCTCGCGCGGGGTCACTTCGCCACAGTTGATCACTCGCTACGCCATTATTGCCGGTCTGATTGCCGGGGTAGGGCTGGCACTGGTCTACATAAGCTTGTTTCGTCTGGGCTCCGGCAGTCACGTCATTGCTGCGGGGGCGGGCAATGGCGCGGTGGTGCTTCACGCCTACGTGCAACACACCTTTGGCTCATTGGGCAGCGGCTTCCTTGCGGTGCTGATTTCACTGGCGTGTTTGGTCACCGCAGTCGGTCTGACCTGCGCATGTGCCGAATACTTCAGCGCAATATTACCGTTGTCTTATAAAAACCTCGTGCTCATGCTGGCAGTATTTTCGTTGTTAGTATCAAACTTGGGCCTGACCAAGTTGATTCAGTTTTCAATTCCGGTACTGACTGCGATCTACCCGCCTTGCATCGTGCTTGTGGGGCTGAGCTTTTGTAAAAATTTCTGGTATTCGCAGCGTCTGATTGTGGCACCGGTGATGTTGGTGTCGCTTGTGTTTGGCATTATTGATGCCCTAAAAGGTGCCGGGCTTAGCGATGGACTACCTAGCCAATTGATCCATTTGCCGTTGAGTGACCAAGGGCTGGCATGGCTAGTGCCGACGATGATCACATTGATAGGCGCAGTTGCGTTCGACCGTCTACTGGGAAAGCGCCCTGCGCTAGCCTAACGAATAAAGCCCGCACATGGCGGGCTTTAAGATGTTAAGAACGACTGATTTATTTAGTGGTAGTGGGAGCCGGAGTTTGGGAGTTGGCTTCTTTAGCGCGCTCTTGGGCGGCTTCGGCATTTTTCTGAGCGGCCATTTGACTCTCTTTGGCGGCATCGTTGACTTTATCTTGGGCTTTGCTCATCGAATCTTGAGACTGCTGAGCGGCTTTATTGGCCTCTTGTTGTTTGTTCTCGCTGGATTTATCGCAAGCGGCCAAACCAAGGGTGGCAGAGAGCATCAGGACAACGAATAAAGATTTACGCATGGGTTGTTTCTCCTTATTGAACATATCTACTGGCCTTTCGAGCGTGACTCAGTGAGTTAAGTTCAACATCCCTATAGATATCTATGAGTTGCTGTGTCAACCGCTTTGCGCTGCGGCTATGCTGGGCCTACCAAAAACAAGAGTTTAACTGATGAGCGAAAATTCGATTTTCGACATTGCAGTGCAATTTGTTTCGGTGCTTAGGCATTGTCAGGTACTGGGAATGCGCGTCCATACCGCGAACGCCGACGGTATGACCCTAATCCTTCCCTACAGTGAACAAATCGTCGGAAACCCCGAAACGGGAGCCATTCACGGCGGTGCGTTAACGTCGCTGATGGACAGTACCTGCGCAATAGCCATCCTTTGCGTATTGCCCAAGTTTGAAGTCTGTCCAACCCTCGACCTGCGCATCGACTACATGCATTCGGCGCAACCGCACAAAGACGTTTACGGATTCGCCCAGTGTTATCGAGTTACCAGTGATGTAATTTTCACCCGTGGATTTGCCTATCAGGACGACCCCCAACGCCCCATTGCCCATGTAGTCGGAACCTTTATGCGCATGGGCAAAAGCGTCAATGGCGCCATCCAGTTAAGCGATCCACAGAGGGCTTAGCGCTATGACCATCGATTTTAAGGCGCAAGTTCGTTTGGCTCATCAGCACAATAGCTATGAATCCTTATTCGAAATGATTCCCTACGCCCGCCTGATCGGTATCGAATGTACCCGGCGGGGCGGCGTTTTGATTTTTCGTCTGCCCGCTAACGGCGACAACATTGGTAACCCGCTGTTGCCGGCCATTCACGGCGGTGTCATCGCGGGCTTCATGGAGCTTGCCGCGGCCATGCACTTACTGATCGCTACTGATTCGGGAGCGGTGCCGAAAATCATCGATTTTTCGGTTGACTACCTTCGCGCCGGATATTTTCGCGATACTTACGCGCAATGTCAGGTTTGGCGTCAAGGGCGGCGGGTTGCAAACGTTGCTGTTACTGCCTGGCAAACTCTTTCTACCGAACCGATTGCCACTGCGCGGGCTCATTTCAAAATTGAAGAATCGTAGATCAAACAACTCAAGCTCTTGAAATCTGATACCCAGCCCCCACCTTGATGACATCCCGCCGCTGTGTACGCGGCTTTTGCCATCTGATTGGAGTTTGATGACCATGAGTGTGGAAACTCAAAAGGAAACCCTGGGCTTCCAGACCGAGGTGAAGCAGCTGCTGCACCTCATGATCCATTCGCTGTATTCCAACAAGGAAATTTTCCTTCGCGAATTGATCTCGAACGCCTCTGACGCCGTTGATAAATTACGCTTCGAGGCCTTGTCCAAACCGGACCTGCTCGAAGGCGGTGCTGAGTTAAAAATCCGTGTGAGCTTCGACAAAGACGCGAAAACCGTCACCCTCGAAGACAACGGCATCGGCATGAGCCGTGAAGACGCGATTACTCACTTGGGCACCATCGCCAAGTCGGGCACTGCGGACTTCATGAAGAATCTGTCTGGTGACCAGAAAAAAGATTCACACCTTATCGGCCAGTTTGGTGTTGGCTTCTACTCGGCGTTCATTGTTGCCGACAAGGTTGAAGTGTTCAGCCGTCGTGCTGGCATTCCTGCAAGCGAAGGCGTGCATTGGTCTTCAAAAGGCGAGGGCGAATTTGAAATCGCTACCGTCGAAAAGGCTGATCGTGGTACGCGCATCGTTTTGCACCTGAAAAGCGCTGAAGATGAATTCGCCGACGGTTACCGTCTGCGCAACATCATCAAGAAATATTCTGACCACATCGCGTTGCCCATTGAGCTGCCAAAAGAACAGGCCGCTGCCGAAGGTGAAGCCACGCCTGAAGTGGAGTGGGAAACCGTTAACCGCGCCAGTGCGCTCTGGACCCGTCCTCGCACCGAGGTGAAGGACGAGGAATACCAGGAGTTTTACAAGCACATAGCCCATGACTTCGAAAACCCGCTGAGCTGGAGCCATAACAAGGTTGAAGGCAAGCTGGAATACAGCTCGTTGCTCTATGTGCCAGCCCGTGCTCCGTTCGATCTTTATCAGCGTGAAGCACCCCGCGGTCTGAAACTGTACGTGCAGCGCGTTTTCGTGATGGATCAAGCTGAGTCGTTCTTGCCGCTGTACCTGCGCTTCATCAAGGGCGTGGTCGATTCCAATGACCTGTCGTTGAACGTCTCGCGGGAAATTCTGCAGAAAGACCCGATCATCGATTCGATGAAATCGGCGCTGACCAAGCGTGTCTTGGACATGCTGGAAAAACTGGCGAAAAACGAGCCTGATCAATACAAAGGCTTCTGGAAAAACTTCGGCCAGGTCATGAAGGAAGGCCCGGCAGAAGATTTCTCCAACAAGGAAAAAATCGCTGGCTTGCTGCGTTTCGCATCGACCCACGAAGACGGTGGCGAACAAGTCGTCGCACTGACCGAGTACTTGGCCCGCGCCAAGGAAGGTCAGGACAAGATCTATTACCTGACCGGCGAAACCTACGCTCAGGTTAAAAACAGCCCGCATCTGGAAGTCTTCCGCAAGAAAGGCATTGAAGTGCTGCTGTTGACTGACCGCATCGACGAATGGTTGATGAGCTACCTCAGCGATTTCGACGGCAAAGGGTTTGTCGACGTAGCGCGTGGTGACTTGGATCTTGGCAAATTGGACTCCGAAGAGGACAAGAAAGCCCAAGAAGAAGTCGCCAAGGATAAAGAAGGTCTGATCGAGCGTCTGAAAGCCGCGCTAGGCGAGGCTGTCAGCGAAGTGCGGGTTTCCCACCGTTTGACCGACTCGCCGGCGATTCTGGCAATCGGCGAACAAGATCTGGGCCTGCAAATGCGCCAGATCCTTGAAGCCAGCGGTCAGAAGGTTCCGGATTCCAAGCCGATCTTTGAATTCAACCCCGCTCACCCGCTGATTGCCAAGCTCGATGCTGAGCAAAGTGAAGAGCGATTTGATGACCTATCACATATTTTGTTCGACCAAGCGGCATTGGCTGCAGGCGATAGCCTGAAGGACCCCGCCGCTTATGTTCGTCGACTAAACAAGTTACTGGTAGAGTTGTCGGTTTAAACACCAGCGAAAAGCCCGCTTCGGCGGGTTTTTTTATTGTTTTTTTTGAGGGCTGCAAATGAGTAACGTCACCGTTCATTCCGTGGTTTACCAAGTTGACGGCCAATCCTACGAAAGCCGTCTGGCGTTTGATTCCAGTGATACATCCTCACGTCCGGGCCTGGTCATGGCTCCGAACTGGATGGGCGTCAGCGAAGGTGCAGAGAAGATTGCGCAATCGGTAGCCGAACAAGGTTACGTAGTTCTACTTGCTGATCTCTATGGACAGGGAATACGTCCGCAGAACGGCGATGAAGCAGGCGCTGCCATGATGCCGTTGAAGAATGATCGGGCGTTGGTACGTAAGCGTATGTTGGCGGCTCTCGATGCACTTAAATCGCACGCGAATGCCCCAGTCGACAACAACAAGCTGGGAACTTTTGGTTTTTGCTTCGGTGGTTGCTGCTCCTTGGAGCTGGCGCGCAGCGGTGCTGATCTGAAAGCCACCGTCACGTTCCACGCGACATTGGATACGCCTAATCCGGCCGATGCTAACAACATCAAAGGCTCGGTATTGGTTTTGCACGGCGCTTCTGACCCCTTGGTGGCGAAAGAACAGCTCCCAGCGTTTGAAGAAGAAATGAATGCGGCGGGCGTGGATTGGCAATTGCTGAGTTACGGCGGCGCAGTACATTCGTTTACTGACCCGCATGCTAACGTAGCGGGCAAGATGATGTACGACGCCAAGACTGCAAAACGCGCCTTTGCGTCAATGCATAATTTGCTAGATGAAGTGTTCAAAGGATGATATTGGCGGCTCTTGTGTAGAGGCCGTCTTGACCTTCATCGCTCCTCAAGGCTTAAGTTCGAAGTACATATCGTGGTTAGCCACGGTGGGCTTCGGCGCTTAGGTTTTTCGGTTTGAACAGCTGCTCGATTTCTCGAGCAAGAACAGGTTTGCTGAATAAATATCCTTGCATTTCATCGCAACCGTTCTCCCGTAGAAACACCTGCTGTGCCTCGGTTTCGACCCCTTCGGCGATGACTTTGAGGTTAAGCTTATGCCCCAGTGATATGACTGCCGTTGCGATAGCCTTGTCATTTTCGTTATCGGGAAGGTCTCGGATGAATGATTGATCGATTTTCAAGCGCACGATAGGGAAGCTTTTCAGCGCTGCAAGGCTCGAATAGCCAGTGCCGAAGTCATCTATAGAAAGCCGCACCCCCATAGCCTGTAGCTTCTCCATTTTGCTGATGGCTTGCTGCAGATCTTGCATGATCAAGCTTTCTGTCAGTTCTAGCTCCAAGTACATTGGCTCCAAATTGCTCTCCAGCAAGGCGTGCTCGACTCGGTGGATCAAATCCCTTTCGATAAACTGACGGGCGGAGATATTGACTGACATGGTAATAGGAGGCAGCCCAGCATCTTGCCAAGCTTTAGCCTGAAGGCACGCACTGTGGATCACCCAGTCACCAATAGGAACAATCAACCCTGTCTCTTCGGCTTGAGAGATGAACTTGATGGGAGAAACAATTCCCAGGTCCGGGTGTTGCCAGCGAATCAACGCTTCCACACCAATAATTTGACCAGTATGCAAGTCTATTTGAGGCTGATAGAGCAACAAGAACTCTTCGTTTTCGATAGCGTTACGCAGCCCGTCTTGCAGGGCAAGTTTGCCTTGGTGTCTGGTGTTCATCTCGTGGGTGTAAAACTGGTAGCCGTTGCGTCCCATCTCTTTTGAACGATACATGGCGGCGTCTGCGTTCCTAAGCAGCGTGTCGGTGTCGATACCATCAGCGGGGTAGGTTGCCAAGCCCATACTGCACGTGACGTGGAGCGTGTGCCCGCTGAGGTGAATCGGTTGCAGGATGGATTCTTGAATATTCTGCAGGACTGACGTGATGTCCTCGGCGTCCGAAGGCTGGTCAAACAGGATAATAACGAATTCATCTCCCCCCAGCCTGACAACGGTGTCGGTGCGTCTTACTGACTTGACCATCCGGCTGGCTACGGTTTTCAAGAGCTCGTCGCCAGCGCTATGGCCCAGGCTGTCGTTTACCAGTTTGAATTTGTCCAGATCAATAAACGCCACGGTGACTAAACGGCCGAAACGCTGAGCATAAATGATGGCTTGTTTAAGCCGGTCTTCCAGCAGTAGGCGGTTTGGCAGACCGGTTAACGCGTCATGATCGCCCATGTAGCGGATACGATTTTCCGTGTGCTTGCGTTCGATGGCGATGCCAGCGAGCTGCGTGGCGCCGTCTAGCAATTGTATTTCGGTTGCCAATGGGCTGCGCACGGTCTTTGAGTATAAGGCGAACGTGCCAAGCACCTCGCGCTCGCGGGATAAAATCGGCGTTGACCAGCACGCTCTGATACCGTGCGTAATAGCAAGTTCGCGATAGTCGGTCCACAAGGGATCTTGTTCGATGTCCGAGACAATGACGGGTTCCCTTCGATACACGGCGGTGCCACACGAACCCACGCGGGGGCCAATGGCGACGCCATTGATTGCCTGAACATAGTCATGCGGCAAGCTGGGGGCTGCACCGTGTAGCAGGTGCTCGCCATCTTCGTCCAATAGCAGAATGGACACCATCATTCCCTCCAGCTGGGATTCAATCACCCGAGCCAGAGAGTCCAAAACTGCCTCTAATTCAGTGCTGGTTGCTATCAGCTCAAGCACATGGCTTTGCCCGGTACGGGTGACGACCTCTTGTTGCAACTGAGTATTCTGTAGGGCGAGCCGCTCTTGAGCAGCGCTCAGCTGTGCAGTGCGGTTCTCCAATTGCTGACGGTCGCTGAGAAACTGACTCACGGCACCGGCCATGGCGCCGATTTCATCCCTTTCATTCACGCCCAGGGAATACTGGTGTTCGTCAATCCGGCCTTGACGTAATTGGCGGCTAATTTCATTCAAACGCACCAATACCCGTCTACCCATGAAGACACGTGCTACAAACCCTGCAATTAACAAACTGCCCGCCAGGATGACCAGAATCCAGCGTTGGCTGCGAGTGGACGCGTCGACCAATTGCTGAACGGCGAGGCGATATTCCTGGGTAAATACGCCAGATTGCACCTGTGCTGCATGCACCAATGCGCGCGCTTGATTTTGCAGTTCGTCACGAAACCGTTGCAGGGCCTGACGTTGGTTGATCAATTTCAGACGCAAAGAAAATAGATCGTGCGCGCCAGCATCAACGTTACCCGGTGGTTGCAAGTCCAGGGCGATCAGGTCGTCACGGATCAGTTCAGGCAATGATCCAGTGGTTTCACCTTTTTTGATGAACGACGCGCGCAAGTCGCGCACGACGTCTGGATCATTTGCTGACGGCAGGCTGTAGAGCAGCACTGCCAGCTCCAGGCTATTGGCGGTGCGGGTGTGCTTAAGAAGTGCGGTTCGATCGTCGAGCGCCATATCGAAAGCTACTTCAGTCTGCAGCACGCCCTCGCGCAATTGCGCAACGATGTTGGCGGTATTGCGAAACAGCTGGCTGGACTGGTGCAGATCAAGCACCGCGAGCCCGTTGCTAGTGTCTGACAGTTGCAGCATTGAGTAGTCGACGGCCTCAAGCTGTTCAATCATTTTTGCGTAGGTCGAACGTAAGGTTTCAAACGAAGTGGTGGTCAACAACTGGTCGGTCTGGCGCTCGATCAGTAATGTGTTTTGCAGCATGTCCTGCCCTGCCTGCATGTGCATTAGCCGTTCTTGCGTCAATTGGTGGGTTGCATTGTTTGCACTGCGCAGGGCATAGACCGCCGTTGCGCCACCCGCCAGGATTAGCAGCGCCAGCGCCAGCAGGGCAAGGGAAAACTGGGCGCGCAGTGATTGCGGTATCAACCGCTGATAAGCAGTGTTAACTCGCAGCGCCGGTGCCATTGTCAGGGATTCCATATTTTTCGGTACCTGTCCCTGTAGCCATTTTCGGGGTCATATTGAAAATTTCTGCTACCGGCTGCGCCAGTGCTATCGACATTCACCAGATGGATCGGCGCCACGAAACCGCTGACTACTTGACCGACAATCAAGCGGTTCAACTCATCCATCACCTGCCAGCCCTGTTGGTTCAGCGGCTCTGCGACCGTGGCGGTTTGGTAGGTCTTTGCTTGAATGCGTAGAAAGGCGGACGCGCTACCATCGCCAGCTGAAATCAAGCTGAGTCCGTCGGCAGGTATCCCCGCAGCGGTCAACGCAGTGATGGCGTAGTCGAAGTACAGGTCGTTGATTGCTAGGGTATGTGTCCAGCGTTTGCCATATTGCCGCAGTAACTGATTAGTTATGGCAGGCATACGTTCGCTGCTGTCCGCGAGCGCTACGTCACGCACTTCCAGCAACGTGCAGTCTTTGCAAGCGCGTATGATTTCTTCCATGGCCTTGGCCTTGGCCGTCGCGATACTGTATTTACTGTCCGTCAGGATCACCACGCCTGCGTGTCCGTCGGATTGAGCCACTGCCGCGAGAGCTGCGAGTTGGGCGACTTTTATGGGTTCGCTGGTGACGTTCATTGCCAATGGCGTGCCGGCGACAGGGCCGGATTGCGCAGCGGTGTGCCAGCCAACAACCGGGCTGCCCAACCCCGCAAAAGCAGCCAATGCCGAGTTGTTTTCAACGGCGTCAGAACCGCATAGCACGAGGCCGTCTGGTTTAATCGCCAGTGCATCACCTAGCGCTTTGGTACGTCCGCTTGACGTCCCTCCGCCGTCGAATACCTTTAGCGTCCACCCCATTGCAATCGCTGCTTCGCGTGCGCCTTGGGCAACGCCAATAATCCCGCCGTTGCGAAGGTCTTCCGTCACCAAAGCAATGACCTTGCCCTTGGGTGCTGGCGGACCTGTCGAAGGGCCATTCCATTGAACTGTTTCCCGGGTAGCCTTTGCAACGATCTGTTTGGCTTCGACGACAAAGGCGTGGTTGTCTTCGGCGTCTACCCGTGAAGATGATCTCGGTAACTCCTGGGCATAACTCGGAAATGAAGAGAGAAAAAAAACCGCTGAAATTAACAATAACCTAGGCGTGCTTGACCGTATTAATCGACCCACGCGTTTATTGCGCATGACGTGGGCGATCAAGTCGCCATTAAGGTTGGTTGCTTCCATGACATCCCTTTTAGATGAAAAGCCAGTGCCACTGGAATCCGCTAGGATGCACCAGAGTTCTGTCATCAGGCCCCCGAAGGGACAGAGTGCAGGTGTTTCGTTTCCTTTATCTGGGTTCTTGCACTGTAAGCAGAGCAGGGTGCCATAGGATCGAAGTTCGTTTATATCCTTTACTACAATTCACGCTTTTACAAGGCGACCAACGTGTACAAATCACCGGCAGAAAAACGGCACCCGAAGGTGCCGTGTTCAATGCAGGAGAATGTTACTTGCCCTGCCAGCGTTTCAGTACCAGCGTCGCGTTTGTGCCACCAAAACCGAAGCTGTTGCTCATAACCTGGTCGATCTTTGCGTTCTCCCGGGTCTTGGTTAGGATCGGCATGTCGGCTACTACCGGGTCCAGCTCGTCGATGTTGGCGGAGCCGGCAATGAAGTTGCCTTCCATCATGAGTAGGCAGTAGATTGCTTCGTGCACGCCAGCGGCGCCCAGCGAGTGACCCGACAGGCTTTTGGTCGAGCTGATCGCGGGTGCGTTGGTACCGAAGACTTCACGCACGCCTTCCATTTCTTTAGCGTCGCCTACCGGGGTAGAGGTACCGTGGGTATTGATGTAATCAATCGGTCCTTCAATGGTAGACATCGCCATCTGCATGCAGCGGATCGCGCCTTCACCGCTCGGTGCGACCATGTCGTAGCCATCGGACGTAGCGCCGTAGCCAACGATCTCGGCGTAAATTTTCGCGCCTCGCGCAAGAGCGTGCTCCAGCTCTTCAACTACAACCATGCCGCCGCCACCTGCAATGACGAAACCATCACGCTTGGCGTCGTATGCACGGGAGGCTTTTTCTGGGGTTTCGTTGTATTGAGTAGACAACGCGCCCATGGCGTCGAACAGGAACGATTGGCTCCAATGTTCTTCTTCACCTCCGCCGGCGAAAACGATGTCTTGCTTACCCATCTGAATCTGCTCCATGGCTGTGCCGATGCAGTGAGCACTGGTTGCACAGGCGGAAGAGATTGAGTAGTTCAGACCCTTGATCTTGAACGGGGTTGCCAGACAGGCAGAAACGGTGCTGCCCATGGTCCGAGTGACGCGGTATGGACCAACGCGCTTGACGCCTTTTTCGCGCAATATATCTAGCGCTTCCATCTGGTTCAGCGTCGAAGCACCGCCACTGCCTGCAACGAGGCCGGTACGCGGGTTGGATACTTGATCTTCGCTTAGGCCTGAATCAGCGATGGCATCTTTCATGGCCAGATAGGCGTAAGCCGCAGCATGGCCGACGAAGCGATAGATTTTGCGATCAATCATCTCTTCAAGGTTAAGGTCGATGGAGCCGGAAACTTGGCTGCGCAGACCCATTTCGGCATATTCCGGATTAAAACGGATGCCAGGGCGGCTTGCACGCAAGTTGGCGGAAACGGTGTCTTTGTCATTGCCCAAGCAGGAAACAATGCCCAGACCAGTGATAACGACGCGGCGCATGCGGATACCCTTAAAAGTTGTCAGTGGAAGTGAACAGGCCGACACGTAGGCTTTCGGCGCTGTAAATTTCGCGGCCATCGACGCTCACGGTGCCATCGGCAATCGCCAGGACCAGTTTGCCGCGCATGGTGCGTTTGATTTGAATGTTGTAAGTGATTTTTTTTGCAGTCGGTAGCACTTGGCCGAAAAACTTGACTTCGCCTGAACCCAAGGCGCGTCCGCGGCCAGGGTTGCCTTGCCAGCCAAGGTAAAAGCCAACCAGTTGCCACATGGCATCAAGGCCCAGGCAACCTGGCATTACAGGGTCGCCTTCAAAGTGACAGGCAAAAAACCACAGGTCGGGATTAATATCCAACTCGGCGACCAATTCACCTTTGCCATACTTGCCACCCTCTTTGTTGATGAGGGTGATGCGGTCCACCATCAGCATGTTAGGGGCGGGCAGTTGCGCATTACCTGGGCCAAACAGCTCGCCGCGACTGCAGCGCAGCAGGTCTTCCCGGGTATAGGCGTTTTGTTGGGTCATGCGAGCTCCTCAATAATCTTGTGCGGCAGGTGGGGGCATAAAGTGCCCCAATAACAAGTCCTGGCCGGATGACGCGCCAGATCTCAGCCGTCAGCCTACTCATAGACTATTGCGTTGTAGTGAAAGTCACAGCACAAGCGGAATGAAAGCACACTTGTGCACTGAACTCATAATCCAACCAGCTTTTACTCGCTGAATTGGCGAACAAGACTGCCGCAATTTATCATTTATCGCCAGTCGCAGATGCTGGAAAGGGTAGCCAATGCTGAAGAATATGCTGGAGATCAGCTCGTTTGAATGGCTTAGCCAAATAATCGTTCATCCCCGCCTGTAAACAGAGCTCGCGGTCGCCGTGAAGGGCATTAGCGGTCAGGGCGATGATCGGCACGTCGGCGCCCCTCGGCAATTGCCGGATCTGTCGTGTGGCTTCGTAGCCATCGATCACGGGTAAGCGGCAATCCATCAAAATCACGGCAAAATAGTTTGACTCGACAATCTTCACTGCTTGCGCGCCGTCATTTGCCACGCTGACCTTGAAGCCCAGACTGCGCAGCATTGCCTCAATGACTGTCTGATTAACAGGGTTGTCTTCGACTAGCAGAACCTGTTGATTATTACCGTCATCCTTACCAATAAAGGCCGGGATGATTTTTTCGATTTTTTGATGGTGGTACAACGTTAGCGGAATCTCTAGGGTAAAGACCGACCCCATTCCTTCTTCACTCTTCGCGCGTAATGTTCCGCCCATGCGTTCGGCCAGTGTCCGAGCGATCGGCAGACCCAATCCGGTGCCTCCATAGCGCCGGGAAATGGAACTGTCTGCTTGCTGGAAGGCGTTAAACATTAGCTCAAGACGTTCGGCAGAAATACCGATGCCACTGTCGCGGACGATGCAGGTAAACCATATCAATTCGTGGTCTAGCAGCTCCCAATGGGTTTCCACTTGAACGCTGCCCAACTCGGTGAACTTCATCGCATTGCCGATCAGGTTAACCAGAATTTGGCGAATCCGCGTCGGATCGCCCAAGACTTCCAGCACGTCCAAGCCTGGCGGCGTTTTTAATTCCAGGGACAGGCCGCGTTGGTGAGCGTTGTGATGGAATGCCTGGGCTGAAGTGCTGATCAAATCTGCCAGGTTGAACGGGATACGCTCCAGCTCAAGGGCGTCACGCTCGAAGCGCGAGAAGTCAAGAATGTCGTTGATAACCCTTAGTAAATGCTCGGTGGACTCGGTGGCTAGCGCAGAGTATTCGGCTTGTTCTTCGGTCATCCGAGTGGTCTCCATTAGCTGCAACATCCCCAGCACGCCGTTCATGGGAGTGCGAATCTCATGACTCATCATCGCCAGAAAATCGGATTTGGCGCTGTTGGCGCGCTCCGCTTCTTCTCGGGTCTGGATCAACTGCGCGATGGCTCGCTGCTGTTCGCCGCTTGCCTCCTCAAGGCCGAAAGCCAAATGGTTGATGTGGCGTGCTAAATCGCCCAGCTCTCCGTCGTCGGGTACGGGCAGCGGCGTACTGTAGTCGCCTTGTTGAATAGCTTTTACCGCTTCGACCATGTCACTAATCGGTTGCGACAAGCTCAGTGCCAAACGTCGTGCCAGAATATAGGTGAACAGCAGGGCAAAAAGGGCAAGGATCGCCGCTTTAAGCAAAATCTCCTGCTGGCGCTGGCTGAATGCATCGTTGGACATGCCCACCAGTACTCGGCCGATATAATCTTCAGGATGGGACCGGGGTGTAGAGCCGCGCTGGGAGTCCGCTTCCAGTCTGATACTTTGCAAGCGGATTGGCGCTTGAAACATTTCAACCTGAGTCGGTCGCGCACCGTTTAGGTCCGGTTGTTCGACGTACACCAGCACGTGATTGGCGTTGTCCTGAACTTCCACAAAGCGCACATGGGGTGTAGCCAGGGTTGCCCGCATCAGGCCCTGCAGAACTTCATAGTTACCAACGATAACGCCGTATTCCGAAGCCGGTGCCAGTTGGTTGGCAATGAGTTGGCCGGTGTAGTTCAGCTCCTGGCGTAAATCCTGAATGCGCACGAAGGTAAAAAAACTGATCAACAATAGCGTCAGCAGCAGCGCCGGGCCCAAGCTGATGATCTGCGTGCGAGTATTGATGCCCCAGCTATTTCGGAACGTCATTGGCCTATTTCCCTCTCAGGCGGCGCTTATTGGCTGGGTTTCCCGTAAAGGGTCTGCATTGTCGGGAGATCGTTATCATCGAAAAACAAATTTTCGGCATCTGATGAGCACTGTCTGCGCGAGCATGGTAACCGAGGTGGAAGCAAACTCCATGTAACTTGCTCGGTATTGATCCTGCTCAATTGAACTGTCGTCAGGGCTGGTCGCGCCAGCACGGCCCCGTATAATATCGAGACCGCCAAACTTATGGCTCTAGATGGATTGGTTATGACTCAACAGCGACCTATCGCGGTTCTTGGAGGCGGCAGCTTCGGTACTGCAGTGGCGAACCTGCTGGCAGAGAACGGCTATCCAGTCAGGCAGTGGATGCGCGATCCCGCCCAGGCCGATGCCATAAGGGTGAACCGCGAAAATCCGCGTTATCTAAAAGGTATCAAAGTGCACCCGACGGTGGAGCCGTTGACGGACTTGGTGACTACGCTGAACGACAGCGAACTCATTTTTGTAGCTTTGCCTTCAAGTGCGCTGCGTGCAGTGTTGGCGGAACACGCGCCACGTTTGAGCGGGAAGATGCTGGTCAGCCTGACCAAGGGCATTGAGGCGCACACGTTCAAGCTGATGAGTGAGATCCTGGAAGAAATCGCTCCGCAGGCACGCATCGGTGTGCTATCGGGGCCGAATCTGGCGCGTGAAATTGCTGAACATGCGCTGACCGCCACCGTAGTCGCCAGTGCAGACGAGGACCTTTGCCAGCAAGTTCAGGAAGTCCTACATGGGCGGACCTTTCGGGTCTACGCCAGTTCTGACCGGTTTGGTGTGGAATTAGGCGGCGCTTTGAAAAATGTCTACGCGATCATTGCCGGGATGGCCGTCGCGCTGGGCATGGGTGAAAACACCAAAAGCATGTTGATAACTCGTGCCTTGGCCGAGATGACTCGCTTCGCCGTGAGTCAGGGCGCCAACCCGATGACTTTTCTCGGCCTGGCCGGTGTGGGCGATCTTATCGTGACGTGCTCATCGCCCAAAAGCCGCAACTATCAGGTGGGTTTTGCTCTTGGTCAGGGGTTAAACCTAGAAGAGGCCGTAACTCGTTTGGGCGAAGTAGCGGAAGGGGTGAACACTCTGAAGGTGCTTAAGGTCAAATCTGATGAGCTACAGGTCTATATGCCGCTAGTGGCAGGCTTGCATGCAATTCTCTTCGAGGGCCGTACGCTCAATCAGGTTATTGAGGTATTAATGCGTGCCGAACCAAAAACCGATGTCGATTTCATTTCGACCAGTGGGTTTTAAATGTGCCACTGATTACTGAACCCACAGAAAGCAGGTGAAGTTTTGAACGAGTCCAAACTCAAGCAGCATGAATCAGTTTTGCTGCGCGTTATGTGGATGCTGCTATTCGTGCTCATTTGGCAACTGGCCGAAGTAGTGCTCGGTTGCGTAGTCCTGGTGCAACTGGGCTATCGATTGGCTTATGGCGCACCGAGCGGCAGTCTGATGAATTTCGGTGACAGCGTCAGTCAATACCTAGCTCAAATTGGACGGTTCGGGACCTTTCACAGCGATGAAAAACCGTGGCCTTTCACTGACTGGCCAGCGGCTCGCTCCCCGGCAGGTGAAGTGCCACATCGCGTACCGCCCGCAGCACATCCGGCCCGTGATGAGGAACCGAAGCTATGAAGTTGTGGATATTGCGCCATGGCGAAGCTCATTCTCAGGCGCGCAGTGATGCCGAGCGGGAGTTAACGCCCCATGGCAGAGGCCAAGTACTGAGCAGTGCGGCGCACCTGTTAGGTAAACCGCTTACCCGAATCATCGCCAGCCCTTATGTAAGGGCGCAACAGAGCGCTGAGTTAGTGCATCAGGTCTTGGGTTTCAGCGAACCAATCCTGACGGTACCTTGGCTGACACCAGACAGCGACTCGCGAATGGTACTCAACCAGTTGGATAAATACTCGACCGAAGACGTGCTGTTGGTCAGCCACCAACCGTTGGTGGGCTCGTTGGTAGGCGTGTTGGTTCACGGCCATTACCGCCAGGCACAACCTATGAATACTGCAAGCCTAGCCGAGTTAGAAGGAGATTTCCCTTTGGCGGGCCTCATGGAGTTGCGCACCGTTCGTCACGTTTGACCACTAGCGATCTTCGGTCACTGTTTCAACGCAAGACTGGAATCATCTCTGCAATTGTCGTCAACACATCCTTGGCCAGTTGTTTGGAGCGCCTACCCGACCAACCTGTCACCGCATCCGGTGCATCGTCGTTGTCTTTGAACGGCATTTCCAAGGTCAGTGCCAAGCACTTATAGCGCTCGCCGGTGCTGTTGCAAGCCAAGTTCATGTTGGCTTGGCCAGGCCGCGCACGGGGATAGCCATAACGCGATTGGAAGTCCCGTGTGATTTCGCTCAAGCGGCGGCGGAAATGCTCTTCCAGTTGCTGCTGATGTGGCGTGTAGCCAGGGTTGCCCTCGCAGGCGGCGGTGAATATGTAAGGAATCTCCTCATCACCGTGTACATCAAGGAACAGATCGACACCGTACTGCTCCATCTGCTGACGAACGAAAAACACTTCCGGGCTCAGCGCCTCGGTGGAATCTTGCCACGCACGGTTAAGGTCTTTACCCATGGCGTTGGTGCGCAAATGGCCATGGAATGAGCCGTCCGGATTCATGTGCGGCACCAGATATAGATTGGCCATCGACAGCAATTGCGCCATTACCGGGTCAGCGGCGTCCTGCAACCGCTCGATCAATCCCTCCATGAACCATTCGGCCATGTGCTCGCCGGGGTGCTGCTGGGCAATGATCCAGATATTGCGCTTGCCCACCGAACCATCACCTTTGCGCAGCAACTGAACGTCACGGCCTTCGATGCTCTTGCCGGTCGCGATCAGTTCTAGGCCGGCTTTATTGATGGCCTGCTCGATCAACCCGTCGTGACGCACCCGGCTATAAGGTTCGAAGTAGGCGAAATAGATCTGCGAATCACTTGGATCGATGCTGAAATCAAGGGAGGAGCCGTCATAGGTGGTCGGTACGCGGAACCAGTTTTCATGGTCATAAGACGCCACGACGTTGTAGCCGCTCCAGGCGCGGCTATAGCTGGATTTACCCGCATTGCCGAGGCTAAATGCATGCGTATGACCTATTTGCAGGTTCTCAACTTTGAAGTGAAACCACTGAAAGTGCGGGCTAAGCGTGTCTGGGCGAATTGCCAGTAAGGTGTGCGATGGGTTGCTGGCGTCGATCACTTCGATGTTGCCGCTGTCGAAATCAGCGCTGATTTTGAGAGAGGTCTGAGTCACGATTGTTTCCTGAGTACGGCAGTGCCAAATAAGCCCGGTACTCTACACCATAGAAACGAATGCAAAAAAAAGACCCGGCAAAAAATGCCGGGTCAAACCGTGATTAGCCTGATGAGGAGATAACCCGAGAGCCGACCTAAGGCTCTTGAATTACCAGACTGATCTTGCGATCAGTTGCCGCAATACTAATCGTTATCATTCGTAAGTAAAGGCTTTTTTCTCTCTACTTAAGAAATATTCTCAATGGCGAGCGGCGGGCTTATAGCGTCAACGGGCTTTCCAGCTCCACCAACGTCGCCCCTTCACTGACCATCTCGCCCTCAACGCAATAAATCGCTTTGACCACACCGGCATGGGGGGCCCGAATGCTGTGTTCCATTTTCATGGCTTCCAATACCACCAGCTGGGTGCCGATATCGACGCTTTGCCCGACCTCAATCATCACCCGCACGATGCTGCCGTTCATGGGCGCGGTCAGGCCACCCTGTTGAGTATGACGGGCCTCAACCTCGGCAATTGGATCAAGGCGTTTGATCGTATGCAGTTCACCGCGCCAATTGAGATACAAGGTGTCGCCACGACGGATTGCAAGATATTGCCGTCGCACGCCGTCGAGCTCGATGACCAGTTGTTCGCCAAGCAATCGCGCTCTACTTGGGCTGCTGTAGCGTAGTTGAATCACCTGCTTCTGGTTGTTACAGCTCAAATGCAGATCGATCTCGGCCGGTACGCCAGCGCGTAAGCCTTGGTTACTGGACCAGGGCGAATGCAGATCATCCTGACGGACAGGGTTCGCTTGGCTTTGGCTGAAGGCTTCGCCAGCTGCCTGCCAAAACTCAGCCGACAGTTCACCGGCTGGCTGCAGCAATTGCGCCTGATAATGCGGAATGAAATCGGTATCCAGCTCCGCCGCAGCAAACGCCGGGTGGGCAATGATACGCCGCAGAAACGCCAGGTTCGTTTTCAGGCCGCCAATGACAAATTCGTCCAGCATCGCCAGCAAGCGCAACCGCGCTTGTTCGCGGGTTTCACCCCAGGCAATCAGTTTGCCGAGCATCGGGTCATAGAAGGACGAAACGCTGTCGCCTTCAGCCACGCCGCTGTCCACCCGGCGACCAGGGCCGGCCGCAGATTCACGGTAGAGCGCCAATGTGCCGGTGGCTGGCAGGAAGTCGTTGGACGGGTCTTCCGCGTAAAGCCGAACTTCGATGGCATGCCCGATCAGCGGCACTTGCGCTTGAGTAATGGGTAGCGGCTCGCCTTGCGCCACGCGAATCTGCCACGCCACCAGATCAAGCCCGGTGATGGCTTCAGTGACCGGGTGCTCGACCTGCAGGCGCGTGTTCATCTCCATAAAGAAAAACTCGCCGCGTGAGTCGAGCAAAAACTCTACGGTACCAGCCCCTACATAGCCGATGGTCTGGGCCGCACGCACGGCGGCTTCGCCCATGGCTTGACGCAGTTTAGGGCTAAGACCGGGAGCCGGAGCCTCCTCAACGACTTTTTGATGGCGACGCTGAATCGAGCAGTCGCGCTCGTTGAGGTACAAACAGTTGCCATGTTGATCGGCAAACACCTGGATTTCCACGTGGCGCGGCTTGAGCAGGTATTTCTCTACCAACATCCGCGATTCACCGAACGACGACTGTGCTTCCCGCTGAGCCGAAGCCAGCGCTTCGGCCAGATCACTGACCTGTTCGACAACCTTCATGCCTTTGCCGCCGCCGCCCGCGGTGGCTTTGAGTAATACGGGGTAACCGATGCGCTCAGCGGCTTCGCTAAAGGTTTCAAGATCTTGTGCGGCACCGTGATAACCCGGCACCAAGGGTACGCCAGCGTCTTCCATCAACGCTTTGGCGGCGGACTTGCTGCCCATGGCGTCAATGGCCGAGGCGGGCGGGCCTAGAAAGATCAGCCCGGCACTTTCGATGGCTCGGGCGAATCCGGCGTTTTCCGATAAAAAGCCATAACCGGGATGGATTGCCTGGGCGCCGCTGGCGTTAGCGGCAGCGATCAATTTGTCGATCAGTAAATAGCTGTCCGCTGCTTTTGTGCCACCCAAGTCGACACAGATATCGGCCTCACGAACATGCCGCGCCTCGCGATCTGTGGCGCTGTGCACGGCAACGGTGGTCAGCCCCAGCGCTTTAGCGGTGCGCATGATACGGCAGGCAATTTCGCCCCGATTGGCCACCAGAATCCGCGTCAGCAGCGGGGCAGCGTTCAAGGGAGGCTTTGGCGATGCGCTCATGGGCGCGGTTCCTTGCTGAGTTCAGGTTGCCACGTGGGTGGGCGCTTTTCCAGGAAGGCGCGCAAGCCTTCCTGGCCTTCCGGGCTGACGCGAATCCGCGCGATGGCATTTTCGCAGTAACGGCGCAGGGCAGGGGTCAACGCACCGTTACCCACTTCTCGTAATAAGTCTTTGCTGGCTCGCATTGCTTGCGGACTGTTAAGCAGCAGGTTGTCGATCCATTGATCGACCCGCTGTTCAAATCCGGCGACTGGATAGCTCTCGGCCAGCAAGCCGATCTCCCGAGCGCGAACCCCACTGAAACGCTCGGCGGTCAAGGCATAGCGTCGGGCGGCGCGTTCGCCAATCGCTTGCACCACAAACGGACTGATAACGGCCGGGGCCAAGCCGATGCGTACTTCCGACAGGCAAAATTGCGCATCGTCGGTGCCTATGGCTATGTCACAACAACTGATTAGTCCCAGCGCACCGCCGTAAGCTGCACCCTGGACGATAGCTACGGTAGGGATTTTCACTTTGGCCAAGTTGTACATCAGCTCAGCCAATTCCCGGGCGTCGTCCAGATTGGTGTTGTAATCCAGCTTCGCCGATTCCTGCATCCAGGCCAAATCGGCGCCGGCGCTGAAGTGCTTGCCGCGGCCTCGAATTAACATGAAGCGCAGGCTGGCATCACTTTGAACGTCATCAAGCGCCAAGATCAGCTCGCGGATCATCTGCGCGTTAAAGGCGTTGTTCTTGTCCGGGCGGTTCAACCACAGGGTGGCAAAACCTCGTGGGTCGGTGTGCAGTTCCAAGGTATGGAAGTCGTTCATGTTCACTCCTTTGGCGAGGCCCGGTTACATCCGGAACACGCCGAATGTGCTCGGCTCTATGGGTGCGTTCAGCGACGCGGACAGTGCCAGCGCGAGAATGTCGCGGGTTTGCGCGGGGTCAATTACACCGTCGTCCCACAAGCGGGCACTGGAATAATACGGATGGCCCTGATGTTCGTATTGATCGAGAATCGGTCGTTTAATCTCGGCTTCTTGCTCGGCACTGAATACCTGACCGCTGCGCTCGGCCTGTTCGCGCTTGACCTGCACGAGAACGCCGGCCGCCTGTTCGCCGCCCATCACGGCGATCCTTGCGTTGGGCCACATCCACAGGAATCGTGGGTCGTAAGCGCGGCCACACATGCCGTAATTACCGGCGCCAAAGCTGCCGCCAATGATGACTGTGAATTTCGGCACCTTGGCGCAGGCCACTGCGGTGACCAGCTTGGCACCGTGTTTGGCAATGCCTCCTGCTTCGTATTTCTGACCGACCATAAAACCGGTGATGTTTTGCAGGAATAGCAACGGGATGCCGCGTTGGCAGGCCAACTCAATGAAATGCGCGCCTTTCTGCGCGGATTCGGCAAACAGCACGCCGTTATTGGCCAGGATCGCAATCGGGTAGCCGTGCAAATGGCCAAAACCGCACACCAGCGTGGTGCCAAACAAGGCTTTGAACTCATCGAATACTGAACCGTCCACCAACCGCGTGATCACCTCACGCACATCGAACGGCTGCTTGGCGTCAGCTGGGACTACCCCATACAGTTCTTCGCTGTCGTATAACGGAGCAATCGGGGCGAGGGTGTTCAGCGCACCTTGTTTGCGCCAGTTAAGGTTGGCTATGCTGCGGCGCGCGATGGCCAGAGCGTGCTCATCGCTGTCGGCGTAGTGGTCGGCGACGCCGGAAATCTTGCAGTGCACATCGGCACCGCCAAGGTCTTCGGCGCTGACGACTTCACCGGTGGCGGCTTTTACCAAAGGTGGGCCTGCGAGAAATATCGTTGCCTGTTGCCGGACCATAATTGCTTCGTCGGCCATGGCTGGGACGTAGGCACCGCCAGCGGTGCACGACCCCATGACCACCGCGATCTGCGGGATGCCCACTGCGCTCATATTGGCTTGGTTAAAGAAAATTCGACCGAAATGTTCCCGGTCTGGAAAAACCTCGTCCTGCCGGGGCAGGTTGGCACCTCCGGAGTCCACCAAGTAGATGCACGGCAAACGGTTTTCCCGGGCAATGGTTTGCGCCCGCAGGTGCTTTTTCACCGTTAGGGGGTAATACGAGCCGCCTTTTACCGTCGCGTCATTGGCGACGATCATGCATTCGACTCCTTCAACGCGGCCGATGCCGACAATCAACCCGGCCGCAGGGACGTCCTCCCCATACACCTCATACGCCGTTAGTTGTCCGATTTCGAGGAAGGGCGAGCCGATATCGAGCAAACGATTGATGCGCTCACGAGGCAGTAATTTGCCGCGGGAAGTGTGACGTTCCTGAGCCTTCGGCCCACCGCCTTGATGAACTTTAGTGAGCAACTGACGCAAACTTTTAACGTTTTTCAGCATTGCGGCGCCATTGAGTGCGAACTCAGGCGAGCGGGTATTGATCTGAGTGTGCAGGATGGTCATGGGCAACTCCGTATAAGTTGCAAGCTTGAAGCTGCAAGCTGCAAGGATCGACCGGAGCCACCTGCTGCTTGTTGCTTATAGCTTGCCGCTATCCGTTATTTTGTTTCATTGAACAGTTCGCGACCGATCAACATGCGGCGAATCTCGCTGGTGCCAGCGCCGATTTCGTACAGCTTGGCGTCACGCAGCAGCCGACCGGCCGGAAATTCATTGATGTAGCCGTTTCCACCCAAAATCTGGATAGCGTCCAGCGCCATCTGCGTGGCGCGTTCGGCGCTGTACAGAATCACCCCGGCGGCGTCTTTACGTGTGGTTTCGCCGCGTTCGCAGGCTTGGGCCACGGCATACAGGTAGGCGCGGCTGGCGTTGAGCTGGGTGTACATGTCGGCGACTTTGCCCTGAATCAGTTGAAACTCACCAATGCTTTGTCCGAACTGCTTGCGATCGTGGATGTACGGCACCACCACGTCCATGCAAGCTTGCATGATCCCGGTCGGACCGCCGGAGAGCACAACGCGCTCGTAATCAAGGCCGCTCATCAGCACCTTGACGCCGCTATTGAGTACGCCGAGCAGGTTTTCTTCTGGCACTTCAACGTCATCGAAGAACAGTTCGCAAGTATTGGAGCCGCGCATTCCGAGCTTGTCGAACTTGGGGCCGCGGGAAAAGCCCTTCCAGTCGCGCTCGACAATGAAAGCACTGATACCGTGAGCACCTTTTTCCAAGTCGGTCTTGGCATAAATCACGTATGTGCTGGCGTCGGGACCGTTGGTGATCCACGTTTTGCCGCCGTTAAGCACATAGCAATCGCCGCGTTTGTCGGCGCGAAGTTTCATCGACACCACGTCGGAACCGGCATTCGGTTCGCTCATGGCCAGTGCCCCGACATGCTCGCCACTGATCAGCTTGGGCAAGTACTTGGCTTTCTGTGCGGGGGTACCGTTGCGGTTGATCTGGTTCACGCACAGGTTTGAATGCGCGCCATAGGAAAGGGCGACCGACGCCGAACCACGGCTGATTTCTTCCATGGCGACCACGTGGGCCAGGTAACCCATGCCTGCGCCGCCGTATTCTTCGTCGACGGTAATGCCCAGCAGACCCATGTCACCGAACTTGCGCCACAGGTCAGCCGGGAACAAGTTGTCTTTGTCGATCTGCGCGGCGCGGGGGGAGATTTCAGCGGCGACGAAGGATTGAACTTGATCGCGCAACATGTCGATGGTTTCGCCCAAGGCGAAGTTAAGGCTCGGGTAGCTCATGGATGTGCCTTTTCTATTATTGTTTGAAGTGTGATGTTCACCTTTACGTTAACGTAAGCCCGAGAGGGTTTGTGTGTCAACGGGAGACTGGAGGGAGTGAGGTTTTTCAACGGATGGGCATAAGCCAGACAGCACGAAGGGGAGCCCAGGCTCCCCTTCAAGGTTTTTTGTATGCTCTTTTTATTATTCGAGGGCGGCCTGTTTTTGTTTTTGGCGACCAGTCCCTTTCACTGCTTTTTTAATCGATCCCCATTCAGGATCAAGAGCAAACGTATTTTTTTGAGCGCTGATACTGCTTTTATCAATATCGATCCAACCAGTGCTGGAGCTACCTGAAGTAGTTTTATTATTCTCTGTCCGGTTGCGGGACCGAAATCCCTGAAAAACCATCCACTCCAAAAAGATCTGTTAGCTGCGTCTCTGTCCGTGTTGTTTTTGTTATGTCAGAGCCGATACGTATTGTTTTTATTGGGTACTGCTTCGTTTTCTTATTTTTGTTGTACAAGAGACATAGCAGGAGCCGTGCCAATTTTGTAAATACTTAAAAATCAATGGCTTAAATGAATACCGTTTATTCGGCTCTTGAGGTGTGAATAGAATATGTTTCCGTGTTACCCGTTTCCGGTAACCGCTCATCGTTGGGGTAACACTCAGATTGCCAGTCGTGCCTTTGCCACTCTTGAGCCGCTAGGACGCCCTAACACGTCGCATATCCGTTGGCCGGCATCGATCAATAGGTCGAGATCCACTCCGGTGTCGATGTCCAAGCCGTTGAGCATGTACAGCACATCCTCGGTGGCGACATTGCCGCTAGCGCCCTTGGCGTAAGGACAACCACCCAGCCCGGCGACAGAGCTGTCGAACACTTGAATGCCTTCAAGCAGGCTGGCGTAGATATTGGCCAGCGCCTGTCCATAGGTATCGTGGAAATGCCCCGCCAGTTTTCCCCTGGGAATTTTCCCGGCCACGGTATCGAACAGTGTGCGTGTTGCGCTTGGCGTGCCGGTGCCAATGGTGTCGCCCAAGGAAATCTCATAGCAGCCCATGGCGAACAGCTCATTGGCAACAGACGCCACTTGTTCCGGGGTTATTTTGCCTTCGTATGGACAACCCAGTACGCACGAAACGTAACCACGTACCGGCATGCCATGCAGGCGTGCGGCTTCCATGACCGAAGCAAATCGCTCCAGGCTTTCGCTGATTGAGCAATTGATATTGCGTTGTGAGAAAGACTCGGACGCGGCGGCGAATATCGCTATCTCAGTCGCGCCTGCAGCCAAAGCGTCTTCGAATCCTCTCAGATTCGGCGCGAGTGCCGCGTAGGCGACGCCATCCTTGCGCTGGATTTGAGCAAAAACGTCCGCGGAGCCCGCCATCTGCGGCACCCATTTGGGCGAGACAAAACTGCCTACTTCGATGTAACTCAAACCTGCGGCGCTGAGGTCATCGACCAAACGTACTTTCGCGGCCACGCTGACTGGCTGAGCTTCATTCTGCAAACCGTCACGAGGGCCGACCTCTACAAGGCGTACACGTTGAGGCAGGGGCATGGCATCACCTTATAAGTATTTGAGATTTACTCAGTAACATTATGATTTTTAATGGAACGCTCCAGCGCAGACAAGCAGCGCTCTTCGGCGGTATCCAGTTCAAGCTGCATTTGCTGAATGTCGAGCAACTGCTGTTCCAACTGAGTACGGCGTTCACCGATCTTGCCTAGCATGGTGTGCAGTTGCTTTTGATTGTCCCCGCGAGGATCGTACAACTGGATCAATTCGCGGCATTCGGCTAGAGAAAAGCCAATGCGTTTTCCGCGCAGGATGAGTTTCAAACTGACTTTGTCGCGGGTCGAGTAAATCCGCTCAAGGCCACGCCGCTCGGGGGCGAGCAGACCTTGTTCTTCGTAGAATCGAATTGCGCGGGTGGTGATGTCGAGCTCGCGGGCGAGGTCGGAAATGCTGTAAGTCTGGCTGCTCATGGACGCGCTCGGGGTTAACGTGGGGTTAACCTAAAGTGTGCTTGACGTATACGTCAAGCACTGAGCTGCGCAGTCATCTGCCTTACTCAGTAGTAATCGCTAAAACGCGCGCACTTATTGGGTTAGAAACGACATTAACTTGCAGATAAAAATTATTATTAATTAATCAGTTAGCAGAAGTATCTAAAGCTTTATCGAGTTTTTTATCGTGCGCCGTCACTTGCTGGCACAGTTCGATCATTTGTTCACGCATCCAGCGGTTGGCCGGATCCTGATCGGTGCTTTCGTGCCAATAAAGGTGAGTTTCCACCTGTGGCACGTCGTTGACTGGCAAGTTGAAATAATGAAGTTCATGTCGTCGAGCGAAGCGCTCCGGGACCGTCATCACCATGTCAGTCTGTTGTAGCACTTGCGACGCCATCAGATAGTGCTGCGAACGCAACGCGATCTTGCGTTGAATACCCATTTTGCCCAATGCCAGGTCGACATGGCCCAAGCCACTGCGGCGGCTGGAAATATGGATGTGCGTGAGGGACAGGTAGTCGTCGAGTACAAACTTTTCTTTGGTTGCCAGCGGATGGCCTTTGCGCATGGCGCACACATATTTGTCACCCATTAGCTTGACATGACGCACCTGGGGATCGGTATTGAGCGGTGCGTCTACGGCGAAATCCAACCGTCCAGCAGCGAGTTCTTTAGTGGTTTCCCGGCGCTTGGACAAGAAGCTTTCGATGATCACCGCAGGGGCCAGCCGACGCAGGCGTTGAAACAGTGCTGGCAAGATCACCGCTTCAGTCAAGTCGGTCATGCTGATGCGATAGGTCTTGTTGGCCTGTAGCGGGTTGAAAATACGGCTTTCTTGCACCGACACTCGTAGCAGTGATAACGCATTGCGTACCGGCCCGATAATGTTCTGCGCCATTGGCGTAGGGACCATGCCCTGAGCCGTGCGCACGAACAACGGGTCGTTGAAGGTCTCGCGCAAACGAGCCAGGGCGTTAGACACCGCAGGCTGAGTGATGCCGACTATTTGCCCTGCGCGAGTCAGATTTGCTTCGGTATAGATAGCATCAAACACAATAAAGAGGTTTAGGTCGACTTTGCTCAGATTCATTCCATTGTGCTCTCATGTTGTTTTTGTTGTGACTTGCCTAGCTCGATCATATATCGGTTATGAATGTTTATACACGCTGAGAATAGGTTAGATAAATGCTCCTTGCTGATCTAGCATCGAATTCATGTTTTCACTCACCTCATTTCAGAAGGTAGTTGCCCATGGATTTCGCTTATTCCCCTAAGGTTCAGGAGCTGCGTGAGCGTGTTATTGCGTTCATGGACGCCTATGTTTATCCGGCTGAACCCGTGTTTGAACGTCAGGTTTCTGAGGGTGATCGCTGGCTGCCCACTGCGATCATGGAAGAACTCAAGCTCAAGGCCAAAGCTGAGGGGTTGTGGAATTTGTTCTTGCCTGAATCGGAGCGGGGGGCCGGCCTGACCAATCTGGAATACGCGCCACTTGCTGAAATCATGGGTCGTTCGTTGCTCGGGCCAGAACCATTCAACTGCTCGGCACCCGACACCGGCAACATGGAGGTGCTGGTGCGCTACGCCAACGAAGCACAAAAGGTGCAATGGCTAGAGCCGCTGTTGCGCGGCGAAATTCGTTCTGCGTTCGCTATGACCGAGCCAGATGTAGCGTCCTCCGACGCGACTAACATGTCCGCTCGTGCGGAGCGGGTCGGTGACGAGTGGATAATTAACGGCCGTAAATGGTGGACCTCGGGTGCTTGTGACCCGCGCTGCAAAATCATGGTGTTCATGGGTTTGAGCAATCCTGATGGCCCACGTCACCAGCAACATTCGATGATTCTAGTTCCCACCGACACGCCGGGCGTGACCATCGTCCGTTCGTTACCGGTATTCGGATATGACGACGCGCCCCATGGCCACGCCGAAGTGCTGTTCGAAAACGTCCGGGTGCCCTACGAGAACGTATTGCTGGGTGAAGGTCGCGGTTTTGAAATCGCTCAAGGTCGCCTCGGGCCTGGCCGAATTCACCACTGCATGCGCTCCATTGGTATGGCAGAGCGGGCGTTGGAATTGATGTGCAAACGAGCAATCAACCGTACGGCATTTGGTAAACCGTTGGCGCGGCTGGGTGGCAACATCGACCTCATCGCCGACTCGCGAATGGAAATCGACATGGCGAGGCTGCTGACGCTGAAGGCCGCATACATGATGGACACCGTGGGCAATAAAGTGGCAAAAAGTGAAATTGCCCAGATCAAAGTGGTCGCGCCAAACGTAGCGCTGCGAGTTATTGATCGTGCAATCCAGATCCATGGGGGCGCCGGGGTTTCCAACGATTTCCCGCTGGCCTACATGTACGCCATGCAGCGCACACTACGCTTGGCTGACGGTCCTGACGAAGTACACCGCGCCGCCATCGGTAAGTTTGAGATTGGTAAATACGTACCCAAAGACATGTTGCGTGGTGAACGTCAGGGATAAATAACCCGTTTACGTCCGGTGTAGGACCAATGTGGAGAACCTGTGGGTGCGAAGAAATAACGCGGTGGTCCAGGCACACCGCGTAGCCTTCTTCGACAATCACAATTCGCGCCTACAAAACCTTACCCTAGCGCGTCAGTACACCCACACCTCCACCCTGCGATTCTTGATCCGACCTTCGTCGACATTGTTAGCCGCTACGGGCATTTCATCTCCGAAACCACGGATGTCGCGAAAATTCACACCACTCTTGACCAGTTCTCTACGTACGGCCATGGCGCGGAGCTTGGACAATAATGCTGCACGAGTAGGGTCACTCTTTGGGTCGCCAAAACCCACAAGCGTAACCTCGCCGCTTAGCTTGTCGTGGGCCTTCAAGTAAGCCAGAACCCGCCTCAGATCGCGCTGCGCTTTGTTGTCCAGGAGTGCGCTGCCTTGAGCGAAACGAAAATTTACTGACAATCGTTGCGCTTTTTTAACGATGGCTTGGTAATCAGCGGGCATTTCGGCGGAGACCTGTACCTTAACGGCCTGCACAGTCTGAGAAACAAATCCGCTGTTGGCGACGATCGCCTGACCTTTCGTGCTTTGCGCGAACTGCACCAGCGCTTTAGCCCAGGGCTGGTCGCTTAAAGGCGGCAAGTAGAAGTAAAGCCGCCTCGACAGCGGGTAGTCTTCGGTCGCTATCAGACTGATCGTTGGCAGCATCGGTTTAGAACCGCCGTCGACAATCGCAACTGCCTGTGACTTTCGTACGTAAGGCAGCCCAATAAAACCGATACCGCCCCGGTCTTGGCTGACCTCATCGGATAATTGCTCGCTGGACTCGAAACGCTTCGCGTTACGCGCAAGAATTTTACCGTTCTTGACCAATACCAATTCGTTGAACGTATCGAAAGTGCCGGACTGATCATCGCGAGCGTACAGGTGGATTGCACCGCCCGTTCCCCCCAATTCTTCCCAACTGTGAACCTCGCCCGAAAAAATGCGCGCCAATTGTTCAGTGTTCAACTGATGCAGGGGATTAGCTGGATGCAAAATGACGGCTACGCCGTCGATGGCGATAACTTGTTCAGCATTTGAGCTTTTCAGATCGCCCAGCAGTGCCAAATCACTTAGCTCACTTTGTTTAATAGAACGAGAAGAAGCCGCCAAGTCTGCGGATCCAGTCTTCAGCGCGCTAAAGCCGGTGCTGGAACCGTGGGCTGCAACCTCAATCAACACCCGATGGCCGTCGACTGTTAGCCCCGTCACCCGCTGTTCATTTTCATGCGTCCCGGGTTCGATATGTACATCATGAATACCTTGCGCCTGATAAAGACCCTCAACCAATGCCGGACCCAACTTGGCGCCAATGGTGTTTGAGCCTTGAATACGCAAAGCGGCTAGACCATCAGCAGGCAAAGGCAGTGCAGCAAAGACCGGACCGGGCAGGGCAACGCTCAGCAGACCGAGGAGTATTTTCGTAGCGCGTTTGCGAGATTGACTGGCGAACAGAGCGCACTGCATGTGCGGCACCTTATTTAAACAGAAAGTGTCGGCAGATTAAGTCTGAATGATTGCTAAAATATGACAATACGGCTGCATTGTCATATTTCGTTGCCTGTTTAATTCAATTCCAGCCAGATGGGAGCGTGGTCTGACGGTTTCTCCATAGCTCGAAGGTCATAATCAACTCCGGCATTCTTAATTCTTGACCGCAAACCTTGAGAAGTCATGATCAAGTCAATACGCAATCCGCGTTTAGGCTGGTCTTCAAACCCACGACTGCGGTAGTCGAACCAACTGAAACGGTCAGTTACGTCCGGGTTCAAGTGCCGAAAGCTGTCCACTAGTCCCCAGTTTTTCAAGCGCATCAACCATTCACGCTCTTCGGGCAAGAAGCTGCACTTGCCGGTTTTCAACCAGCGCTTGACGTTGTCTGGACCGATACCGATGTCGCTGTCTTCCGGGGAAATATTAATATCACCCATCACTACCACCGGCTGATGATTTTGAAACTGAGTTTCCAACAGCAGCTGTAAATCATTGTAAAAGCGGGCTTTGGCCGGAAATTTAGTCGGGTGGTCACGACTTTCGCCTTGCGGAAAGTAGCCGTTCATAATGGTCACAGGTTCACCTTTGGCGTCGGCGAACGTACCCCAGATAAAACGTTTCTGAGCCTCATCATCATCGGAATGGAAACCCTTGTGCAGGGTCAACGGCGCTTGACGCGAGAGCAAAGCGACACCGTAGTGACCTTTCTGTCCATGGAAGTGCACGTGATAGCCCAACGCCTCAATCTCGGCGTGAGGGAATTGCTCATCAGATACTTTGGTTTCCTGCAAACCGATGACATCTGGCTGATGTTTTTCAATCAGTGCCGCCAACTGATGAGGCCTCGCGCGCAGGCCGTTAATATTGAATGAAACGATTTTCATGGGCGGGCAATCCTGACAAAACAAAAAAACGATGCTAGCCGACCTATCGGGTCTCGGCCAGCGTGGCGGTTTATCGGATCGACTGCTAGGGTCCGATAATGGAATGAAAATATTGTATGAACGGCTATCCAGTGGTTTACCCCAAATCTGTGTATAGAACGCTGCCGTTCCAATTGCGCTGTATCTACGAGGTTTATTAAATGCCTGACACCTTAACGGCTGTGGCCGAGGTACGTTCGCTAGACAGCGGTTATTCACGCGAAGCGCGTTCACTGCTTTATCACGCCTATCGGCACGAACCAAGCTTTGGCTATCTGTTTGAATCAGAGCGCCCAGGCTATGAGCACCGAGTTAGGGCTACCGTTCGGGAATTGGTTAAACAGCATTTCTTCCAAGAGTTGCCCGCGCTCGGATTGTTTGTCGAGGATCGGCTGATCGGCATTGCCCTAATTGCACCTCCGCAACGACGTTTGGGCATCACCGAGAGCTGGGCATGGCGCCTGCGTATGGTGCTTAGTACCGGTTTTCGTTGCACTCAGCGTTATTTGGCGTATCACCAGGCTGTTTTAGCGTGTTTGCCTTCCGAAGCAGTCCACGTACTACCGTTGCTCGGTATTCACCCACAATTTCAAGGCCGGCATTTCGGCGAGCAGTTGCTTGAGGCACTGCACCAGTGGTGCGCTGTGGATGAAACGTCTGAAGGGGTCGTCCTCGACACCGGAAATCCTCGTTATTTAGAGTTCTATAAGCGACAGGGTTATGAGGAAATCGGAGAGATTGCAGTAGGACCGATCCGCGAGCATGTTTTTTTTCACCCTAGCCCACATACTTTGCTCAATGCTCCGGCGTAACAGCTTGAAACTTGTTTGGTCCGGCGCGTTCTAGTGGCTTTCGCAGCTCGTGATAGCATTCGCACCTATGAAGTTTCACGGAAGATTTACTCGCGGCTTATTTCTGTTATGTACTGTCCAGCTCAGCAGTTTTGCGGCGCTCGCCCAAACGCAATTGGATGTCAGGATCAAGCCCTCCAATGCCGAACTCAAAGCCAACGTCGAAGGGTATGTGGGCAGCCTCGGCGAGCGCGATATAGAAGCGCTAAGGCGTTTTAGCGTAGGTGCCGAGGAGCAGGCACTGAAAGCCGCACAAGCCTTGGGTTATTACCAAGCTCACATCGACAGTGAAGTAGAACCCGGGAAAGACAAAGACCTGCGGCTTGTTATCAACATTGAGTCCGGTGAGCCTGTGCGTTTGCGCACGGTTACGGTACGCGTAGACGGCCCGGCGTCAACGCTTAAAGAGTTTCGCATCCCATCAAGCGACGTTCTGAAACCCGGCGCAGTGCTCAACCACGGCCATTATGAAGACGCCAAGCGACTGATTCAAAATCAGGCCTCGCGTTATGGGTTTTTCAGTGGGCATTTCACCCAACAGCGTTTGGCCATCGACCCAAAAGCAGGGATTGCTGATATCGAATTGGTTTTCGACAGCGGGCCACGCTATGACTTGGGTAAGGTTAGCTTCACCGGCGATGCACCGTTCGACGACGATTTGATGCAACGGATGGTGCCCTTTAAAGCCGACAGCCCTTATGACTCAGAACTAATCGCCGAACTTAACCAAAACCTGCAGTCCAGCGGATACTTTGAAGGCGTGCGCGTCGACGCCGCACCCACGGCCGCGGTGGCCCAAGTGATTCCGGTTTCGGTCCAGTTGGAGACACGCAAACCCCGCACGGTGGGCTTGGGTATTGGTTACTCCACCGATGTCGGTGTGCGTGGCAAGGCTAATTGGACAAGGCATTGGGTTAACTCCCAAGGTGACAGCTACGGTGCCGACATGGAACTGTCTGCGCCCAAGCAAAACGTCGGTCTGTGGTACGACATCCCCCTAGACCCGCCACTGACGGACAAGCTTCGTTTTGCTGGCGGGTATCAGTATGAGGAGATCGCTGGCAGCGACAGCCTCAGTAAGCTGCTCACAATCGGGCCGGAATGGCACAGTAAATTGCCCAGCGGTTGGGAGCGGGTGCTTTCATTGAAGTGGCAGCGCGAGGATTACCGTCTGGGCGACGACGCGGGCCTAAGCACGTTACTCATGCCCGGTGTTAGTTATTCATTTTTGCGCAGCGATAACCGGATTGATCCTCACAATGGCTATCGTCTGCAATTAGATGCTCAAGTTGCTAAAGAAGGGCTCGGGTCCGATACCAACCTGTTTCATGGCAACGTTTTACTTAAGGGCCTTACCACTGTGTTTCAAAATCATCGCTTTTTAGGCCGTATTCAATTGGGCGGTAATGTCACCAACGGTTATAAGTCGATTCCGCCGTCCCTAAGGTTCTTCGCCGGTGGCGATCAAAGCGTGCGGGGTTACGATTATCAGACCCTTTCGCCTACCAACTCCAACGGCGATCGGGTAGGGGGCCGGTACATGGTGGCAGGCAGCGTTGAGTACCAGTATTCCATTGCTGAAAAGTGGCGAATTGCGACGTTTATCGATCAGGGTAATGCGATCAACTCTTTGCAACTTCCCAGCTTGAAAACGGGTATTGGCGTTGGCATTCGGTGGGTGTCCCCGGTAGGGCCTTTGCGCCTTGATCTCGCCCACGCTCTGGATGATAACGGCGGGATTCGTTTGCACTTTTCCATGGGGCCCGAGCTGTGAAACGGGCAACGAAGATTGCCGTTATCAGCCTGACCGGTTTTTTTACTGTATTAGCCATTCTGGTTCTCGGGCTGTATGCGATTCTCGCTACCGATGCTGGCAGTCGTTGGGCGCTTGGGCAGGTTCCCGGATTGCAGGTCGACAACTTCAATGGGCGCCTGGCTGGAGAATGGCGGGCTGATCGGCTGCGCTGGGTTCAGGGTGATAACCAGGTTGAAGTCGACTCTGCGGTATTTGTTTGGTCGCCGTCGTGCCTAATGACCATGACCCTCTGTCTCGATCAAGTGTGGGCTCATCGAATCAGTTTGCAGTTTCCGCCTGTGCCTGAACAGAACAGTGGTCCAATAACGCTACCTACCATAAAACTACCGTTGGCGATTCGGTTGGGCGATGTGCGAATTGATAGCCTGTCGCTCAACGGCAGCGAGCAATTGAAAGACCTGCAATTGACGGCGCAATGGACATCCCTGGGCGTGCAGATCGGTACTGCGCATTTGCAACGAGACGATCTTGTTCTGGATCTTTCTGGTGTGTTGCAACCGAACGGCGACTGGCCATTGACCGCCCTAGGTCAATTGAAATTGCCGGCTCCTGGCAATGTGCCGTGGACCCTGGCCTTGAACATTCAGGGCGATTTACTGAAGACTCTCCACTTTAACGCCGACAGTGCAGGCTATCTCCAAGGTGAATTGGCCGGGCGACTGCAACCGTTGGTAGAAAACCTGCCCGCACAGGTGAAGATTACTGCTGAAAGTTTCAAGGCGGCTGCCGATCTGCCCGACACGCTGCAACTCAACCAGCTTGTGCTAATTGCCGGAGGTAATCTGAAAGACGGTTATCAAGTCACTGGCAATGCCAGCCTGCCTGCGGAAAAAAGCCCGGTCGCGCTGATGGTTAAAGGGCGCGTCGACGCTCAGGGTGCTGATATTGCGGCTATCGACCTGACGGCCGGCTCCGATCAATCAATGAGGCTCAGTGGCAGGCTCGCCTGGCAGCAAGGTTTAAGCGCCGATGCGAAAATCGAATGGCTGAGTTTCCCCTGGCACCGTCTTTACCCAGCCGTTGCTGAACCTCAAGTGTCGGTGCGTACCTTTGCAGGTGAAGTGTCTTACAGTGATGGCAGGTACTTGGGGAATTTCAACTCGACGCTCGACGGTCCAGCGGGGGCCTTCACCTTGAGCAGTCCGTTCAGTGGTGATCTCAAACAGGTGTTTTTGCCGCAGCTTGAATTGAGTGCAGGTCAGGGTAAGGCCAGCGGTCATTTGACTCTGCAATTCGCAGACGGTATTGGCTGGGACACTGCGTTGGACTTAAGCGCAATCAACCCGGCGTATTGGTTGGCAGAGCTTCCAGGCAACCTGGCCGGACCTCTGCGCAGTGAAGGCGAGTTCAGAAACCAAAAACTGACCCTAACTGCCGACCTGGATTTGAAAGGTAAGCTAAGAGGCCAGCCGGCTGTTCTTCAAGCCAAAGCAGACGGCGCAGGAGATAAGTGGACCGTCAGCGCGTTGGATATCCGCCTCGGTGATAATCGAGTTCAGGGTAACGGCAGCGTGCAACAGAAGTTGCTCGGTCACCTAAACATTAATCTGCCGCATCTGTCCCAACTTTGGCCGCAATTGCAGGGGCAACTCAAGGGGAGTGTGAATCTGGCTGGCAGCTTGCAATCACCCCAAGGCCAGATATCGTTGACGGGTGGGCAGTTGGTGATGGGCAATAACCACTTAAAAACATTGACCCTTGACGCGAAACTGGACAGCACACAGCGCGGGTTTCTAGATTCGAATGTCGCCGGAATTCGGTTTGGCGATACCCAGCTGGGGACCTTGATCGTCACTGGCCAGGGCGATATCAAGCGTCAAAATATGCAGGTCAGCCTGAAAGGTCCGTTGCTGAAATTGGCCTTGGTTAGCGATGGTAGCCTGGATAAAGGTAACTGGCGCGGCCGCTTGGCCAGTGGCGAGGTTCAGACCGGTGGCCAGGACTGGCGCTTGCAGCAACCCGCCAAGCTTGAACGTCTGGCGGACGGCAAAATCAATTTCGGTGCACATTGCTGGATATCAGGTGCTGCGAGCCTGTGCGGTGAAGATCAGCGGTTGATGCCGGAGCCACGGCTTCGTTATCACCTCAAGCAGTTTCCTCTCGACAGCCTGGCCCAATGGTTTCCCAAGGATTTTGCCTGGGAAGGCTCGTTGAACGCCGA
Source organism: Pseudomonas sp. AB6 (assembly GCF_034314105.1). Taxonomy (NCBI): domain Bacteria; kingdom Pseudomonadati; phylum Pseudomonadota; class Gammaproteobacteria; order Pseudomonadales; family Pseudomonadaceae; genus Pseudomonas; species Pseudomonas sp. AB6. The sequence continues at coordinate 1,230,247 of NZ_JAVIWJ010000001.1, forward strand.
CGTGCAAATTGATTTGCCTGCGTCCGGTCCTAACGGAAAAATCTCGGTGGACGCCAACGGCGGTAGGCTACGTCTCCTGGAAAAAGACCAATGGCTGGATTTTCCCTATGAAAGTCTCAAGCTCTCAAGCACTTTAACTCCCAAGCGCATCGACTCACGGTTGGACTTTCGTGGCGGCAAATTGGGTACGTTATCGATGACGGCACAGATTGATCCGCTGGCGAAAAGCAGACCCATAACGGGCAACTTCGACCTCCGTGGGCTTGATATTTCTATCGCCCGCCCGTTCGTGCCAATGGTCGAAAAGCTAACCGGTCGTCTTAACGGAAGCGGGCATGTATCGGGTAGTCTATTGGCGCCCCAGGTGAGCGGCGAGATCACCCTTAGCGACGGCCAAGCCTCAGGCCCGGAGTTGCCGCTTACTGTGCAGGACTTAAAAATCCAAGCGTTGATCTCAGGAGAAAGTGTGCGCTTGAACGGCAGTTGGAGCAGCGGCAACACTGGGCGGGGCAGCTTGAACGGACAGGTCGCATGGGGCGAGGCGCTGGCGGTGGACGTCAATCTCAAGGGCACGCACTTGCCAGTAACGGTAGAGCCGTATGCCGAACTTGACGTGGCGCCGGACCTGCATATTTCAATGAAGGGGGACAAGCTAGCGATCTCCGGCAAAGTGCTGATTCCCAAAGGCTCGATCACTGTCCGGGAATTACCACCATCGACGGTCAAACTTTCGGGTGATGTGGTCATCATAGGCCAACAAGCGATTGATTCCACTCAGCCGAAGCAGCCATCTTTGGCGATGGCTATGGATATCGACGTAACAGTCGGCGAGGAAATGCTCAGCTTTACCGGATTCGGGCTAACCGCCAATCTGGCAGGGCATGTCCACATAGGCGACAACCTCGACACCCGTGGTGAACTCAATCTCAACGATGGCCGTTATCGGGCTTATGGGCAGCGCTTGATTATTCGTAAGGCCCGGCTGTTGTTCGCTGGGCCTATCGATCAGCCTTATCTGGACATCGAAGCGGTCCGTCAGATCGATGACGTGATTGCGGGCATTCGCTTGACGGGGAGTGCAGAACAGCCGACTACCGTGGTTTTCTCAGAACCGGCCATGACTCAAGAACAGGCTCTTTCTTACCTGGTTCTGGGTCACCCGCTTACCACCACTGGTGCAGACAGCAATATGATGGCCCAGGCAGCGCTGGCATTGGGGTTGGCGGGAAGTTCTTCCACAACCGGCGCATTGGCTAAAAATTTGGGCATCAAGAATTTTGAACTGGACACTGCCGGCAGTGGTACCACTACCAGCGTGGTCGCCAGCGGCAAAATCACTGACAAAATAAGCCTGCGTTATGGGGTTGGCGTATTCGATCCGGCCAACACTATTGCGCTACGTTATACATTAAGTAAGAAGGTATACCTTGAAGCCGCCAGTGGCATTGCCAGTTCGCTGGATATCTTCTACAAGCGTGATTTCTAGGCGGCGTTGCACCGAGTGGTTGCATTCGCTGGCAAGCCTGCTCCCAAAGGATCTTTGTCAATGGGGAGTTGGCTTGCCAACGAAATAGTGGGGACTAGCAGCATAAATTTCAGATCAACCACGACCCGGAAGCGCCAAATTCATTCGCGAAGCGATGCACGCAATATCACTGATTCACCAGCTTCAAGGACGTATCTGTGTACCGTTTGCCGGCAATGGCCTCGACCGGAAACAAATCCTTGAGCGCTTGCAGCTCCCCTGAACTTAGTTTGATGTCCAGCGCCGCGACATTTTCTTCCAGGTATCGTCGTTGCTTGGTGCCCGGAATCGGGATTACATCATTGCCCTGCGCCAGCACCCACGCCAACGCCAGTTGTCCCGCTGTCACGCCCTTGTCTGACGCCAACTTCTGAACCTTCTCGACTAATAGCAGATTTTTGCCGAAGTTTTCGCCTAAAAAGCGAGGGCTGGAACGACGGTAGTCATCGGCTGCGAAGTCGTTCGGACTTTTCAATGTGCCTGTCAGAAAACCACGTCCTAACGGGCTGTAGGGTACAAAGGCAATACCCAGACGGCGGCAGGCTTCGAGGCTGCCGTTTTCTTCAGGGTCGCGGCTCCACAACGAATACTCAGTCTGTAACGCGCTGATTGGATGCAACTTGTGCGCGCGCTCCAGGGTACTGGCGCTGGCTTCACTCAACCCTAGGAAACGCACCTTGCCGGCTTTGACCAAATCGGCCATGGCACCAACGGATTCTTCAACCGAGATTTGTGGGTCGATTCGATGTTGGTAGTACAAATCCAGTGTTTCGATGCCCAAGCGCTTTAGCGTCCCATCGATAGCGCTACGGATGTATTCAGGGCTACCGTTCACGCCCCTGGCAGTAGGGTCCCCTAAGTCTCGAACAAAACCGAACTTGCTGGCGATGAACACTTGGTCGCGTTTGCCACGTATCGCTTTACCGATCAGCTCTTCATTGGTGAACGGACCATACATGTCCGCCGTGTCCAGCAGATTAATTCCTAACTCCAGGGCCCTGTGTAGTGTCGCCAGGGCTTCTTTAGAATCGGTGCCGGTGGTGTAAAAATCGGTCATGCCCATGCAGCCGAGGCCGATGGCAGAAACGTGAGGACCGTTTGTTCCGAGTTGACGAGTTTGCATTGATCACTCCTGCTCGTTAAAAGATAGCCCTATTGTTACCCTCGACAGAGCAGGGATAAACCGGCTAAAAATGCTTTCACTGTTTAGAAAAACTAAATAATGAATCATCAATCAATCAGTAGGCTGTACGAATGGACCGATTTAACGCGATGCGCGTTTTTACCCGTATCGTCGAGCTAGGCGGTTTTGCCAAGGCGGCCGACAGCTTGCATATACCCCGCGCGTCGGCAACGATTTTGGTCAAGCAGCTGGAAGCGCATTTGGGCGTTCAATTGCTCCAACGCACGACACGCCAAGTCAAACCGACCCTGGACGGAGAGGCTTATTACCAGCGCTGCACGAGTTTGCTCACAGATCTTGAGGACACCGAAGCGATATTTGCGTCCAATCAGGTCGAGCCTAAAGGCACGCTACGTATTGATATCCCGGTAGGCTTCGGCCGCTTGATTATTTTGCCCGCACTGCCCAAATTTACTGCCCGCTACCCTCAACTTGAGCTGGAAATCGGAATGAGTGACCGTCCGGTCAAGCTAATTAGGGAAGGGGTGGATTGTGTGGTGCGTATCGGACCATCCCTTGACGACTCATTGGTTGCTCGATTGTTGGCCCATATTCCGCAAATCACTTGCGCCAGTCGGGAGTATTTAGCGCGCGTGGGCATGCCAAAAAGCTTGGAAGATCTTCAGGGGCATCAAGTCATCGAGTACTTTTCTGCCAATTCCGGCAAACGCTACGGACTGGAATTTCAACTGGGGAGTGAGGTCCATGAAGTAAGCCTGCCCCGGGCACTTTCAATCAACAGTGCGGACGGCTACCTTGCTGCCTGCGAAGCCGGATACGGTTTAATGCAGACGCCGCACTATCACATTGTTGAGCAACTGCGCAGTGGGGCATTGCTGGAGGTGCTTGGCGCATATCGGCCTCCCACCATGGCGCTGATGGCCTTGTACCCGCCGCATCAGCAAATGTCACGGCGGGTGCGCGTGTTCATTGACTGGCTGGTGGAGCTTTGTGCTCAGCATAATCTGTCAAACAAAAAGCATTCATCCCAATAGGTCGCTAAGCACTTTCGTGTTTAACTTCTGGCTCTTCCAAAACCGTTCAAAAGGACTCAGTTCATGGCTCAAGTGACTCATAGAGGCAACCCTATCCAGGTCAGAGGCGAACTACCAGCCGTCGGAAGCGCAGCTCCTGCGTTCTCGCTGGTTGCGGGTAACCTGGCTGACGTGACCTTGGCTACCTTCGCCGGCAAGCGCAAAATACTGAATATTTTTCCAAGCATCGACACTCCGACCTGCGCCACTTCCGTACGCAAATTCAACGCGCAAGCCAATGAGCTGACTAACGCTGTTGTCCTGTGTATTTCTGCCGACCTGCCGTTCGCTCAAGCCCGTTTCTGTGGCGCTGAGGGTCTCGAAAATGTGCAAAATCTTTCGACTATGCGCGGTCGTGAATTCATCGAGAACTACGGTGTGGCGATAGCCGAAGGTCCCTTGTCCGGTCTGACGGCACGGGCAGTGGTCGTACTCGACGAAAATGACAAAGTGCTGCACAGCGAGCTGGTCCCGGAAATTGGCCAAGAGCCGAATTACGATGCCGCCTTAGCTGTACTGAAGTAACAAGTTGTAAAACATTAACGGCCTGGACTAGTTCGGGCCGTTTTTTATTTATGCTTCAGGGCCTTATAGAAAGTAAGTGCTAAGTAAATAGCCGGTAAAGGCCCTTTGCTTCTCATCCCACAATGCTTATTGTTCTGCCTCTCAATGAAGCCGCCGCGCACAATGGTTGATTATTCATGCAATCGTCTGGCCCCCGCAGTTCCCGTCGTTGGCTGATTAGCCTGTTAGTCCTATTGGTCATCATCGGCCTGTGCTGGAAATTCTGGCCGTCTAACGGATTGCAGCGAGGTGGCGATGATAAAGGTACTTCTACTGCAACCCGCCAAAAAGGCGGAGGCGGTGGGACTAAGAGCGGGGCGCCGAGGCCGGGTTTTGGTGGAGCAACCGGACCGGTTCCTGTCCGGGTGGCAGCGGCAACTTATGGCGATTTCCCTATCCTCTATAAAGCATTGGGCACCGTGACGGCAATGAACACCGTCAACGTGCGTAGTCGCGTGGCAGGAGCATTGGTCAAGATCAACTTTCAAGAAGGACAGATGGTCAAGGCCGGAGACTTGTTGGCTGAAATAGACCCCCGCAGTTATCAAATCCTTTTGGAGCAGGCTCAAGGCACGTTACTGACCAACCAGGCGTTGTTAAAAAATGCGCAGGTTGATCTTGAGCGCTATCGAGACCTGTACGCCGAAGACAGCATTGCCAAGCAGACGCTGGATACTGCTGCATCTCTTGTCAATCAATATGTGGGCACGATAAAGACGAATCAGGCCGCTGTAGGCGACGCTAAACTCAATCTTGAATTCACCAGAATCCGAGCGCCAATCAACGGCCGGGTGGGCTTGAAGCAATTAGACGTCGGCAACCTTGTTGCTGCCAACGACACCACGGCGTTGCTGATTATTACCCAGACCAAACCGATCACGGTGGTTTTTACCCTGCCGGAGAAAGACCTTTCAGCGGTAATCAGCCGCTATCACAGTGGTGACAAATTGCCTGTAGAGGCGTGGGATCGGGGCGACGTGAAGCTGCAAGCCAGCGGTGTATTGGCCAGCCTGGACAACCAGATCGACGTCGCCACTGGCACGCTGAAATTCAAGGCGCGCTTTGAAAACCAGGACGAGGCGCTGTTCCCGAATCAATTCGTTAATGTGCGTTTGCATGCCGACACGCTTAAACATGCGGTCCTGGTGCCTTCAGCAGCCGTTCAATTTGGCACGAATGGCACCTTCGTCTACGTGATGGACGGCGACAAAAAGGTCAAGGTTCGTCAGCTTGTAGCTGGCGCCAGCGATGAGTCTTCCACAGTTATCACCAGCGGTTTGGTCGCAGGCGAGCGTGTAGTGCTGGAGGGCACTGACCGCTTGCGTGATGGTAGTGACGTTGAAGTGGTGAACGATAGCAAAGACGTGCCCGCCACTACAGACCAGAATCTACGGGGCAAACCGCCCCAGGACTCCAGTGAGTCTACCAAGGCTGGCGAGGCTGCCAAGGCGGGCAAAGGCAGCGTATGAACATCTCACGGTTGTTCATCCTGCGTCCGGTAACAACCACCCTGAGCATGTTGGCTATTGTGTTAGCCGGTTTGATTGCTTATACCCTGATGCCGGTCTCAGCATTGCCACAAGTGGATTACCCGACGATTCGGGTCTTGACGCTATATCCCGGCGCGAGCCCTGAAGTCATGACCAGTGCCGTCACTGCACCGTTGGAGCGGCAGTTCGGACAAATGCCCGGCCTCACGCAGATGGCCTCCACCAGTTCGGGGGGAGCTTCGGTTATAACTCTACGGTTTAGCCTGGACCTGAACATGGACGTCGCCGAGCAGGAAGTGCAGGCAGCCATCAACGGCGCCACCAACTTACTGCCAACTGATTTGCCCGCTCCTCCTGTTTACAACAAGGTAAACCCGGCCGATACGCCAGTGCTAACGTTGGCCATTACTTCGAAAACAATGCCCCTGCCCAAGCTTAACGATCTTGTTGATACACGCATGGCGCAAAAAATCTCGCAGATCAGTGGCGTGGGTCTGGTCAGCATCGCTGGCGGCCAACGTCAGGCAGTACGAATCAAGGTCAATCCCGACGCGTTGGCCGCTAATGGATTGAACTTGGCCGATGTGCGCACGCTGATCACTGCGTCTAACGTCAACCAGCCTAAAGGAAGCTTCGACGGCCCGACTCGGGTTTCTACACTTGATGCCAACGACCAGTTGAAGTCAGCTCAGGAATACGCTGACCTGATTCTGGCCTACAAAAACGGCGCACCCTTGCGTCTCAAGGATGTAGCCGAAATCGTCGACGGTGCGGAAAATGATCGGCTGGCTGCGTGGGCCAACGAAAACCAGGCGGTGCTGCTGAATATTCAACGCCAGCCCGGTGCGAACGTGATTCAGGTGGTTGATCGGATTAAGGCGCTGCTGCCGAGCATCACCGATAATTTGCCTGCCGGATTAGACGTTACCGTACTTACCGACCGCACCCAGACGATTCGCGCCTCGGTAAACGATGTGCAGCATGAATTGCTGATCTCAATCATCCTTGTGGTACTGGTAACCTTCCTTTTCCTGCGCAGACTCAGCGCCACGATTATCCCGTCGATTGCAGTCCCACTCTCGCTGGTTGGGACCTTTGGTGTGATGTACCTAGCAGGTTTCTCGGTCAACAACCTGACATTGATGGCGATGACCATCGCCACTGGTTTTGTGGTGGATGATGCCATTGTTATGTTGGAGAACATCTCGCGGCATATTGAAGAGGGCGATACACCGTTTCAAGCGGCGCTCAAAGGTGCGCGGCAAATTGGTTTTACTCTGGTGTCGCTGACCATTTCGCTAATAGCAGTGTTAATTCCATTGCTGTTCATGGCTGATGTGGTTGGGCGATTGTTCCGTGAGTTTGCGATCACCTTGGCCGTCGCGATTCTGATTTCGCTGTTCGTTTCGCTGACGCTGACACCAATGATGTGCGCGCGATTGCTCAAGCGTGAACCAAAATTAGAGGATCAGGGGCGTTTCTACCGGGCCAGCGGTGTCTGGATCGATTGGCTGATAGCTGCGTATGGACGCAAGTTGCGCTGGGTACTAAAACATCAACCACTGACATTACTGGTGGCCGTCGCCACATTAGGGCTAACAGTGTTTCTGTACATGATCGTGCCCAAGGGCTTCTTTCCAGTGCAGGACACCGGGGTCATTCAGGGTATTTCTGAAGCGCCGCAGTCGGTATCGTTTGCTGCCATGAGTGAGCGTCAACAGTCGCTGGCGACCATCGTTTTGCAAGATCCGGCGGTGGAGAGCCTCTCGTCTTACATCGGTGTCGACGGCGACAACGCCACCTTAAACAGCGGGCGCATGCTGATCAATTTAAAGCCGCATAGCGAACGCAGCGTGAGCGCGACGCAAATCATTCGGCGTTTACAACCCGAGCTTGAAAAAATATCTGATATCCGACTGTTCCTTCAGCCGGTGCAAGACTTGACGGTTGAAGACCGGGTCAGTCGCACACAATATCAATTCAGCATGTCGTCACCTGACGCGGCCCTGTTATCGCTGTGGAGCGGCAAGCTGGTGGATGCCTTGATTCAACGTCCGGAATTAAAGGATGTCGCCAGTGACTTGCAGGATAAAGGGTTGCAGGTATATCTGGTCATCGATCGCGATGCAGCCAGTCGAGTCGGTGTCAGCGTAGCCAACATCACCGATGCGCTGTACGACGCGTTCGGTCAGCGACAGATTTCTACCATCTACACTCAGGCCAGCCAGTACCGTGTGGTACTGCAGGCGGCAGTAGGGGTTGACCTTGGTCCTCTGGCGCTGGAGCAGGTTCATGTCAAAACCGCGGCGGGTACTCAGATCAAACTATCGAGTCTGGCGCGGATTGAGCAGCGGCAGGGGCAGCTGGCTATCGCCCACATTGGTCAGTTTCCGGCCGTCATGATGTCTTTCAATTTGGCGCCGGGGGTAGCGCTGGGCAAAGCGGTTGAAGTGATCAACCAGGTCCAGAAGGACATTGGCATGCCGATAGGTGTGCAAACCGAATTCCAAGGCGCAGCACAGGCGTTTGAGGCCTCACTGTCGAGTACGTTGCTGCTGATATTGGCGGCGGTGGTGACCATGTACATCGTACTGGGCGTGCTATACGAAAGTTATATCCACCCGATTACCATTCTTTCAACCTTGCCGTCTGCGGCGGTCGGTGCGTTGTTGGCCTTGTTGATCAGCGGCAATGATTTAGGGATGATCGCGATCATCGGGATTATTCTATTGATTGGCATCGTAAAGAAAAACGCCATCATGATGATTGACTTTGCGCTCGACGCTGAACGTAATCGTGGCATTGCTCCGGAAACCGCGATATACGAAGCGGCGCTGTTGCGTTTTCGGCCCATTTTGATGACGACATTGGCGGCGTTGTTCGGTGCGGTGCCATTGATGCTGGCGAGCGGCTCTGGCGCAGAGCTGCGTCAGCCGTTGGGTCTGGTGATGGTCGGCGGGTTGATGGTGAGTCAAGTATTGACGCTGTTTACGACGCCAGTTATTTATCTATACTTCGACCGGTTAGGTCGGCGCTGGAACCATAAACCGGACACCGCGGCCGACTTGGAACAAGCCAAGGTATGAACCTGTCGGGGCCGTTCATTCGTCGACCGGTGGCGACCATGCTACTGAGCTTGGCGATCATCCTGCTGGGCAGCGTTGCGTTTAATCTACTGCCTGTGTCGTCATTGCCGAACATGGACTTCCCGGTAATCGTCGTCTCGGCCAACTTGCCGGGTGCCAGCCCAGAAGTCATGGCCTCGACCGTGGCCACGCCGTTAGAACGTTCGCTGGGTACTATCCCCGGCATCGCCACCATGAGCAGTCGTTCAAGTCTAGGCTCCACACGGGTGATTTTGCAGTTTGACTTGGACCGCGACATCAATGGCGCGGCGCGGGAAGTTCAAGCCGCTATCAACGCAGCGCGCAACCTGCTGCCCAGCGGTATGCGCAGTATGCCGACCTATAAAAAGATCAATCCTTCCCAAGCGCCGGTCATGGTCTTGTCGTTGACGTCGGATGTGCTGGAAAAGGGCGAACTGTACGATTTGGCGTCGACCATCCTCTCGCAGAGCCTGTCGCAAGTGACCGGCGTCGGTGAGGTGCAAATTGGTGGCAGTTCTTTGCCAGCGGTTCGCATTGAGTTAGAGCCACAGTTACTCAGTCAATATGGCGTGTCGCTGGACGATGTACGCACCACCATCGCCGCTGCCAATGTCCGTAAACCCAAAGGATCAATAGAAGACGCCGACCACAATTGGCAGATTCAGGCCAATGATCAACTAGAGAAAGCCAAAGATTACGCACCGCTTATCATCCGCTACCAGAACGGTGCGGCGTTGCGTCTGAGCCATGTCGCTAAAGTCACCGACGCAGTGGAGGACCGTTACAACAGTGGGTTTTTCAATGACAAACAAGCGGTTTTGCTGGTCATCAATCGCCAGGCGGGCGCCAACATCATCGAGACTGTAGCGCGAATAAAGGCGCAGCTTCCGGCTTTGCAAGCGGTGCTTCCGGCCAGCGTCAAACTGGACTTGGCCATGGATCGCTCGCCCGTGATCAAGGCAACGCTGCATGAAGCCGAAACCACGCTATTGATCGCGGTAGTATTAGTGATTCTAGTGGTGTTCTTTTTTCTCGGAAACTTCCGCGCTTCACTCATTCCAACCTTGGCGGTACCGGTGTCCTTGGTGGGTACCTTCGCCATCATGTATTTGTATGGTTTCTCGCTAAACAACCTGTCGCTGATGGCGCTGATTCTCGCCACAGGGCTGGTGGTGGATGACGCTATTGTGGTGTTGGAAAACATCTCCCGGCACATCGACCGAGGCATACGGCCGATGGAGGCAGCGTACCTCGGCGCCAAAGAGGTCGGTTTTACATTGCTGTCGATGAACGTGTCGTTGGTGGCGGTTTTCCTTTCCATCCTGTTCATGGGTGGAATCATTGCCAGCCTGTTCCGCGAATTTTCCATCACCTTGGCGGCGTCAATCATCGTTTCGCTGTTGGTGTCTTTAACCCTGACGCCGATGCTGTGCGCACGCTGGCTAAAGCCGCACAACCCGGCAACAGAAAACGCCTTGCAGCGCTGGAGTCGTGGGCTAAATGACCGGATGATCGTGGGTTACGATCGCTCCCTTGGCTGGGTATTACGGCATCCCCGGCTGACGCTGTTGAGCTTGTTTGTCACTATCGGTGTCAACTTCGCGCTCTACGTCGTGGTGCCCAAAACCTTCATGCCTCAACAGGACACGGGTCAATTGATCGGTTTCATACGAGGCGATGACGGCCTGTCGTTCGCGGTGATGCAGCCGAAAATGGAAATTTTCCGGCGCGCCGTGCTCGCTGATCCAGCTGTCGACAGCGTAGCGGGGTTTGTCGGTGGCAACGGAGGCACCAGCAACGCCACGATTATCGTGCGCCTCAAGCCAATCGCGGAGCGCAAGTTGGCCGCTGATAAGGTCATCGATCGTTTGCGCAAGAATATGCCGCTGGTGCCTGGAGGAAGGTTATTCCTTCAAGCCGACCAGGATCTGCAGTTTGGTGGCGGCCGTGAGCAAACTACCTCGCAATATCAATACCTCCTGCAGAGCGGTGACCTGGCTAGCCTGCGCTTGTGGTATCCGAAGGTGCTCGAAGCACTCAAGTCGGTGCCAGAACTTACCGCGATCGACGGTCGCGAAGGCCGGGGGGCGCAACAAGTAACGCTGCAGATTGACCGCGACACTGCCAAGCGCTTGGGCATTGATATGAAGATGGTGACGGCGGTGTTGAATAACGCTTACAGCCAGCGGCAAATCTCCACTATTTACGACAGCCTCAACCAGTACGAAGTGGTCATGGAGGTCAACCCTAAATTCGCTCAAGACCCAATAACGCTAGATCAAGTGCAGGTGATTACCGCCTCGGGCGCCCGAGTTCCGTTGTCGAGCATTGCTCACTACGAACGCAGCTTGGCGGACTCCCGAGTGACGCACGACGGGCAGTTCGCTTCTGAGGATATATCCTTTGATCTGGCAGACGGTGCCACCCTTACCCAAGCCTCCGCAGCCGTTGAGCGGGCCGTGGCCAAAATTGGCTTGCCGACCGACGTTATCGCGAAAATGGCGGGTACCGCAGACGCTTTCGCCGCTGCCCAAAAAACTCAACCGTTCATGATTCTGGGCGCGTTAGCGGTGGTGTATCTGGTGCTGGGCATTCTCTATGAAAGCTATATTCACCCCCTGACTATTCTTTCGACCCTGCCGTCAGCCGGAGTGGGTGCCTTGCTTACCATCTACATGGTGGGCGGCCAATTCAGCCTGATCTCGTTGCTGGGCCTGTTTTTGTTGATCGGCGTGGTGAAGAAAAACGCCATTCTGATGATCGATTTGGCGCTGCAACTGGAGCGTGACCAAGGCATGAGCCCGATGGACTCGATCCGCAGCGCTTGCTTGCAACGGCTGCGACCGATATTGATGACTACGTTAGCGGCGATTCTCGGGGCAGTGCCTTTATTGCTGAGCAGCGCTGAAGGAGCAGAAATGCGTCATCCATTGGGCCTGACCATTATCGGTGGCCTGATCTTCAGTCAGATACTGACCCTCTACACCACCCCGGTGGTTTACCTTTATCTCGACCGTCTTCGCCATCGCGTCAATAAATGGCGTGGCGTGCGTACTGATGCCGCATTGGAAACTCCGTTATGAACGACCGCCTGCACATCTCTTCCGTTTTTCAGCGGCCCGTGCACTGGCTCGGTACCGGCCTTTGCGTGCTGCTGCTTAGTGCCTGCGCGGTCGGGCCGGACTATAAAAAACCGACTGTGACCACGCCCGTCCAATTCAAGCAGGCGCTGGGCTGGCGTCAAGCAACGCCTAACGACGCGTTGAAGCGGGGTGCATGGTGGGAGGTTTATGGCGATGAGCAACTCAACGGGTTGGTGGAAAAGCTCAATACTTCCAACCAGACTGTCGCGCAATATGACGCTCAATATCGACAAGCCCAAGCGTTGGTCCGTAGCGCCCGCGGTGCTTTTTTTCCGACACTTGGTCTGACCACTACTAAAAACCGCTCTAGTCAGGGAATTGGCAGCAGCAGCTCAAGCCTGAGCAGTTCGAGCAGTGGCATCCGGGACACTTATAACGCTCAGTTGAATGTCAGTTGGGAAGCCGATATCTGGGGAAAATTACGCCGCATAAGGGAAGCCGACCAGGCCAGTGCTCAGGCCAGTCTGGCTGATCTGGCATCTATGCGTCTGAGCCTGCAATCGCAACTGGTGCAGAATTATTTGCAGTTACGGGTAATCGATGAGCAGAAACGCTTGCTTGAGGCCACGGTAGAGGCTTACCAGCGTTCATTGACGACTACGCAAAACCAATACCGTCATGGTGTTTCTGGGAAGGATGCGGTCGCGCAGGCGCAGACCCAGCTTAAAAGTACCCAAGCAGACTTGATTGACCTGATTTGGCAGCGCGCGCAGTTCGAGAATGCCATTGCGGTATTGATGGGACAAGCTCCGGCAGACTTCAGCCTGGCCGCCATCACCTCAGTTCCGGCACTGCCGGAGATACCGCTGCAAGTGCCTTCCCGGTTGCTTGAACGACGCCCCGACATCGCGGCGGCGGAACGGTCAGTGATGGCCGCTAACGCTAATATTGGCGTAGCAATAGCTGCTTACTATCCCGACTTGAGCTTGAGCATGAACGGCGGTTATAGCAGCTCCACATTCGCCAACTGGATCAGTCTGCCGAACCGCTTCTGGTCGGTCGGACCCCAGCTGGCGACCACATTGTTTGACGGTGGGCAACGTTCGGCTGAAGTCGATCGCACTGAGGCAGTCTACGATCAGACCGTGGCTCAATACCGACAAACCGTGCTGAACGGTTTTCAGGAAGTCGAAAACTATCTGGTCAAGCTCAAGGTCTATCAAGACGAAGCGGTGGTGCGCGCCGAAGCGTTAGACGCGGCGCGTGAGTCACTTCGCTTGACCAATAACCAGTACAAGGCTGGGTTGATCGCCTACCTGGACGTGGTAACGGTGCAAACCACGGCGTTAAGTAATGAAAGAAGCGTGCTGACCCTCCTGCAAAGTCGACTTATTGCTAGTGTTCAATTAATCGCCGCGTTGGGCGGTGGCTGGGATGCGGAAAATGGATTGACCCTCCGATAATCAATCTTACGGTCAGGAATATTGCCCTTGCGGCTGGTATGCCTTAGTTATTTACTGAATCAACGCTTCGGATTCAACTAAACAGTCCGCGACTTCTTGTACAAGTTGAGTACACTATTAAGCTTTTATTTGGGCAAAATATTGTTATCCGCCCGGATCACGAGAAGCCGCATGCTCATTGGTAACTACACACCATCGTTGGTCTTGATCTCCGTATTTGTGGCGATATTGGCCTCTTATACCGCGCTGGATCTGACCGGTCGGATTGCAACGGCAAAAGGGCGTGCCGCCTACATGTGGATAGGCGGTGGTGCATTGGCTATGGGCACCGGCGTGTGGTCGATGCATTTCATCGGGATGCTCGCGTTTCACCTGCCCATCGAATTAGGTTTTGATATACCAATTACCCTGTTGTCGTTGTTAATTGCCATTCTCGCTTCCGGGTTCGCCCTTTGGCTGGTCAGTCAACCGCAGCTACCCTTACTGCAACTGGGTTTTGGCGCATTGATTATGGGTGCCGGGATCAGTGGCATGCATTATTGCGGGATGGCCGCATTGCGCATGCAGCCCGGTATTGATTACGACCCTTTTCGTGTAACCCTTTCACTGCTTATTGCTTTTAGTGCGTCGGCGGCGGCGCTGTGGACCGCTTTTCGTCTGCGTCAGCAGGCTCCCTATGTGCGCTTGATCCGCGCCGGAGCGGCAGTGTTTATGGGGGCGGCGATTGTCGGCATGCATTACACCGGCATGGCTGCGGCCACCTTTGCAGAGGGTAGTTTCTGTGGCGCAGTGGGCACCGGCTTACGCTTCAACGGGCTGGACATGTTAGTCCTGATCACCAGCCTGGCGGTGCTGAGCATCGCCCTGCTTACGTCGGTTCTCGATGCGCGGCTGGAAGCGCGCACCACTGTATTGTCCGATTCGCTCAGCATGGCCAATCAAGAGCTGACGCATTTGGCGTTGCATGACACGCTGACTGGTTTGCCAAATCGCGTTTTGCTGGCCGAACGTGTTGAACAGGCCATGCGCAAAGCTGATGAACATGGCGGCAGCTTCGCACTCATGTTTATGGACCTTGATGGCTTCAAACCTATAAATGATGCCTTTGGCCACTATCTTGGTGACCAGCTGTTGCGCCAGGTCGCATTACGGCTGCGCAAGGAACTCACTAGCCAAAATACCTTAGCGCGTATCGGCGGTGATGAGTTCGTGTTGCTGGTCGACTTAGGCGAGCGCGCTGACGTCACGGCATTCGCTTCCCGCCAGGTTGCCTTGATGAGCCAACCGTTTATTGTTGCCGAAAACACAGTGCAAATTTCTGCGAGCATTGGCATTGCTTTATATACCGGGAGCGGTGAGACGCAGCATGAGTTGCTGATGAATGCCGATGCCGCGATGTACCACGCTAAAGCGGCAGGAAAAAACGGCTTCAGCTATTTCGACGTTTCAATGAACACCAACGCGCGCAATCAATTGCAGTTGCTGCAGGACTTGCGTACCGGACTTAAAGAGCAACAGTTTTGCCTGTATTACCAGCCTAAATTCGATGCGCTGACGGGCCTGCCGATAGGGGCTGAAGCGCTATTGCGCTGGCAACATCCACAACAAGGGTTACTGTTGCCTGACAAGTTTATTGGCTTGGCAGAAAAAACCGGTTTGATCATCCCTATCGGCGACTGGGTACTTAACGAAGCCTGTCGCCAGATGCGTGTCTGGTACCAGCAGGGCTACACCCATTGGCGGATCGCGGTCAACCTCTCTGCGCTGCAGTTTTGCCATGCAGGTTTAGTCAGTAGCGTTGCCACGGCGCTAGAACTGCATCAGTTGCCCGCCAATAGCCTGACATTGGAAATCACTGAAAGCACGGCCATGAGTGACGCCGATGCGAGCATGACGGTGCTTCGACAGTTGGCGGGAATGGGCGTTGACTTGTCCATTGATGACTTCGGCACCGGCTATTCCAGCTTGATGTATCTTAAGCGTCTGCCAGCCAATGAAATCAAGATCGACCGTGGCTTCGTTCGTGATTTGGAACATGACAGCGATGACGCCGCTATTGTCTCGGCCATCGTCTCCGTGGGTCAGGCGCTGGGCCTTCGCATCGTTGCCGAGGGGGTTGAAACCAACGTCCAGCAAAATTTTTTGACTCGTCTAGGCTGCGATTCACTGCAAGGTTTTCTGCTGGGGCATCCGCTTCCCGCCGAAGAATTCATGGCGGATATCCATGCCGCAGAAGCGCAGTCAGGTGAGCAGTCGCAAGTTATACCTGAGATGTGAAGTTCGTGGTTTTTCTTCGAAAATACCTGGATAGGTGGCAAAAAAACTGCGGTTAGGCTCCGCCAGGGGATACGTTATCTTTTCGCTCAGAACGAACGAATAATTCGCCCCAGGGTTTCCATGGCTTTCTCTGCTGTCTCGTTCCAAGGACTGCCGTAGTTAAGGCGGATACAGTTATTAAAGCGTTGGGTCGGTGAAAATATCGGCCCGGGGGCAATGCTGATGCCTTGGGCCAGGGCCATCTGAAACAACTTCAACGAATCCATTTGCTCGGGCAGTTCCAGCCACAGAAAGTAGCCGCCTGCGGGCTGGCTGACCCGGGTTTGTGCCGGGAAGTAGCGGACGATGGCGCTGAGCATGGCGGCTTGTTGCTCCTCCAGCGCGTAGCGCAGTTTACGCAGATGGCGGTCATAGCCGCCGTGTTGCAGGTAGTCGGCAATGGCTGCTTGGGCGGGCATTGACGCGCAGAGCGAGGTCATCAATTTGAGCCGCTCGACTTTTTGCGCGTAGCGTCCTGCGGCGACCCAGCCAATCCGATAGCCAGGCGCTAGGCTTTTGGCAAACGAGCCGCAGTGCATCACCAAACCATCGGTGTCGAACGCTTTAGCAGGTTTTGGCGCTTGGGAGCTGTAATACAATTCGGCATACACATCGTCTTCGATCAGGGGCACTTGATGTTGACGCAACAACTCCATCAATTGCCGCTTCTTGGCTTCGGGCATGGTTGCCCCCATAGGGTTCTGAAAACTGGTCATGCACCAACAGGCTTTGATCGGGTGGCGATCCAAGGTCTGGGCCAGTACCTCAAGATCGATACCATCACGAGGGTGAACCGGAATTTCAATCGCTTTGAGCTTGAGGCGCTCTAATACCTGCAAGCAGGCGTAAAACGCAGGGGCTTCGATGGCGACCAGATCGCCGGGCTCAGTCACAGCTTGTAGGCACAAGTTCAGCGCTTCAAGCGCGCCATTAGTGATGATTAATTCTTCCATGGGTAGCATCAAGCCGCAGACCATGTAGCGCAGAGCGATTTGCCGCCGTAGCTGGGGATGGCCGGGCGACATGTCAGTGACAACCATGCGCGGGTCCATGTCGCGCGCTGCACTGGCCAGCGAACGGGCCAACCGCTGCAAGGGAAACAACATAGGACTCGGAAATGCTGAACCAAACGGCACGGTTTGCGGGTCTTTAATTGAATCAAGCACCGAGAACACCAACTCGCTGACATCCACCTCGGTGGACTCGCTGACCTGATGACTGATCACTGGTTCAGAAAACTGCCTAGGCGCGTTGTTAGTGACGAAATAGCCGGAGCGAGGCCTTGCCCTGATCAGCCCGCGACGCTCCAGCAAATAGTAAGCCTGGAACACCGTCGAAGGGCTGACGCCGTAAGACTGGCTTGCGTAACGCACCGAAGGTACTCGCTCGCCGGGCCCCAGCACCCCAGAGCGGATCAGTTCAGCGATGTCTTCGGCAAACTTTTCATAGCGTTTCATCGGTGCTCGCTGGCTGACAATCGGTGGAAAATAGTGCATGAACCGTTCCGAGATAATCACCGATTGAGCGGCGCAACAAACCGGCTTTGTGCCAAGCTGCGGACACTGGAATCAGCATCGTCTACCACCTCAAAACTGATGCTCTGGGAACTGCTGGTCGGGTGGTCGGCGATCATCGCCACCGATACCGGAATGTCGATGATTTCCCCCGCCGCGAGACTGATTTGAGCCTTGCCGTGATACTCCAAGCCTGCACCCTCGACCAGCGCCAGATGATACTGCTGTGGCTGCTGAGTTTTGTTGATGATTTTCAGGCTATAGATATTTTCGATCTGGCCTTGGCTATTTTCGCGGAACATACCTCGGTCCTTGCTGACGTCCAACGAGACCATCGGCCGCTCGACCAGCGACAACACCAGCGCGCCGATCATCAATGCCAACACCGCGCAATAGCCGATCAAGCGTGGCCGAAGCAGGTGGGTATGACCGCCTTCGAGGGTGCGTTCGGAGGTATATCTGACCAAGCCGCGTTCATAGCCCATTTTGTCCATGATCGAGTCGCAGGCGTCGATGCACGCTGCGCAGCCGATGCATTCCATCTGCAAACCGTCGCGGATGTCGATGCCGGTGGGGCAGACCTGCACGCACACTTGGCAATCTATGCAATCACCTAGCCCGACCGAGGAGGGCTCGACGTCACGTTTACGCGGGCCGCGATTTTCGCCACGTGCCGCGTCATAGGAAACGGTGAGGGTGTCTTTGTCGAACATCACGCTTTGAAACCGCGCATATGGGCACATGTGCATGCATACCGCTTCGCGCAGCCAGCCGGCATTGATATACGTCGCCGCCGCGAAGAACAGCACCCAGAACAAGCTGACACCGCTTAATTGCAGGGTCAGCATTTCTATGGCCAGTGGCCGAATCGGGGTGAAGTAGCCCACAAAGGTCAGGCCGGTCAAAACGCTGATCACCAGCCATAAGCCGTGCTTGGCGGATCGTCTCAGTAGTTTATTCACTCCCCACGGCGCGGCTTGTAGCTTGATCCGCTGATTGCGTTCGCCTTCGGTAAGTTTTTCGCACCACATGAAGATCCAGGTCCAGGAACTTTGTGGGCAGGTATAACCGCACCACACGCGCCCGGCGAATACCGTGATAGCGAACAAACCAAAGGCGCAGATGATCAGCAGCGCAGACAACAGAATGAAATCCTGCGGCCAAAACGTCGCGCCAAAGATATGGAATTTGCTATCAGCCAGATCCCAGAGCACCGCTTGGCGGCCGCTCCAGTCCAACCATACCGTGCCGAAAAAAAGCAGGAACAGAAGTCCCGTCCCGCTCAAGCGCACAGTGCGGAACAGGCCGGTGAAACTGCGGGTGTGGATCAGTGTGTCGTTGGACCTGGCCTTTGATCTTGCACGGGAAGGTTCAACCAATTCAATGATCTGGACGGGGATGCGCTCGCTCATAGTAAGTACTCATCAGCCTCGATCAGGCCAATGAACTATGGGCGCGCAACTGGTTGCATAACAGACTCAGGTATTTGAATAAAAAGCAGATCAGATAGGCCATTTGTCCTAGGGATTTGCTAGGTTTTAAAGCATTTAGATGCCGGTAGGTCCGAACCTTTTGGTGAGAATTGCCGCTGGGTACGCCTGACACACCGCCTCCGTCGGCAAGCCAATTGCAACAGAACTCCTTCAATCCACCACGGTATGGTGCCGTTTATCCAGAGCGCCTAACACCGTCAATGAATCCGCCTCGTCTTCGGTAATGGACACGCTTTGGCCGTCGATTTGGGCTTCAGACATGTGCGTGGCGTCATTGGTAATGATCACTACCTCGATAATGGGGCTTTCATAGCGCACCTCTTCAATGACGGCGGAGCAGTGCTCGCGGGTGTTGTCAAATTGCAATGGCATGGTTGTTTTCCTCTCAGTGCTTCACTAGCGTCTGCCCTCGCTATACGACAAACCTCGCGACTGAAGGCCTAAGGTTTGGTCGCACTTAAGGGCATTAGTCATAAAAACGCTTTGCCAAGAATTGCCGGCGATTGCTCGGGAGGTGGATCACCTTTGGGCGGCTCCATCACGGGTGGCATTGTCGGGGGTTCCTTCCCGGGCGGTGGCGTCGGCAAAGCAGGGTCGTCGATCATTGGGTCAGGCGTTTCGGGCGGGATAGGGATGTTCATTGGGCTACCTCCTCATTGCTATGTGTCAAGGTTTAACAGGTGAACGGTTCGACCACATCCAATGGGTAAATGATGCTCGCATCCGACGAAGAGCCGTCTACGCTCACCCTCGCACCCAAACCCTTTTGAACTTTTTCCGCCCGTCCACGTTCGGAAACTATGCGGCCCCGTGAGGTGGAACAGCGCAGGATGGGCTCGCTCTTTCTTTTTAATTGTGTGATTTTTTGCCGGAGAGCGTCTTTTATAAGGGCGTGAGGAGTGATGCTCGATGAATGTGACCGCAGATCAGCCCTACGGCCCGGATTCTTTGGCCCGCGATGTACCGCATCAAACTCAACCGTTGACCCTGACCCAAGCGCTGCAATTGCCGCGCATCGTAATTGAAGACACGATGCCGGCGATCGAGGGCGGGCTGTTTGCGGTCAAGGCGATCGTCGGCCAGCCGATTGTGGTGACCAGTAAGGTATTCGCTGACGGTCACGACAAGCTGGCGGTGGTGATTCGTTGGCGGGCTGCCGATGAGGAACAGTGGCACAGCGCGCCGATGCAGGAACTGGTTAACGACAGTTGGGTCGGTGAGTTCGTCCCGTCGTCAGTTAGCCGCAACGTGTTTCGTCTTGAAGCCTGGATTGATCAATTCGCCAGTTACCGCTATGAGTTGCAGAAAAAACATGCGGCCGGCGTGCCTATTGATTTGGAGTTGGAAGAGGGCCGTATTCATCTTAGCCAGGCGATGGAGCGCAATGAAGGCGAACTACACGATCGCCTGGCCGCTGTGATTGAGCAGTTTGCGAGCTGCGATCTGGAAGGCAAAGTCGCACTGTTGCAGAACCGTGAAACGACTTCGCTGATGGCTAAAGCTGAAAATCATGCGTATTTGAGCCGCAGCGTCGAGTTTCCGGTGGACGTAGAGCGGGAGCTGGCCCAGTTCGCCAGTTGGTATGAGCTGTTTCCGCGCTCGATCACTGACGACCCTGCACGGCATGGCACCTTCAATGATGTGCTTGGTCGGTTGCCGATGATTCACGACATGGGTTTTGACGTGTTGTATTTCCCGCCGATCCATCCCATTGGCCGTGCGCATCGCAAGGGCCCGAACAATTCGCTAGAAGCCGGACCCGACGATCCGGGCAGCCCTTATGCCATTGGCAGTGTCGAAGGCGGCCACGACGCGATTCACCCGCAATTGGGTACCCGTGTTGATTTTCGCAATCTGGTCAAAGCTGCTGCTGAACACGGCCTGGAAATCGCTCTCGATTTTGCTATTCAGTGCTCCCAGGATCACCCGTGGCTCAAGGAGCATCCGGGTTGGTTTTCGTGGCGTCCCGATGGTTCGATTCGGTATGCGGAAAACCCGCCGAAAAAATATCAGGATATCGTCAACGTCGACTTCTACGCGCCGGATTCGATTCCCAGTTTGTGGCTGGAGCTGCGGGACGTGGTGTCGGGTTGGGTCGAAGAGGGCGTGAAGATTTTTCGGGTCGATAATCCGCACACCAAACCGCTACCGTTCTGGCAATGGATGATTGCCGACATTCGCCATGAACACCCGGACGTGATGTTCCTCGCAGAAGCATTTACCAAGCCGGCGATGATGGCGCGTCTGGGTAAAGTCGGGTACTCCCAGAGCTACACCTATTTCACTTGGCGCAACAGCAAGGCCGAGCTGTCGGAATACTTTGCTCAACTCAATGAATCGCCATGGCGCGACTGTTATCGACCCAATTTTTTCGTTAACACGCCAGACATAAACCCAGGCTTTCTGCATGAGTCGGGGCGTGCCGGGTTTCTGATTCGGGCGGCGCTGGCGACGATGGGGTCGGGCTTGTGGGGCATGTATTCAGGGTTCGAGCTGTGCGAGTCGGCGCCGATACCCGGCAAGGAAGAGTACCTGGACTCAGAGAAATATCAGCTGCGGCCGCGGGATTACACCGCACCGGGCAATATCATCGCCGAAATTGCTCAACTCAACCGCATTCGTCGCCAGAACCCTGCGTTGCAGACCCATTTGGGCCTGAAGCTCTATAACGCGTGGAACGACAATATTTTGTATTTTGGCAAACGCAGTGCCGACGGCAGCAACTTTATTTTGATCGCGGTCAGCCTTGATCCGGTTAACGCTCAGGAGGCGAGCTTTGAATTGCCGTTGTGGGAAATGGGCCTGCCCGACGATGCCGCAACATCGGGTGAGGACTTGATGACCGGCCACCGCTGGACCTGGTACGGCAAGTACCAATGGATGCGCATCGACCCTACTTATCAGCCATTTGGCATTTGGCGTATCCAGACCACGAATTAAGCATTAACAAGGAACTAAAGATGGCGAAGAAACCGAGGAGTGCGGCCTTCATCGATGACCCTCTGTGGTACAAGGACGCGGTCATTTATCAGGTTCATGTGAAATCTTTTTTTGATTCGAATAACGATGGGATAGGTGACTTCCCCGGCCTTATCGCCAAGCTCGATTACATCGCCGATCTGGGGGTTAATACGATCTGGCTGCTGCCGTTTTATCCTTCTCCACGCCGCGATGACGGCTATGACATTGCTGACTATCGTGGCGTCCACAGCGACTACGGCACCATGGCCGATGCCAAGAAGTTCATCGCTGAGGCCCATGGGCGCGGGTTACGGGTTATCACTGAACTGGTCATTAACCACACCTCTGACCAGCACCCCTGGTTTCAGAAAGCTCGTGCTTCCAAGCGTGGCTCCAAAGCGCGGGATTTTTATGTGTGGTCAGACAGCGACCAGAAATACGACGGGACGCGAATCATTTTTCTCGACACCGAAAAATCCAACTGGACGTGGGACCCGGTTGCAGATCAGTACTTCTGGCACCGTTTTTATTCACACCAGCCGGACTTAAACTTCGATAACCCGGCAGTGATGGACGCTGTACTGGAAGTGATGCGTTATTGGCTAGACATGGGCATCGACGGTCTGCGTCTCGACGCAATCCCATATTTGATTGAGCGCGACGGGACCAATAACGAAAACCTGCCTGAAACACATCAGGTGTTGAAGAAGATTCGTGCCGAGATCGACGCCAATTACCCTGATCGCATGCTGTTGGCCGAGGCTAATCAATGGCCTGAAGACACGCAGATGTACTTCGGCGACACCAAAGGCAAAGACGGTGACGAGTGCCATATGGCGTTCCACTTTCCGCTGATGCCGCGCATGTACATGGCGGTGGCGCAGGAAGACCGTTTTCCGATCACCGATATTTTGCGTCAGACCCCGGAAATTCCGGAAAACTGTCAGTGGGCGATTTTCCTGCGCAACCACGATGAATTGACCTTGGAAATGGTCACCGATCGTGAGCGCGACTACTTGTGGAATTACTACGCCGCTGACCGCCGTGCTCGGATCAACCTGGGTATTCGTCGTCGGTTGGCGCCGTTGGTCCAGCGTGATCGGCGGCGTGTTGAACTGCTCATCAGCATGTTGCTGTCGATGCCCGGTACGCCGACGTTGTACTACGGCGACGAGATCGGCATGGGCGACAACATTTACCTCGGTGACCGCGACGGGGTACGAACGCCGATGCAATGGTCCATCGACCGCAATGGCGGTTTTTCCCGTGCCGACCCGGCGAGCCTGGTGCTTCCACCGATCATGGACCCGCTTTACGGCTACCAATCGGTGAACGTCGAAACTCAGAATAATGATCCGCATTCCTTACTGAATTGGAATCGTCGGATGTTATCGGTGCGTAAACAGCAGAAAGCTTTCGGGCGTGGCACGTTGAAAATGCTCTCGCCGACCAACCGCCGAATTTTGGCCTATACCCGGGAATACACCGGTCCCGACGGCAAGACTGAAATCATTCTGTGTGTGGCCAACGTGTCCGCTGCCGCTCAGGCGGCGGAGCTGGAGCTGTCACCGTTTACCGGGATGGTGCCGGTGGAAATGCTCGGCGGCAGTGCGTTTCCGCCTATCGGTCAACTGACGTACCTGCTGACGTTGCCACCTTATGGTTATTACTGGTTCTTGCTGGCGGCGGAAAATCAAATGCCCAGTTGGCATGTCGAGCCGGCGCAGAGCATGCCGGACTTCCCGACGATGGTGTTGAAAAAGCGTCTCGAAGAACTGCTCGACGAGCCGTTACGTAGCGTGATGGAGAAGACCTCTCTGGCGGTGTATCTGCCCAAGCGCCGTTGGTTTGCAGGCAAGGACAAAGCCATTGATCAAGTCAAAATTGCCTATGCCGTGCGTTTTGGCGATGTTCAGCATCCGGTGCTGTTGAGCGAGCTGGAAGTGACGGCCGGCGACCATCAAGGTCGCTACCAATTGCCGTTCGGTCTATTGGCGGAGGATGAAGTCAGCAGCGCGTTGCCACAGCAATTGGCGTTGGCGCGGGTTCGACGCGGGCGTCAGGTTGGCTTCATCACCGATGCGTTTACCCTGGAAACCTTCATCCGCGCTGTGGTTCAGGGTATGCAAGCTGAAACCGTACTGCCCTGCAGCGAAGGCGAAATACGGTTTGAGCAGACGCCGGAAATGACCCATCTGGGCCTGACCAACGAATCCGAAGTGCGTTACTTATCGGCGGAGCAGTCCAACAGCTCGGTAGTAGTGGGCGGCAGTCTGGTGCTGAAAATGATTCGTCGCGTCAGTGCCGGTACTCACCCGGAATTGGAAATGGGCGCATACCTGACAGCGGCGGGATTCAAATACATTTCACCGTTACTGGGTTCAGTGGTGCGGGTCGACAATGATGGGCAGGACAATTTGTTAATGATCGCTCAGGGCTACTTGAGCAATCAGGGCGATGCGTGGGAATGGACTCAAAACAACCTTGAACGCGCTGTGCGTGACGAGTTGGCTCGCGGGCGCTCGGACTTGGATCAGCACTTCAATGCGCTGCTGGAACTTTCGGACTTCTCTGCCTTGTTGGGGCAGCGACTGGGCGAGATGCACCAAATATTGGCAGCGCCGACCGACGATCCCGACTTTGTTGCGCAGCTTACCAGCGCAAAAGACAGTGAAGCGTCGGGCCAAAGTGTCGTGGCGCAAATGGAGCATGCGCTGGAGTTGCTTGAGCTACACCGCAGCAAGTTGGAAGCTGACGACCAAGCCTTGGTCTCGGAGTTATTGAGTCAACGCAAACAGGTGCTGGCCCATATCAAAGACCTGGCCAAGCGTTCAGTGGGCGGGTTGCGGCTGAGGGTGCATGGTGATTTACACCTTGGCCAGGTGTTGGTGGTCAAGGGTGACGCTTACCTGATCGACTTTGAAGGTGAGCCAGCACGTGCGCTTATCGAACGCAGGGCCAAGTACAGTCCGTTTAAAGACGTCAGTGGCGTATTGCGTTCGTTCGACTATGCAGCAGCGATGGCCGTGCGCAATGCCCAAGCCGTCGATAGCTCCGTAGAAGCTAAAACCGCACGTCAAACGGTGGCCGATACGTACTTGTCCCAAGCCCGCCAAGCGTTTATTGAAAGTTATCGAACGGCTACCACGGGCATGGCCCACGCCTGGAAAGACAGTAATGGCGAAGCTGCGGCGTTGGAATTGTTTACCTTGGAAAAAACCGCATATGAAGTTGTTTACGAAGCTGAGCATCGTCCCAACTGGTTGGCCGTGCCCTTGCAAGGCTTACGTGGACTGCTGACTTTGTCTGATGGAGAACGAACATGAGTGCACATAAGGAACACGGCAGAGGCACAGTGCAAATGCTGCCCGGTGCGGCCGACATGGACGCGTTGATTCGCGCCGAACACCATGACCCGTTTTCGATGCTTGGCCCTCATGACGATGGCAAGGGCGGTCAGTACGTCCGCGCTTACCTGCCTGACGCACTGAGCGTAAAGGTTCTGGCGCGAGACGGTGAGCACGAACTGATCACCCTGGAAATGAGTTCGACGCCGGGTTTTTTTGCAGGGCACCTCGCACATTCCCAACCCTATTTGTTGAAAGTCAGTTGGGCGGGTGGTGAGCAAATTACTGAAGACCCTTATAGCTTCGGTCAGCTACTGGGCGAAATGGATCTGTACCTGTTTGCGGAAGGTAATCACCGGGACCTGAGCAGTTGCCTGGGCGCACAGGTGATGAATGTCGATGGTGTTGACGGGGTTCGCTTCGCGGTTTGGGCGCCTAACGCTAAACGCGTCTCGGTGGTGGGCTCGTTCAACAATTGGGACGGACGTCGTCACCCGATGCGGGCACGGTATCCGTCTGGCGTATGGGAGGTGTTCATTCCTCGTCTGAAGCCAGGTGAAGCCTATAAATATGAAATTCTTGGGGCCGACGGGATTCTCCCGCTCAAGGCGGACCCGGTGGCGCTCGCGACCCAGATGCCACCAGAAACAGCGTCGGTGGTTGCAACGCCGTTGAATCACGACTGGCAAGACAGCAATTGGATGCAATCGCGTGGTGGACGTCATTCACCGAAAGCGCCGCTGTCGATTTACGAGTTGCACGCCGGCTCGTGGCAGCTTGATCACAGCGACGAGTTCGTGGTGCGCCAGTACAACTGGCAAGAACTGGGCGATCGCTTGATTCCCTACATCAAGGAATTGGGCTTTACCCATATCGAACTCATGCCGATCATGGAGCATCCGTTTGGTGGTTCATGGGGGTATCAGCCGCTGTCACAATTCGCCCCGACGGCTCGCTACGGTTCGCCGCAAGACTTTGCCGAATTCGTCGATGCCTGTCACCGTGCAGAAATTGGCGTGATCCTCGATTGGGTGCCGGCGCATTTTCCGACCGATACCCACGGTTTGGCCCAGTTCGATGGCACCGCGTTGTACGAATACGGCAATCCTCAAGAAGGTTTCCACCAGGATTGGGACACGCTGATCTATAACTTGGGCCGCACTGAGGTCCACGGTTTCATGCTGGCGTCGGCGTTGCATTGGCTCAAGCATTTCCACATCGACGGCTTGCGGGTCGATGCCGTTGCCTCAATGCTCTACCGCGATTATTCGCGCAAAGCCGGGGAGTGGGTGCCCAATCGCCACGGTGGTCGGGAGAACCTCGAAGCCATCGATTTCCTGCGCCACCTCAACGACGTTGTCGCGTTGGAAGCACCGGGTTCGATGGTGATTGCCGAAGAATCCACGGCGTGGCCCGGCGTTAGCCAATCGACGCAACAGGGCGGATTGGGCTTCCAGTACAAATGGAATATGGGATGGATGCACGACACCCTGCACTACATGGAGCAGGACCCGATCCATCGCGCTCACCACCACAGTGAGTTGAGTTTCGGTCTGGTGTATGCCTGGTCGGAGAAATTTGTTTTGCCGATCTCCCACGACGAAGTGGTTCACGGTAAACACTCACTGATCGACAAGATGCCGGGTGATCGCTGGCAGAAGTTCGCTAACTTGCGTGCCTACTTGACCTTCATGTGGACCCATCCCGGCAAAAAACTTCTATTCATGGGTTGCGAGTTCGGCCAGTGGCGCGAGTGGAACCATGACGAGCAGCTGGATTGGTATTTGCTGCAATACGCCGAGCACATCGGTGTTAAGACGCTGGTCAGTGACCTTAACCGCCTCTATCGCCAGGAACCTGCGTTGCATGATCGCGATTGCGAGCCGATGGGCTTTCAGTGGGTGATTGGCGATGATGCCACCAACAGCGTGTTCGCTTACATGCGCTGGAGCGCCGAGGGCGAACCGGTGCTGATCGTGGCGAACCTAACCCCAGTGCCGCGCGAGGCTTACCGTGTTGGCGTACCGTTCGAAGGGCCGTGGATTGAACTGCTAAACAGTGACGCTGACACCTACGCCGGTTCTAACGTCGGTAATGGTGGGGAAGTCAAGTCGGTGGAAAGTAAAAGCCATGGTCAGCCGTTTTCTCTGCAATTGAACTTGCCGCCGTTGGCTGTCTTGATTTTGAAGCCCAAACCCGAGTGACAGTACCTGCGCCGCGGCTTATGGCTGCGGCGCATTAAGCGGGTTTTTCGCGCCCAGACCGATCAATACCGGGGGCGGCGGGACAAACCGATGGTTAGCGCCAACCCGGCCACCGAGAGCAGTGCTGCAGCGAAAAATATCATTGAATATCCAAACCCCAGGGCGATGCTGCCCATCACTGGGCCGGCAATGGCCAGCGCCAGATCGAAAAACACCGCATAGGCACTCAAACCTGCGCCACGACTGGAGTTTGGCACCTGTTTAATCGCCTCGACGCCCAATGCCGGATACACCAGCGATAGGCCGAAACCGGTCATGCCTGCGCCAATCAATGCGAACTCGGTGCTGGGCGAGACCCACAACATGACCAATCCAGCGGTTTCGATGAGCATGCAGGCGATGGCTGCGTTGAAGCCGCCAAAGCGCTTGATGGCGTTGATGAAAATCAACCGCGACAGGATAAAGCAGATGCCGAAGACCGTCAGGCAGTAAGCAGCGCCTTGCCAGCCTCTGCTCAGATAAAACAGGGTGATGAAGGTGGTCAGGGTGCCGTAGCCGATGGACGCCAGGGTCAGGCTCACGCCAAACGGAGCGACGCGGCCGAACACCGCCCAAAACGGCATCCGTTCGCCTCTGATAACGGGCACTGAAGGCTTGTTACGAATCAACACCAACGCCAGTAACGAGATAATCAGCAGCGCAACGCCGAGGCTGACGAAGCCCAGTATGCCGACCATGACCACCCCGATCGGGGCGCCAATGGCGATGGCACCATAGGACGCAATGCCGTTCCAGGAAATCGCTCGGGCAGTGTGCTCGGTGCCGACTTGGCCAATGCACCAACTGATGGTGCCAACGCCGATCAATCCTTGGGCTACACCGAGAAACACGCGCGCGATGATAAGAATCGTCAGGCTTAGGTCGGGCAGGCTTTCAAGCAGCATGGCAGCCAGGGTCATTACGCCGCTGATGACGATCCCGATCAGGCCATAAATGATCGCGCGCTTGGTGCCAATGCTGTCTGCCACACGACCCGCAAGCGGGCGACTTAGCAACGTCGCCAAATATTGCGAGCCCACGGCCAGGCCCGCAATGACTGCACTGAAACCCAGCTGGTCGTGAACGTACCCCGGAATCACGGCAATCGGTAAGCCGATGCACAGAAAGGCAACGAAGGTATAAAACACAATGGAGACGATCTGCAGGGTGATCGCCACGGAACTTGGGGGTGTGACCGAGGAGGGTGCAGGTTGTGCAGCAGACATGTGGCTCATTCGCTGGCAGGCGGTTGGAGTCGGCATGATGGCGTGCGCCGAGGATAAAAGGAAGCTGGCTAACGATTGTTTTGCTTGCCCACTTCCTGCAGGAGGACCGCCACGTAGAGACCCTCCGGCAGCTCCTAAAGAGCACTATCAGATCAAAAAACCCCAAAAAGTCAGGACGGGTGTCCAACTTTTGGGGTGCAGTTCATTCACGCGGGCTTTAAATCAGAACACAACGCCTTGGCTACGCAGGTAGTCATCGTAAGTGCCGCTGAAGTCGACTACGCCGCTTGGGCTTAGCTCGATGATGCGGGTGGCCAGTGACGAGACAAACTCGCGGTCATGGCTGACGAAAATCAACGTGCCTGGATAGTTTTCCAATGCGAGGTTTAACGCCTCGATGGATTCCATGTCCAAGTGATTGGTTGGCTCGTCCATGATCAACACGTTCGGCCGTTGCAAAATCAGCTTGCCGAACAGCATGCGACCTTGTTCACCGCCGGAGATCACTTTGACCGATTTGAGGATTTCGTCGTTGGAGAACAGCATACGGCCCAAGGTGCCACGAACGATCTGCTCGCCGCCCTGAGTCCAACGGCCCATCCAGTCAAACAGGTTGGATTCGTCTTCGAAATCAGATGCGTGATCCTGAGCGTAGTAGCCCAGTTCAGCCGCGTCGGTCCACTTCACTGTGCCGGCGTCCGGCGACAGCTCGTTGACCAGGGTGCGCAACAGTGTTGTTTTACCGATACCGTTCGGGCCGATAATTGCTACGCGTTCGCCTGCTTCAACCACGAAGCTGAAATCCTTGAACAATGGCTTGCCATCGAAACCTTTAGCCATACGCTCGACGATGACCGCCTGGCGGTGCAGCTTTTTATTTTGCTCAAAGCGAATGAATGGGCTGACTCGACTTGACGGCTTGACCTCGGCCAAGTGGATCTTGTCGATTTGCTTGGCGCGGGAGCTGGCCTGCTTGGATTTCGAAGCGTTGGCCGAGAAGCGGCTGACGAACGATTGCAGTTCGTTGATCTGCGCTTTCTTCTTGGCGTTGTCCGATAGCAATTGCTCGCGGGACTGCGTCGCCACGGTCATGTATTCGTCGTAGTTGCCAGGGAACAGGCGCAATTCGCCGTAATCAAGGTCAGCCATGTGCGTACAAACGCTGTTCAGGAAGTGCCTATCGTGGGAAATGATGACCATGGTGCTGTTGCGCTGGGTCAGGATGTTTTCCAGCCAGCGAATGGTGTTGATGTCCAAGTGGTTGGTCGGTTCGTCGAGCAACAGCACTTCTGGATTGGAGAACAACGCCTGCGCCAGCAATACGCGCAGCTTCCAACCCGGCGAGACTTCGCTCATCGGGCCGAAGTGTTGGTCGATGCCAATACCCAAGCCCAACAGCAGTTCACCGGCTCGGGATTCGGCGGTGTAGCCGTCCATTTCGGCGAACTCGGTTTCGAGCTCGGCAACGGCCATGCCGTCAGCTTCGGTCATGTCCGGCAGCGAATAAATGCGATCGCGCTCGGCCTTGACCTTCCACAGTTCTTCGTGACCCATGATCACAGTATCGATCACGGTGAATTCTTCGTAAGCGAACTGGTCCTGGCGCAATTTACCCAGACGTACGTTCGGCTCCAGCATCACCTGCCCGCCCGAAGGCTCCAGGTCGCCACCCATGATTTTCATGAAAGTGGACTTGCCGCAGCCATTAGCGCCGATAAGGCCATAACGGTTGCCGCCGCCAAACTTGACCGAGACGTTCTCGAACAAGGGTTTAGCGCCGAATTGCATGGTGATGTTAGCTGTGGAGATCAAAAGTGTGTCCTGCAAGGAAGCAAAGGCGTAAAGGCTCGAGGGCCCGGCACAATGGCGTTGGGGGCGAACCCAAAACAGCCAAAAAGCGCACGGCCAAAGCAGGTTGAACGCAGAACGCGCAACCCAAAATCAGTCAGTGCGGCTTTAAAGGGGCGTAATAGTAACACTTGGCGCACGGAAGGGCAGCCGGAGACTACGGATCTGAATTTGGGCGTGGCTGCGCGACGTGGTGAAGCAAACACTGCATTCTGATAGAACTGTATCTAACAAACGTTAGATAGGGATTGACTCGAAACTATCTGCTCGTTAATGTCTGGCTACCTAACGGTCGTTAGATAGCCAGCCCTCCAACTCCAGGATCGACCATGACTTCTAAACTTCAACTCTTTACCTCCCCTTCAGCCTTTCCCAACCCGCAGCGTTTGCGGCTATTCATGCATGAAAAGGGCATCGCTGATCAGTTTGACGAGACTGTTTATGATATGGCCCCAGGGGGCGAGCAGCGTGGGTGGCGTCACTTAAACATGAATCCATGGGGCGAGACGCCCACGCTCCAACTGGCGGATGGAAGTTTCATTTCCGAAACGGCTGCCATCGTTCGTTACCTCGACCAGTCCTATCCCGGTCGCAAGATCATGGGGGAGACCGCGCTGGAACAGGGGCTTGATAACATGTGGGATAACCGGGTATGGGTGCACATCCTGTACCGGATCGTGACGTCGTTTCATGTGCTACACACCGGGCTCGGATTCAAACTTGAACTTACCAAGAATGAGGCGTGGGGCGAGCACTGCCGTAAAGAGGCATTGGCCCATGCGGCACTGGTCGATCGCCATCTGTCCGACGGTCGCGAATGGCTGCTGGGCGGCAATGCTCCGACCTTCGCGGACATAACGCTGGCAACCGCCATCGCGTTCTCTAAGTTCCCGGTCAACGCTACGCCGCTGGACGAACGTTTTGAGTTCTTGGCCGCCTACTGGATGCGTTGGCAGAAGCGCCCTAGCTTCCGTGCTGCTTACGCCGATCGCAGCAGTGGCATTCCTGAGCTGGACTCTCTAGCCGAATAACGGTTCTGGCGGGCAGCCCCGGAACCGTCGGGGTCGCCCATTCCGCTTCGGGAAATCGACCTAACAAGCGATAGGTTTCTGATATAGGATGCCGCGCACCTCTGCTACTTCATCCTTTGGACACAGCATCATAATGATTACCAACGCCCGAGAGGCCATCCTGTTGGCCGCCACGAAAATTGCCCAATCACGGGGCTACAATGGATTAAATTTTCGCGACCTTGCCCAAGAGGTAGGGATCAAAGCGGCGAGCATTTACTACCACTTTCCTAGCAAAGCCGATCTTGGCGTTGCTGTTGCCAAGCGATACTGGGAGGACGGCGTAGCAGCGCTTGAAACAATCTACGAACAAAACCCGAACCCGATTGAAGCTCTGCGTCGCTTTCCGGAAATTTTCCGTCGATCACTTGAAGCTGATAATCGCCTTTGCCTGGGCAGTTTCGTGGGTGCCGAAACAGATAGTTTGCCAAGCGAAATGACCAAGGAGATCCAAGCTTTTGCTGATGTGAACATTGCGTGGTTAAGCAAGCTTCTTTTGGCCGCAAAAGTTTGCACGCCGCAGGACAGTGAGGTACGGGCCAGCGCGATTTTTGCAGCTGTTGCTGGCGCTCAGCTCCTCGCAAGAAGCCGGTCGGATATCTCACTTTTCGACGCGTTGATTGATGCTTACCGCGCCTTCGGTCCTCTGCCCGTGTAGATAAAATGAAGGCGGTTTTCTGGGGCGAGAGTGCAGCGGCGTCTGAGATTGACCTATCCAAAATGCGGTTGGAGCTGACGACGGGATGGGCCAGTGACAATAGGCGACAGGTTTTTCAAATTGTCTACGTAAAATCAGAGGACGAAATTTTCACGTCAGCCTGACGTATTGTGAACATTTGGCCCTCTAGTCTATTTTCCATCCAATCCATGCCTCGGGGCGTTTTTGAGATCCTGTCGCATTCCCGTAATAAGGAGCAACAGATGGCAATCGGCGTTATTTCATCATCAATTCCTGTGAACGTTGGCGTAACCGCCGAACATCAAGCCAAATTCAGAGTGACGACCCATTCAGCGTCATCACCCTCGGACCACGCCGTAGCATCAGATTTGAAGAGTATCGCTGGAGCCGCTGCTGATACTGAACAAGAGGGTGGCCCTGACGATCTCCGTGCTCAGGCCATAAATGTCAAGGTTTAGCCATTGCCCTCTTTCCTGTAGTAGTCCCCGGCGTCGGGGACTGGCTGCATTTTTTTAACGTGGTCTGCACTTACTCATTTATTTCGCGCTAACGCTCTTGAACCTGTCTGATTTATTTTCTGACTCTTAAATACGACGGAATTTTCACTTATTACCGACGCAAACAAAACGCTTGCGGCCCTACGCTCTGATTTCGTTCAATCCCTCGCGCTAGGGCCTTTGATGCCTTTGCGTATTTAGCAAAATCAGGAGTTACCGATGTCCATTGGCGCAATCTCAGCTTCTATCTCTGTAAACGGTGGGGTTACTAGCCCCGTTACTGACAAAACGAAAGCGACTGCCGTTACGACTGGAACTTCAGCCACCAGCACCACCGTCAGCGTCGCTGCGGCGGCTTTGAAGGAAGCAACTGAAACATCTGCCGAAACTGCAAAAGAGGCGGGTCTTGGCGATCGTGTGGCTCAACGTCTGATCGACAAGCAGCACTTGGCTTCCGCATCGAACTCTCCAGTGCAAACGCCAGCCAAAGGTACTGTGAACGGTTCAGGACAGATTACGGGCGAGACCATTAATACCAAGGCCTGATTATTACATCAGATGAAACTAGCGACAGTCCTCATGCGCTGAGGACTGTTTATAGTTTCTGAACACGCGAATGTTTCTTCGCTAAACCATTTCAAACCAAGATCCTCTCAGGTAGATAACCTACGTTGACTTCGCCCCGTCACCCTCTGCGTTGGCTCAAACGGGTTCTTACCTGCAAAGCTTCGCTGCTTTAGTTCACTGCCCCCCAAATACGGTGTTGACGAACGCAACTACGCATAAATCGGTCGGACTTAGCGCGTTTGCCCCACTTTGGGGTCTGGCTACACACGTTGTAGCAAACGGTAGCGAGTCATCACATCAAAACCGTCACGTACCCAACGCGTTTACTTGAGTTAGCGCATTGATCTAAAAGCCTTTTTTTACGCGTTTTTTTTGGCCCTGTTCTGTGGCACACTTTCTGCTGTCTATTCCGTTGTTACATACCTTGTTCCGCTATAGCGGAATTTAACCACGGCGGAGTTCATCACATGCATCGCGGACCTTCCTTTTTGAAAGCTTGTGCGTTTGTTCTTGCGGCCACGGCCACGCTTATCAGTTCGGTGCAGGCGGCGGACGCCAGCAAACTCGACAGCGTATTGCAGCGCGGCCATCTGGTGGTGGGTACCGGCAGCACCAACGCGCCTTGGCATTTCCAGGGTGCGGACGGCAAGCTCCAAGGCTTCGATATCGACATCGCGCGGATGATCGCCAAAGGGCTGTTCAACGACCCCAGCAAAGTCGAGTTCGTGGTGCAGTCGTCCGACGCACGGATCCCCAACTTGCTGACTGACAAAGTCGACATTAGCTGCCAGTTCATTACCGTCACTGCCAGCCGCGCCCAACAAGTTGCGTTTACCCTGCCTTACTACCGTGAGGGTGTGGCGCTGTTGCTGCCGATCCAGAGTAAGTACAAGCAAATCGATGACCTGAAAGCTGCCGGTGACGGCGTAACCGTGGCCGTGCTGCAGAACGTCTACGCCGAAGAGTTGGTGCACCAGGCCCTGCCCAAAGCCAAAGTCGATCAGTACGACAGCGTTGACCTGATGTATCAGGCCGTCAATTCCGGCCGTGCCGATGCAGCTGCTACCGATCAGTCCTCGGTGAAATACCTGATCGTGCAGAACCCAGGCCGCTATCGCACCCCCAACTTCGCCTGGAGCCCACAGACCTACGCCTGCGCTGTCAAACGTGGTGATCAGGACTGGCTGAACTTCGTTAACACTGCGTTGCACGAAGCGATGACCGGAGTTGAATTTCCGGCCTATGCGGCCTCTTTCAAACAGTGGTTCGGTGTCGATCTACCGACTCCGGAAATCGGTTTCCCTGTCGAATTCAAATGACTCGGTGAGAACAGGGCAACGCGTCGATTGCCCCGTTCCAGGTACTGCTGACCATGAACTATCAGTTGAATTTTGCCGCCGTCTGGCGTGATTTTCCCAGCTTGCTGTCCGGCCTGGGATTGGGGTTGGAACTGGCGTTGATCTCAATTGCCATTGGCTGCGTCATTGGCCTGATGGCGGCGTTCGCACTGCTGTCGAAGCACCGGATTTTGCGCATCATCTCCTCGGTGTACGTTACGGTGATCCGTAATACGCCGATTTTGGTACTGATCCTGCTGATCTACTTTGCGCTGCCGAGTTTGGGCATCCGCATGGACAAGCTGCCGTCGTTCATCGTCACCCTGTCGCTGTACGCCGGGGCGTATTTGACCGAAGTGTTTCGTGCGGGGCTGTTGAGTATTCACAAGGGCCAGCGCGAAGCCGGGCTGGCAATTGGCCTGAGCGAATGGCAAGTGCGCGCCTATGTGATCATCCCGGTGATGCTGCGCAACGTGTTGCCGGCGCTGTCGAACAACTTCATCTCGTTGTTCAAGGACACCTCGTTGGCGGCGGCGATTGCCGTGCCGGAGCTGACCTACTACGCCCGCAAGATCAACGTTGAAAGCTATCGGGTCATCGAAACCTGGATGGTGACCACAGCGTTGTACGTGGCGGCCTGTTACCTCATCGCCATGGTCTTGCGCTACTTAGAGCAACGCTTGGCGATCCGTCGCTAGGAGGTCTGGTATGTACGAAGCTCATAGTTGGCTGCAAGAACTGTGGATCGCCCGGGAAGCGTTGTTGGCGGGTTTTTTGACCACCATTCAATGTTCAGTCATTGCGATTATCTGCGGCACGGTGATCGGCCTGTTTGCCGGGTTGGTGCTGACCTACGGCAAGCTCTGGAGTCGCCTACCGTTTCGGCTCTATGTCGATCTGATTCGCGGCACTCCGGTGTTTGTGCTGGTGTTAGCCTGCTTCTATATGGCCCCAGCGTTGGGCTGGCAGGTCAGCGCATTTCAAGCCGGTGCGCTGGGACTGACGCTATTTTGTGGTTCCCACGTCGCGGAAATCGTGCGCGGCGCCTTGCAAGCGATTCCTCGTGGACAGCTTGAAGCGGGGAAGGCCATTGGCCTGACCTTTAAGCAGTCACTGGCTTATGTGTTGCTGCCCCAGGCGCTGCGGCAAATCTTGCCGACGTGGGTGAATTCCTCCACCGAGATCGTCAAGGCCTCGACCCTGTTGTCGGTGATTGGCGTTGCTGAATTACTCCTCAGCACCCAACAGGTCATCGCCCGAACGTTCATGACCCTGGAGTTTTACCTGTTCGCCGGATTTCTCTTTTTCATCATCAACTACGCCATCGAGCTTCTTGGACGGCAAATCGAAAAAAGGGTGGCCTTGCCATGACACCGACACACACCGCTACCACCCCAGCGTTGCTGAGCATCGAAGGGCTGCACAAATCCTACGGGCCGGTTGAGGTGCTCAAAGGCGTTGACCTGCACATGCAGCGCGGCAACGTCGTGACCCTGATTGGCTCCAGCGGTTCGGGCAAGACCACCTTGCTGCGCTGCGTCAATTTGCTCGAAGAATTTCAAGGTGGCCATATCCGTCTGGATGGCCAGGACATCGGCTATAGCGATGTCGATGGAAAACGCGTCCGTCATCCTGAAAAAGTCATTGCTCAGCACCGGTCCATGACTGGCATGGCGTTCCAGCAATTTAATCTGTTCCCGCACCTCAGCGCCCTGCAGAACGTTACCTTGGGCTTGCTCAAAGTCAAAAAACTGCCCAAGGACGAAGCCGTGGCGTTGGCTGAAAAATGGCTGGAGCGGGTGGGTCTGCTGGATCGTCGCAATCACTTTCCGGGGCAACTCTCCGGTGGGCAGCAACAGCGCGTGGCAATTGCCCGAGCAATTGCGATGAACCCGAGCCTGATGCTGTTTGATGAGGTCACCTCGGCACTCGATCCAGAGCTGGTCGGCGAAGTGCTAAGCGTGATCAAAGGCCTGGCCGAGGAGGGCATGACCATGTTGCTGGTCACCCATGAGATGCGTTTTGCCTACGAAGTGTCGGACCACATCGTCTTCATGAATCAAGGCCGCATCGAGGAGCAGGGGCCGCCCAAGGCGTTATTCGAACAACCCAAGTCGGCGCGCTTGAGTGAGTTCCTCAAGAACATCCGTTTTTAATCGGCCAGCCGATTGAGCATTAACCCTTTTAGATAAAACAGCAGGAGACGTTCATGAGCATTACTCGTTATGGCACCGGCAGTACCGCCGGCGGTGGCCAACCCCGTCCTTTCGCCCGTGCCGTTGAAGCCGATGGTTGGCTGTACGTGTCCGGCCAAGTGCCTGCGCAAAACGGCGAGATCATCAATGGAGGGATCGTTGAACAGACTCACCAAACCATGAAGAACCTGATCGCCATCCTTGCCGAAGCCGGGTATGGCCTGGAAGACGTGGTGCGCACCGGCGTCTGGCTCGAAGACCCACGGGACTTCTGGAGCTTCAACAAGGTGTTTTCCGAATATTTCACCAGCGAACATGCACCGGCCCGGGCCTGTGTTCAGGCCAATATGATGGTGGATTGCAAAGTCGAGATTGACTGCGTGGCGTACAAGAAGCCAAAGGTCTGACACCCTGCGCACTGATTGTTCCTGCCTGAGCGTGGGAACCTTCAGTGGGCAGCGTTAAACTGCTCGGCATTCTTACCGACCGCTTAATGGGTAGTGCGCACAATGACCGAAGACACCATCAAACGCCGGGCCAGAGGGCTGGATCGGGCGTTCGATATCCTCGACTTTCTCAAAGAGAAAGGCACGCCGCTACGCCCGAATGAAATCGCGACCGGTATTGGCAGTCCAAAATCTACAGTCTATGAACTGGTCAGCTCGCTGCTTGAGCGGCGGATTCTGGAGACCGTGGGCAGAGACGGGCATGTCTACCTGGGGCGTCAGTTGTACTTTCTCGGGCAAGCGCATTTGCGGCATTTCGACTTCACCCGTGAGGCGGAGGTGTCATTGGCCGAAATCGTCAGCCAAACCCGTGAAACCGCTCAGATGTGTTTGCTCAATGGGCGCAAATACACGGTTGCATTGATGAAGGAAGGTGAGCGGCATTTTCGCATCTCGTCAGACATCGGCGAAAACGCGCCGATTCCCTGGACCGCTTCCGGGCGCTTGCTGCTCAGTCATTTAAGCGATCAGGAAATCAACGACCTCATCGACCCCGAAGACTACGTACTGCCCAGCGGCGAGCTGCTGCCCATTGAAACCTTTCTGCGGGAGATTCGTAAGGCAGGTGAAGACGGGTTTTTTTCCTTCGACAGCGTGGCCGATACCTTCACCCATTGCTTCGCCGCGCCGGTCAAGGACGAACGGGGCGTTTGCGTCGCCACCTTGTGCATCGTCGCCCCCCGTGCGGATGCCAAAAACAATTACAGCGATTACCGTCGGGTGCTGATCGACAGCGCCAACGGTCTTGCGCGCCGAGTCAACGAATAGCGCGGCTCGCGTCGCGCTGATCAGGAGAACAGTCATGAGTTTTGCAACGGCCGACTTGAACGCTACCGCAGTAGAAAAGGGCGCTGCCGCGCCGGGCGACAGCCTGGTTCGCGACGTCAGCCTGCCCGCGTTGGTGATTCATCAGCAGGCGCTGGAACATAACATTCGCTGGATGCAGGCCTTCGTCAGCAACAGCGGTGCCGAGTTGGCACCCCATGGCAAAACCAGCATGGTCCCGGCGCTGTTTCGCCGCCAACTGGAAGAGGGCGCCTGGGGCATAACCCTGGCCACCGCCGTGCAGACCCGCGCCGCCTATGCCCATGGCGTGCGTCGGGTGTTGATGGCCAATCAACTGGTCGGGACGCCGAACATGGCGTTGATCGCGGATTTGCTCGATGACTCGATGTTTGATTTTCACTGCATGGTCGATCACCC
Source organism: Pseudomonas sp. AB6 (assembly GCF_034314105.1). NCBI lineage: Bacteria > Pseudomonadati > Pseudomonadota > Gammaproteobacteria > Pseudomonadales > Pseudomonadaceae > Pseudomonas > Pseudomonas sp. AB6. The sequence continues at coordinate 1,268,698 of NZ_JAVIWJ010000001.1, forward strand.
AGACAATGTTGCAGCGTTGGGCGAATACTTCGGCGGACGCGGCCTGCGCCTGAACGTAATGATCGAATACGGCGTGCATGGCGGCCGTTGTGGCTGCCGCACCGAGCAAGAAGTGTTGGCGCTGGCTGAATCCATCGCCGTCCAACCGGCGCTGGCGTTGACCGGAATCGAAGGCTACGAAGGCGTGATTCATGGTGACCAGGCCATTGCCGGCATCAAAGCCTTTGCCGCCTCATTAGTGCGGTTGGCGGTAGAGCTGCAAGACAAAGGCGCCTTTGCCTTGACCCGGCCCATCGTCACTGCCTCCGGTTCGGCCTGGTATGACCTGATCGCCGAAGCCTTCGACGCCCAAGCGGTTCGCGAGCGTTTTCTCAGCGTGCTGCGTCCCGGCAGCTATGTGGTGCATGACCACGGCATTTATAAAGACGCGCAATGCTGCGTGCTGGACCGTCGCAGCGAACTGAGCGAGGCATTACGCCCCGCGCTGGAAGTCTGGGCCCACGTGCAATCAATGCCGGAACCGGGTTTTGCGGTGATCGCCATGGGCAAGCGCGACGTGGCCTTCGACGCTGGGTTGCCAAACCCTTTGCTGCGCTACCGCCCCGGCGTATTACCTGCAAAAGGGGATGATGTCAGCGCCTGCACCGTGACAGCGGTCATGGACCAGCATGCATTCATGACCATCGCGCCCGGTTGCGAACTGAAGATTGGCGACATCATTTCCTTTGGCACCTCCCATCCTTGCCTGACCTTTGATAAATGGCGCTCAGGCTGCCTGGTGGATGAAAACCTGAACGTAATCGAAACGCTGAACACCTGTTTCTAGACCGAGGAGCTTGCACGTCCGATGAGCGCATTGATCAGTCACCATCACCCGCGCATCGCCTTGATCGGCGAATGCATGATCGAGCTGCAACAGCACGCCAACGGCACCCTGCAACAGAGTTTTGGTGGCGACACCTTAAACACAGCGGTGTACGTGGCGCGCATGCTCGGCGGCACGTCCCAAGTGGATTACGTCACCGCATTGGGCGACGACAGCTTCAGCGATGCCATGTGCCAAGTCTGGGCTGACGAACAAATCGGCCTGAGCCGGGTTCAACGTCTACCGGGGCGATTGCCAGGGCTCTATTGCATCCAAACCGATGCCAATGGCGAGCGGCGGTTTTTGTATTGGCGCAACGAAGCCGCAGTGCGCGATTGTTTTACCACGCCAGCAGCCGAGCCGATTCTGGCGGCGCTGGTGGAGTATGACGTGCTGTATTTCAGCGGCATCACCCTGGCGGTACTGGGCGAGCAGGGTCGGGCGCGATTGTTGTCGGTGTTGATCGACGCCCGAGCCCGCGGCGCCCGCGTAGCTTTCGACAACAACTACCGCCCGCGACTCTGGGCCAGCGTCGAACAGGCGCGCGAGGCCTATCGGGCGGTATTGCCGCAGGTGGATTTGGCATTGTTGACCGAAGACGACGAGCAGGCCTTGTTTGGCTATACCGACTCGGAACAACTGCTGGCGGTGTATCGGGACTTAGGCATCAGCGAAGTAGTGGTCAAGCGCGGGGCCAACAGCTGCTTGGTGGAATCCCAAGGCGAACGCTTCGAGATCCCTGCGCACGCAGTGACTCGGGTAGTAGACACCACCGCAGCCGGCGACTCATTCAGCGCCGCGTATTTGGCCCAACGGCTCAAAGGCGGCAGCCCGGAACAAGCCGCGCACGCGGGGCATCGGCTGGCGAGTTTAGTAATTCAACATCCGGGGGCACTGATCCCCAAAAGCGTGATGCCGGTGCCATTACGTATTGAGTCGTAAGGGTAGGAGTGAACGCGTTCGCGATGGAGCGCGAAGCGGTCCCAATCGCTGGCAAGCGGGCTATTACAATGGATCGGTGGTCCTGAATCTAGGTTTTCGCTGAATTTAAAGAAGTTTCCTACACGCAACATTGAATTGGATGGCATTTTTTTTTGGCGTCATCGCCCAGAGTCAGTCCTTACGTTGAAACAAGGAGTGACGAATGTCTTATCTGGCAGATACCCAAAAAAACGCCACAAATTTAACGGGGGACCAACAAAATAATCTTTTAAAACTCTCGTTCCCCAATCAATGGATCTCCGAGCAGACTCGACTCGCGCGCCCGACGTATTTGATTCTTAACTCAGATGGTGAACAGGAAAATCTCCAAGCGCTACTGACCCAGCAACCCACACCAGAGCACATTAATGTCTACAGTCAAACACCCATAAGCAGCATGGCGGCAGGACCGTTCATCTTCAAAATCAGCAGCACCATTAGGCCGCTGCTCACTTCATTGCTCGCAACCCCCGAGTGCAACTGGGGCTGGCTGGTCAGCTGCAAAGGCGACCAGATTGCGGCCATGGCCGACCATTGGCGCGCACGCATTATCATCGGCCAACGGCCTGAGCAATCGCTGTACCGATTCCACGACAACCGCGTGATCGCGCGGGCATTGAACCATCTTGAACTTGAATCACTGCCCCAATACCTCGGACCAATCGCTGGCCTTTGCTATTGGAATGGACAGGACTGGGCTGCGGCGGAAAATCCGAGTCCTGGTATCTACCCGGTGCCGGCAAATCCGGCTTGGCTGACGGTTCCGGTGCCGGCAAAGAGTTTGAGGGCAGTCCTGCGTCACAATATTGAACTCTATCTTCGTGGGAAACATGCTCTAGAGACATACGAACTGGAACAAAGTATGCCTGTCAGTGATTGGTTAGATATACAACTAGACATGGCAGAGCAGTGGGGGTGGGTTGCGCCGGAGAAGTTGCTGTTTTTAATAACGCAACGCCTCAAAGAAGAGAAAGGAAAGATTATTCAAGACTGGCTCCCACTACAGGGCGAGGCGCCGCAGTTACATTTCGATCGGCTTTATAAAGAAGCGGAATATTGGTCCGATGAGAAATTGCAGTAATGCTAGTCAGGATTAATGACGGCGAATGGAGTGGTTTAGTTTAACGAAAATACAGACGTTTATCGTGGCGCTGTGTATATTTCTGAATCCGGTGACCTTGAGTATTGGCGGGCTAGCTTGGTTTGGAAATGCTTTAAGTAATAGACCATGTCCCTATGGTGGCTCGCAGGTTATATTGAAGTACATCATCCAACCGAAAAGCCTGCTGGACTCCTATGGTTTGAGCATTCCGTTGGAATAAGCGCACTTCCGACGGTGATTATTTTGGATATGTTAACGCTTCCAAAAGACTCTCACGGCTGCGCTCCATGGCACGAGGCTATATTTTGAAAAAGCGTGGAAGTTTTATAACTGTAGATAAAGCTAAAAATTGCTTCAAGCACGTTGCAGGTGTTTGTACTCTCCTGCTTGTAAGCGGTTGTAGCGACACGGGTAAGGATCAGTTTACGTTAAAAACGGAAATGCCTGCCAATTTTAAACTTCAAGCGGATGCCCACTATGTGCCGGCTACTGGGGAGGTGTGTACTGCGCGGCGTCGAAAAAATGGACGTCTCATAGACAAGAAACGCTTCATAAGCGAAGTGCAGGATTCTCAATATACGGCGGTTTTCAATATTCCTTTGGCGATAGTGGAGAATAATTGTCCGTTGGTATTGGATGGGTTGAAGCTGGATGTTGAGGGTCGATGGGGGCCAGGCCGGTGGGACCTCGATGGAGATATCGCAGGCATCTCATTTCGTGACGGAGCCCCTGTCGATAACGTGAAATCTGGCAGTATAGAAAACACACTTTATAATGGCGAATGTCAGTGGTTTTTTAGGACTGCGGGACCTGAGCGCTACATTATAAAAGTTCTGAGATGCCGAGCTATTGATAGTAACGGTGAGGTCCTAAAGCATTCTGCGGGGGGTATTCTTCGTCGCGATACATTAGGTGGAAAAACAATAAGCATGGGTTTTAAAGTGGCCGATAGTGAAAAGCCTTATTTTAATAAATATTGGTTTAAAACTGTGGCCGGCTGGAAGCCCTGCGACGGACATTGGGGCCGTGCTATGGAGGAGGTGTGCTTATCCCCACCTCAATTTAAAAACTTCAAGATGCCTGATGGCCGTGATTGCAGCGTGTATCCAAATTGCACTGAATAAGGAGTATTAATGTGAACGGTCGAGATCAATATGTTCCGTTTTTTGAAAGTAAAAAGACTTGCCTGTCCATTGCGTGGGCAGCGAATAAGCTTTCAGCTGGTGGACGAAGTTGGAAGCGGGAAAACCTACGGCGGACTAGCTTATAAGATAATCGACAGCGTAGGTCAGAACTACGATGGTATTTTAGATGCGCAAGGATCTGCTGTTCTGGATGGTTGCTATCTAGGAATGGTTATTTTAACGCTAAATGAGGTCTGCACGGAAGTTGAAGGTTATTATAAAGATCTGACGGCCCGTGAATATTATCCACTTCCTATTACTGAGCTCCAAGTGCGGGCTGAAGAATCCCGGTTCATTAATAACGACGGTTCACGTGTCGAAAATAATCCAGCGCAAGTAAACGCTGATGAGTTTTTTCACGTTGAGGTCAGAGATTTAGTCGAGCAAGCAGCTCACCTACCGCCTTTGGTAACGCGTGCCCGCGTTCCGCGGTTAGCTCATTTGAGATGGCCGGAAGCGGCCAACGGGAAAGAACAAGAGCGATGGGGCGTTATTCTGATGCCTAACAAACATACGGTTCTGGAGGTTCGACCATTGCGGGCTTTGCGGCCAATCCTTTCAACCGATAACGAATTCTGCGCCCTGAATCTCTACCAACTGGCACTGATGTCCACCTTGACTTACGTCGGCTTTGGGCAGAATCCTTCGGAGAAACCCGTAGAACGGGTTAGCTTCCCGTTTAGTCCGACTCCGGGCAATTTTTTCGGAGACGCCCTCGCCAGTTACAAAGAAATCTGGCGTGTAAACGACGATCAAACGGACGCGTATTATCCGTTGTACGAAGACGTGCCTTACTCAAAACGGTTTGAAGTCTTGCCGTTCAATCCAAGGCTCTATGAGCAAAATCTTCCCGAGAAAGGGGATAAGCAAGAGCACCCGGCTAACCAGCATTTTTTTGATGACACTGACCTTGAAGAAGATACCGATACTCAGGCCTATATAACCCATCACGATGAAATTATCGTTATCGCAGTGAGGGGTACTCAGGAGGCAGCTGACATGTTCAGGGATGCCGATGCGTTGCAAGTTCCATTTGAAGGTGGCGATGAGCGAGTACACCGGGGGTTTTATGGTGCTTACCTTGCGCTCCGCAATTTTGTAAACCGTTATCTGTCTCGATTTCACTTCGGACAGAAAGTGATTATCTGTGGACACAGCTTGGGTGGTGCAATTGCTACTTTGTTGGCGGAAGCGTTACGCCGTTCAAAAAAATACGACGTTCTCCTCTACACCTACGGCGCACCTCGAGTCGGAGACACCGCATTTGTCGATAGCGCCTCAGAGCTCGTCCATCACCGCATCGTCAACCACAACGACCCTGTTCCAAGCGTGCCTTTGCCATGGATGAATGTAAGAACGGAGGAATTAATAGGCTTGGCGGTTATACCGTCCGGCTGGGTGGGGATACCTACTGCGATGGTGCGAACCAGCGGTGACCCTTATGAGCACCATGGCAAGCAGCAGCATTTCATGCCGATAAAGCTAAATGACGGTGAGAAGTCGTCGGTGCTATGGGATCCCGGCTGTGACTCCATTGAGGGCGCAGCGATTTGCACGTATTTGCAGAGCCAGCAAACCCGTCAGTACGACGGTGGTGATATGCCAAAGCGAGACGGGCTTATCCAGCAATTACTAGAGAGTAGCGATCACCGGATGGTCGTGAGCTATATACCGTTTACCTGGGCTACTTTACGTCGCTGGCAAGAGACGCAGTTGGCCGGTCAAACGGTTGTCACCGACAGAGAATACCGCGTAATCGAAAAGGCTATAACGCAGCTGGGAGATGCGCTCAAACAAAAAGAAACTCATTCCTATGACTTGCCTCGCGGTTTGCGCTCAATGGCAGAAATTGCCAGCCTGAGGGACGAGATTTACCGTTTGAACACGACCCTTGAGCGTTTGAAAAAATTGAATGCGTCCAAGCTCAAACTAGCCGATGTGTACGGAAGTGCGGCGCAGTCGGAAAATATTGAAGGCAGTTTAAAGCGCTGGACTGCTCATAAAGAAAACGTCGCACGCGTGCAGTTGGCAATGATCCCTTCACGACCTGACGATGTATATATCGCCGGGGTTTATCAGGATCGTGATTTAGATTCGAGGGGGTAGGGTCATCTGTGAAAGACAATTCATAAACAGCCTGTAGAAGCTGCCGAAGGCTGCGAAGCCGCTACGACTCTAAGATTCAATTGACAGGGATGATAGCAAGCAGCCGTAGATGCCGTGGGAGCAGGCTTGCCTGCGAAGAGGCCGGTCATCGCGCCGCTGATGTCGACCCAAAATGTGGGTCGCCTGCATTGGCACTTTCGTTGGCAAGCCAACTCCCACAGAGACTTCGGTAGACACGACAGGGTCGGTGCCGAAGACGTGGCGGACCCTCCTACAAAACCGCGTGTTTGCTGCGCCACAGACGACGTTCAATCCCGATAAAACACTTGAACCAAGTGATACCCGAACTTGCTCTTAATCGGCCCATGTATCACCCGAACCGGTTTTTTGAATATCACCGAATCAATCGCGCCGACCAGTTGCCCTGGCCGAACTTCGCCCAGGTCGCCGCCGCGTTTGCCTGAGGGGCAGGTGGAGTATTTTTTGGCTAATACGTCGAACGCCTCGCCCTTGGCAATACGTTGCTTGAGCTGTTCGGCCTCTTCGGCGGTTTTCACCAGGATGTGGCGGGCGAGTGCTTTCATGGTGCGGACGGTCCTGAAAAAAACGGTGGCTATTATGCCTGTGCTCGGGACGGATTGATTGTTTCTGCCGACAGGTGTGCAAGAACTGCAATATCGGTTTGCGCCCGGCCCTTTATCCATCCAAGCTACAGGCTTTCGTCGGCGATCTAATCCTCATCTACTGCTGACGCTTTATTATTTTTCTTTTTCGTGTGGATGTTGCTCATGGATTTCCAAGCGCTGTTGAAAATTCTGGCCAACCAGGACGGATCGGACCTTTTCCTGTCTACCGGTGCGCCACCCTGCGCCAAGTTTAATGGCGTACTTAAGCCGCTGAGTACCGAGGCCTTGAAGCCTGGCGACGTGGCCAGCGTTGCCGACAGCATCATGGATGCCGAGCAGCGGCTTGAGTTTGAGCGCGAGTTGGAGATGAACCTTGCGGTGTCACTGGCGGGCATCGGTCGATTTCGGATCAATATTTTTAAGCAGCGCAACGAAGTGTCGATCGTGGCGCGCAACATCAAGCTGGAGATTCCGCATTTCGAAGATTTGAAATTACCGCCAGTGTTGCTCGAAGTGGTCATGGAAAAACGCGGGCTGGTGCTGGTCATAGGCGCCACCGGTTCGGGTAAGTCGACGTCGCTGGCGGCGATGATTGATTATCGAAATCGCAACAGTGGCGGCCATATCATCACCATTGAAGACCCGGTGGAGTATATCCATCGGCACAAGAAGTCGATCATTAATCAACGTGAAGTGGGCGTAGACACCCGCAGTTTTCACGCGGCGTTGAAGAACACGTTGCGGCAGGCGCCGGACGTTATTTTGATTGGCGAGATCCGTGACCGCGAAACCATGGAGCATGCGCTGGCGTTTGCCGACACCGGCCACTTGGCTATCTCAACGTTGCACGCGAACAACGCCAACCAGGCACTGGACCGTATCATCAATTTTTTCCCGGAAGATCGTCGCCAGCAGTTGCTGCATGATTTGGGCAATAACCTGAAGGCATTCGTGTCCCAGCGACTGGTCAAAACCCTGGACGGCAAACGCCGTGCGGCGGTGGAAGTCATGCTGGGCACGCCAACCATTCTTGATTTTATTCAGCGCAATGAACTGACTGAACTCAAGGGCATCATGGAGAAGTCCACCAACCTGGGGATGCAGACGTTTGACGGTGCGCTGTTTGACTTGGTGGCCGAGGGCGCGATCAGTGAGGAAGAAGCACTGAAAAACGCCGACTCCAAAAACAACGTACGTCTGCGTCTTAAACTGTTCCGTGAGAAAGGTGCGCCCACCCAGATCACCTCGGCACCCGCCGCCCCCGAGCCCGCCTTAGAATCGACCATGGCGAACTGGGGGCTGGTGGATGAAGAAGGCGGTGCGTTCAAGCCGTAAGTACAGTGGCTTAGTTCGCCAGTTCTTCCCGGTCACGAAACTGCTCTAAGGCAACCGGATTGGCCAGGGCGTCGGTATTTTTTACCGGTTGCCCGTGGACCACATTACGTACAGCCAGCTCTACAATTTTTCCGCTGATGGTGCGAGGAATGTCCGAAACCACGACAATCTTGGCCGGCACATGCCGTGGCGTGGTATTGGCGCGAATCACGTCACGAATGCGCTGCTCCAGCTGCGGGGTCAGTGTCAGCTCATCCTGTAAGCGAACGAAGAGCACCACGCGCACGTCATCTTTCCAGTGTTGGCCAATGGCGACGCTTTCCATCACTTCGGCAACCTTGTCCACTTGGCGATAGATCTCCGCCGTGCCGATTCGCACGCCACCAGGGTTAAGCACTGCGTCTGATCGGCCGTGGATGATCAGGCTGCCACGGGCGGTTTCTTCGGCGTAGTCACCCTGAGCCCAAACTCCCGGAAACTGCGTGAAATACGCAGCCTTGAGCCGTTTTTGTTGGGGGTCATTCCAGAAACCGATGGGAATCGCCGGAAAGTGCCGAGTACAGACCAGTTCTCCTTTTTCTGCAATTACCGGTTGGCCTTGGTCGTTCCAGACTTCGACAGCCATGCCCAGGCCCTTGGACTGCATTTCGCCTCGGTACACCGGCAATAACGGGTTGCCGACGGCAAAGCAGGACACGATGTCGGTGCCCCCGGAAATCGACGACAGGCACAGCTCGCTCTTGATCTCGCGGTACACGTAGTCATAGCTGCTTTGTGCCAGCGGCGAGCCGGTGGACAGCATGGCCTTGAGGCGAGTGAAGTGGTGATTCAGCCGAGGTTTGATCGAATGTCTTTCCAGTTCGGCGAGGTATTTGGCGCTGGTGCCAAACACACTGATACCTTCCTCGTCGATCATGTCCATCAAGCGCTGAGTATGTGGAAAGAAAGGGGAGCCGTCGTACAACACCACGGTCGCGCCGAGCGCCAGCCCTGATACTAGCCAATTCCACATCATCCAACCGCAGGTGGTGTAGTAGAACAGACAATCCTCAGGCCCCAGATCAGAATGCAGACCCAGTTCTTTGACGTGTTGCAGCAACACGCCGCCGGTGCTGTGAATGATGCATTTCGGCACGCCGGTGGTGCCGCTGGAATACAGGATGTACAGCGGATGGGCGAACGGCACGGCGACAAAGGTCGGTTCGCCGCCTGCGGTATAAAAATCGTCCCACAACGTGACCTTGGCCGAGGTCTGAAAGTCTTCGGCACGGGCTTGTGGCCGGGAGAAGGGAACAATGATCAGTTGCTGCAAACCTGGCAAGCGTTCAAGAATCTCGTTGACCTTGGCAGTCTTGTCGATGAGTTTTCCGGCGTAACGGTAACCGGCACAGGTCAGCAGTATTTTGGGTTCGATTTGGCCAAAACGGTCGATGACGCCTTGGGTGCCGAAGTCCGGTGACGAGCAGGACCAAATTGCCCCGAGACTGGTGGTGGCGAGCATGGCCACCAGTGTTTGCCAGGTATTGGGCATGCACGCCGCGACGCGATCACCCACGCCGATCCCTGCGTTGCGCAAGCTTTGCTGCAAGCCGGCCACCTGCTCGGCTAGCTCGGCGTAGGTCAATTGGGTGCGCTGGCGATCTTCGCTGATGGAAATAATCGCTGGGTAATCGTCGCGACGGCGCAACAGGTGTTCGGCAAAATTCACTGTCGCGCCCGGAAACCATTGGGCGCTGGGCATCTGTGGACCTTCGATGAGCACGCTGTCGGGTGGCGCATGGAACCTGATATCGAAGGTGTCAACGATGGCCTGCCAGAAATCCTCGCGTTGGTCGATGCTCCACTGATGCAGTGACGGGTAGTCGGTCAGCTGCAGGCCATGGCGTTGATTGACCCGACGCCGAAAGTCGTCCATACGACTCGCTTTTATGCGTTGCGCGCTGGGGGTCCAAAGTATTGCAGTCATGACCCACTCCGTTTATTGCGCCAACCAACCGCCATCGATATTCCAAGCAGCTCCGCGTACCTGGCTGCCGGCTTCGCTGCACAGAAACAGCACCAACTCGCCCAACTGCGGGGGGGTGACGAACTCCAGCGAGGGCTGTTTCTCGGCCAGCAAGTCGTGCTTGGCTTTTTCCAGGTTGCCATCTGCCGCGCCTCGGGTGTCGATCTGTTGCTGCACCAGCGGGGTCAGCACCCAGCCGGGGCAAATGGCGTTACACGTGACATTGCTGGTGGCGGTTTCCAGTCCCACCACTTTGGTCAACCCGATCACGCCGTGCTTGGCTGCGACATACGCGGCCTTGCCGGTAGAACCAACCAGGCCGTGGACCGAAGCGATGTTGACGATTCGGCCCCAGCCCTTGGTGCGCATGCCAGGCAGGCACAGGCGAGTGCTGTGAAAGACCGAGGACAGGTTGATGGCGATGATCGAATCCCAGCGCTCCACCGGGAATTCCTCTACTGGCGAGACGTGCTGAATGCCCGCGTTGTTGACTAGAATGTCGATGCCGCCGAATTCGCGATCGCCGTAGGCGACCATGTCGGCGATCTGTATCGGGTCACTGACATCGGCGGGGTGGTGGCCGACTTTACCGCCGTCCTTGCCTGCTGCCGCAACCACATCAGCCATTACCGCCGAAGCGTCGCCGAAGCCATTGAGAATCACGTTGGCGCCAGACTTGGCCAGGCTCAGGGCAATACCCAGGCCGATGCCACTGGTGGAACCCGTAACCAGTGCGGTTTTACCTTGCAGACTCATACCCAACTCCTCAAACGATGCCGGTGGCGTAGAACGTGCCGATCACAACAAAGACCGCCAGCGTTTTGATAATGGTGATGCTGAATATATCCTTGTAGGCCTCTCGGTGGGTCAAACCGGTGACGGCCAACAACGTGATCACAGCGCCGTTGTGCGGAAGGGTGTCCATGCCGCCGCTGGCCATGGCGGCGACTCGGTGCAGCACTTCCATTGGAATGTTGGCCGCATGGGCCGCCGCGATGAAGCTGTCAGACATGGCTGCCAGCGCAATGCTCATGCCGCCTGACGCCGAACCGGTGATACCAGCAAGCAAGGTGACGGTGATGGATTCATTGACCAACGGATTGGGAATGGTTTTTAGCGCATCGGCCAACACCAGAAATCCCGGCAGCGAGGCGATCACCGCACCGAAGCCGTACTCCGATGCCGTATTCATTGCCGCCAGCAATGCGCCGCTCACCGCGCTTTTGCTGCCTTCGGCCAGCTTGCCACGCACCGCACTGAAGCCGAACACCAGCACCGTCAAAATGCCGATCAGCAGTGCTGCTTCCACGGCCCAGATAGCCGTTAACTTGGCGATTTCAGTTTGTACCGGGGTTGCCATGCCTGGCAGGCTCAAGATGTTGGTCTTGCCGTACCACTGCGGAATCCAATGGGTGAACAGCAAGTTCATGATGCCAACCAGCAGCAGCGGTGACAGGGCAATCCAGGCGTTGGGCAGTTTGATATTTTCGGCGGTTTCAGGTTCGTTGCGCAGCTCTGTGCCGTAACCTTCGCCGGCCCGCTGGGCTTTATTGCGTTGACGTTGCAGGTACAGCATGCCGGTGCAAAACACGAATAAAGTACCGATCAACCCCAACCATGGCGCTGCCCATGCGGTGGTGTTGAAGAATGTCGCGGGAATGATGTTCTGGATTTGCGGAGTGCCGGGTAGCGCGTCCATGGTGAAGGAAAACGCACCCAGGGCAATGGTGGCTGGAATCAGTCGCTTGGGGATATCGCTCTGGCGGAACATCTCGGCGGCGAACGGGTAAACCGCGAACACCACCACAAACAGTGAAACCCCGCCGTAGGTGAGCACGGCACATACCAACACGATCACCAGCATTGCCTGACGCGTGCCGAGCAGACGAATGGCTGCCGCAACGATGGCGCGGGAGAAACCGGACAGCTCGATCAGCTTGCCAAATACGGCGCCGAGCAGAAATACGGGGAAGTAGAGTTTGACGAAGCCGACCATCTTTTCCATGAACACGCCGCTAAACGCAGGGGCGACGGCTGAAGGGTCGGTCAACAATACCGCGCCGAGGGCGGCAATGGGGGCGAACAGAATGACGCTATAGCCACGGTACGCAGCGAGCATCAGTAGCCCAAGGGCCGCTAACGCGATGATTACACTCATGGAGTGTCTCCTGGATAGTTATTATTTTTTTTGCGGTCGGGCCGCGTGTGAAACATTGCGGGTTTCGTGCCATTTACTTAACTTGTTGAATTTAATGATTATTTATAAAAAACGGATACGAGGGCTGTCTCTATTTAGAGATTTTCCTAGCCATGACACCACTCGGTCACGCAGCAAGCGCCGGATGTGTACTATCTGCCGAAGGCTGTCAGAAGGGCGGTAGGACCTTCGGCGGATGAAGAGTGCGACCGGTTTTTGATCGAATTCCAGCCTGCGGTAGCTCCTGAAAAGGTCAATGAGGAAAGTCTTGTAATTGAGATTTGAGTCTCTTTAATGAGACTCAGCTATGCCCAGTGCCGCCATTTTTTTGTACAGCGTAGAGCGTCCCAACCCAAGGTGCTTGGCCGTTTCGATAACGTTTCCGTTACAGCTGGCTAAGGTTGACTCAATTAGTTGCCTATCAAATCGCGCACGCGCGGCGCTGAAGGTTTCGGTTTTGGTCGTTGGCAGAGCTATCGCCGATGTGCTGAACGGAATCAGCGTACCGATGGCTGAGCGAATCTCCCCGGTATCCAGCAGCAGATTGTCACTGAGCAATGCGGCGCGCTCCAGCACATTACGCAGTTCCCGGATGTTGCCCGGCCAGGCGTGTTGGCCCAGTAAGGCAAGGGCGCCGTGGTCCAGTTCGTGCTGGCTGCATAGCTCTTCAAGAATGGCGTCGCACAAGGCAGGTAGATCGTCCAATCGCTCTCGTAACGGCGGCACCTGGATTGGCAGCACGTTGAGGCGGTAATACAGGTCGGCGCGAAATTCGCCGCGCTTAATCGCTGCCTCAAGGTCGGTGGACGTAGCGGCGATCAGGCGGACATCGCTTTGAATCACTTCGTTGGAGCCGACCGGTTCGTACTCTTTCTCCTGCAACACCCGAAGCAATTTGCTTTGCAACGGCAGCGGCATGTCACCGATTTCGTCCAGAAACAGTGTGCCACCTTGGGCAATCTTCAGTTTGCCGGGGCGGCCCTTGCGGTCGGCGCCGGTGAATGCACCCGGCGCCGTGCCAAAAAACTCGGCTTCGAGCAGCGCTTCCGGGATCGCCGCACTGTTGATGCTGACAAAAGCTTTGTGCGCCCGTGGCGAGGCGTTGTGGATGGCATGGGCCAGTAACTCTTTGCCGGTGCCGGTTTCCCCGAGCAATAGTACCGGGGAGTCGGCACCCGCGCTGCGCCGCGCGCGGCGTTTAACCTCAAGGCTTGCAAAGCTGGTGCCGATAAAGTGCGCGAAGCTGTATTTGGCTTGACGAGCGCGCAGCAGAGATCGAGTCGAGGCCAGCTCTTCTTGCATACTCAGGTAGCGTTTAAGCAACGGCGACAGTGCGTGCAGCTCATCGAATAAAGCGAAACCGATAGCGCCGATCACGGAGCCAGCGTCGTCGTTGATCGGCAACCGCATGACCACCAATGGGTCTTTAGCGGTGTCCATCATGTCCAGCAAAATCGGTCGACCGCTGTTCACCACGTCCCGCAGCAAACTGCCGGGAATCACGCTTTCACAGGGTTGCCCTACGGCCACACTAGCGTCGTCCAACCCGAAGCGGCGCGCGTAACGCTCGTTAATCCAAACAATGCGAGCGTCTTTGTCGACGATCACCGTGCCTTCGCTGGACTGCTCGATGATTTCGAACAACGAGCGGATCGCCAGGCGCCGGACGCGCCGATAATCCTTGAGGCTGTCGCTGTCTTTCATGATGGCCTCAATATGTTCACAAACCGGGGCAACGCCCACATTGTTCGTCCATCCGTTATTCAGATGCCTACAACCGAATCAAGCAAACCCCGGATGCGCCGCCGCCAGGAGTTCTTTGGTATATGGATGCTGCGGAGAATCGAACACATCGTGGCTGGCGCCGCGTTCAACCACTTTCCCGTCCTTGACCACGATCAGGTCATGGGCCAATGCCTTGACCACGGCCAGGTCATGGCTGATAAACAGATAGGTCAGACCGTGTTTTTCCTGAAGCTGGCGGAGGAGGGCAACCACTTGCTTTTGCACGGTACGGTCTAGCGCCGAGGTCGGTTCATCGAGCAGTATTAGCGCTGGCTTAAGCACCAGCGCTCGGGCAATGGCGATACGTTGGCGCTGTCCTCCGGAAAATTCATGGGGGTAACGATGCCGACTGGCCGGGTCTAGGCCAACCTCTTGCAGCACGCGAATCACTTCGATTTCACACTGTGCGGGTGTGAGATCACTGTGGACCTCCAAGCCCTCGCTGATGATTTGCTCCACTGACATTCGCGGGCTGAGGCTGCCATAAGGGTCTTGAAAAACCACTTGCATTTGTTTACGCCACGGCCGCATTTCTTTCTGACTCAAGCAATCCAGTGGCTGGCCTTGAAATTTAATGCTGCCGCGAGACTCTACCAAGCGCAGGATCGCCTGACCCAAGGTTGACTTGCCTGAACCCGACTCACCGACGATGCCTAACGTCTTGCCACGCTCGATGCTTAGGCTGATGTCGTCCACGGCCTTGAGGTATTCGTGATGCTGACGAAAAATTCCGCCGCCCATGGAAAACCACACGTGCAGGTTTTCAACTTCCAACACCTTTTCGCGGCTGTCACGGGGCAGCGGTTCTCCCACAGGTTCAGCGTCCAGCAGCAAGCGGCTGTAGGGGTGCTGGGGGTGCTTGAATAGCAGGTGACAATTGGACTGCTCGACGATTTCACCGGCGCGCATCACGCACACTCGTTGAGCGATGCTGTGCACCAGATTCAGGTCATGACTGATCAACAACAGCGACATATTCAAGCGTTGTTGCAGCTCTTTGAGCAGCAGCAGAATCTTGCGTTGTACGGTGACGTCAAGCGCTGTGGTGGGTTCGTCGGCGATCAACAAGTCGGGTTCGCAGGCCAAGGCCATAGCGATCATCACCCGTTGCCGCTGACCACCAGACAGTTGATGCGGATATGCCTTGAGACGCTTGTGCGGGTTATGAATGCCCACCAGTTCCAGCAATTCGACAATCCGCTTTTGCGCGGCTTTGCCACTTAAGCCGCGATGCACCAGCAAGGTCTCGCCGATTTGTTTGGCCAAGGTGTGCAACGGGTTGAGCGAGGTCATCGGTTCCTGAAAGATCATCGCGATACGGTTGCCGCGAATCTCGCGCAGTGTCGAGCCTCGGGCGTCGACCAATTGCTGGCCTCGGTAACGAATACTGCCGGTGGTCAGCGTGCCTGCCTTGGGCAGCAGTTGCAGGATCGAATGCGCGGTCACCGATTTGCCGGAGCCGGATTCGCCGACTAACGCCAAGCATTCGCCAGCCGGTATGTCAAAGCTCACGCTGTTGACTACCTTGTGCCCGCTGAAGGCAACCGACAGGTCGCGAATTTCAATCAGGTTTTCGGACATATCAAGACCTCGGGTCGAAAGCATCGCGCAGCGCCTCACCAATGAATACCAGCAGCGACAGGATCAGTGCCAAGGTAAAAAACGCAGTCAGGCCCAGCCAGGGTGCCTGTAGGTTCTGCTTGCCTTGGCCGATCAGTTCACCCAGCGAGGCGCTGCCTGCGGGCATACCGAAACCAAGAAAGTCCAAGGCTGTCAGGGTAGAAATGGCGCCAGTCAAAATGAACGGCAAGTAACTCAAGGTTGCGTTCATGGCGTTGGGCAAAATGTGCCGCATGATCACCTTGCGGTCACTGAGGCCCAATGCTCGGGCGGCTTTGACGTATTCCAGGTTACGCCCGCGCAGGAACTCGGCGCGTACCACGTCTACCAGCGCGAGCCATGAAAACAGCGCCATGATCCCCAATAGCCACCAAAAATTAGGCTCGACAAACCCCGACAGGATTATCAGCAAATACAGCACCGGCAACCCGGACCAAACTTCCAGCACACGCTGGCCGATCAGGTCGACCCATCCTCCGTAATAGCCTTGCAGCGCGCCCGCTGCGATACCGATCAAAGCACTAATGAGCGTGAGGGCCAACGCAAATAAAATCGATACTCGCGCGCCAAAAATTACCCGTGCCAGCACATCGCGGGCCTGGTCATCGGTGCCGAGCCAGTTGGTCGTGGTGGGAGGGCTTGGTGAGGGCTTTGCCAAATCATAGTTAGGTGTGTCGTCGCTGAACGGAATCGGTGGAAATAGCATCCAGCCGCCGTCATTGCTAATCAACTGACGTACGTAATCGCTGCGGTAGTCGGGCTGAAAAGGGAGTTGTCCGCCGAACTCCTGCTCGGTATAGCGCTTGAACGCCGGAAAATACAACGAATGCTGATAACTCAGGATCAACGGTTTGTCGTTAGCAATCAGCTCGCCGCCCAAGCTTAACGAAAACAGGGCACAAAACAGCCACAGCGACCACCAACCACGACGGTTATCACGGAAGCGCTCGAAACGCCGACGACCTAACGGAGAAAGTCTGAACATCAGGCGTTCCTCGCGCTGAAATCAATTCGCGGATCAACCAGGGTGTAGCACACATCCCCGACCAGCTTCATCAACAAGCCAAACAGCGTGAAGATGAACAGCGAACCAAAGACCACAGGATAGTCGCGTGAAACTGCCGCTTCGTAGCTCATTCGACCCAGGCCATCAAGGGAAAAAATCACTTCGATCAGCAGCGAGCCGGCAAAGAACACGCTGATAAACGCCTGTGGAATCCCCGCTACAACCAGCAACATGGCATTTCGAAACACATGGCCGTATAGCACGCGTTTTTCGCTGACGCCTTTAGCTCTGGCCGTCACCACATACTGGCGGGTGATTTCATTGAGAAATGAGTTTTTTGTCAGGATGGTCAAAGTCGCGAAGCCACCGATCACCAATGACAGTACGGGCAGTACCAAGTGCCAGAAGTAGTCGGTAATTTTGCCGACGGTCGACAGTTGTTCAAAGTTCTCTGACACCAGCCCGCGCACCGGAAACCAGTTCAACGACGTGCCGCCAGCAAACACCACCACCAGCAACATCGCGAACAGAAAGGCCGGCATGGCATAACCGATGATGATCGCCGTGCTGCTCCAGATATCGAAATGGCTGCCATGTTTGACGGCTTTGCGAATCCCCAACGGAATTGACACCAGGTAGGTGATCAGTGTCGCCCACAGGCCTAGGGAGATGGAAACCGGCATTTTTTGCAGAATCAAATCGGTGACTTTTGCACCGCGAAAGAAGCTTTTTCCGAAATCCAGTCGCGCATAATTTTTCAGCATCAGCCAGAGGCGCTCATGCAGCGGTTTATCGAAGCCATATTGGTGTTCGATTTCCTTGATGAGCTTTGGGTCGAGGCCGCGGCTGGCGCGCGAAACGGTGCTGCCGCTGTGCGATTCAGTGGGCGATCCGCCGACGGTATTGGCTGAACCGACGCCCTGCAGACGGGCGATCGCTTGTTCAACCGGTCCACCTGGCGCGGCTTGCACGATAAAGAAGTTAACTAACAGGATGCAAATCAGCGTGGGAATAATCAGCAGCAGTCTTCGCAGTAAATAGCCGAGCATTTAATGGACCTCTGCGGGATTGGCCGATGCACCGCGTTTTTTCGCGAATTGCTCATTAGTCAATGGGGTTGGGCTTATCTCCCACCAGGTTTCAATGGCGTCACCATTAGCTGCCTGAAGCTTCGGAATACCGAAGCGATTCCACCAAACCGTGGACGAACCAGGTGGGTAAAAATTTGGAATCCAGTAGTAGCCCCATTGCAAGACCCGGTCTAGCGCGTGGGCGTAGTTAACCATGGTCGCCTTATCGCCGGCTTTGACCAACCCAGTGATCAGGCTATCGACGGCGGGATTTTGCAACACCATGTAGTTGTTCGAGCCGGGGTCTTTGGCGCTTTTAGCACCAAAGCAGTTGTAAAGCTCCAAGCCCGGCGACGTTGAAACGGGGTAGCCGGCGACAATCATGTCGTAATCGCGCGCCATCACCCGATTAAGGTATTGGGCGGCATCTATCCGACGAATGTCGAACGTGATACCGATCTGCGCCAGGTTACGTTTGTACGGCAACAACAAACGCTCAATGCCTGCTTGAGCATTGAGGAACGTGAAGGTGAACGGTTCACCTGCTGCGTTAACCAAATGATCGCCTTTGGGCATCCAACCGGCTTCTTCAAGCAAGTGCAGAGCCTTGAGTTGCTTATCGCGAATGAATCCGGAGCCATCGGTTTTGGGTGTATGGAACACTTGGGTGAACACCTGCGGCGGAACTTGCCCGCGCAGCGGTTCGAGAATTTCCAGCTCGTCTTCGGTGGGCATGTGGTCGGCAGCCAGTGCGCTATTGGAGAAATAACTGTTTTGGCGCACATATACGTTGTGCATCATCTGCCGGTTGCTCCACTCGAAGTCCCAGAGCATCGCCAGCGCTTCACGGACGCGCCGGTCCCGGAACATCGGGCGATCAAGGTTAAATATGTAGCCTTGCGAACTCTGAACAGCGCCCTGGGCCAGTTGCGCTTTCTGCAAGCGTCCGTCGGTCAGGGCCGGGCTTTCATAGCCAATGGAGTAGCTGGTTGCGGAGAACTCCCGGTTGTAGTCATACGCACCACCGCGCAGGACCTGGCGAGCGACGTCGGTGTCACCAAAATACTCGACGCTGAAGTGATCGAAATTGTAGAACCCTCGACTCACTGGGAGGTCTTTTCCCCACCAATCGGGATCGCGCTCGAACGTGATGCTGCGTCCGGCATCGACCTTACTCACTTTGTAGGGGCCGCTGCCCAATGGAATCTCGAATCCACCGCCGTTAGCAAAGTCGCGGGTTTTCCACCAATGCTCAGGAAATACCGGCAGCGATGCCAGGTCTAGCGCAAGGGTGCGATTCTCGTTATTTTTGAAATCAAAGCGAATCTGAGTCGGCGACTCAACCTCAACATGGGTCACGTCTTCGAATTCCGTTCGATATTGCAAGCTGCCCTGGGTCATCAATAGGTCATAGGTGTATCGCACATCCTCGGCGGTGATGGGTACGCCGTCGGCAAACCGTGCTTTAGGGTTTAGAAAAAAACGCAGCGACAGCCCGTCTTTGCTGCGCTCCATGGTTTGTGCGACCAGACCGTAAACCGTGAACGGCTCATCCAGCGAGCGAACGGCGAGGGGTGAATACAAGAGGCCGTTGAGTTGTGCGACACCCGTGCCTTTGTCGATGTACGGCAGCATATGATCGAACTGGCCAATCTCCAACGCCGAGCGCCGCAGGCTGCCACCTTTGGGGGCATCGGGATTGACGTAATCGAAGTGGGTAAAGTTGGCAGGGTATTTAGGTGCCTCACCGTAAACAGTCAGAGCATGTCCTGGGGCGGCGGACAAGGGCTGAAAGCTAGAAACCAAGGCTAGCGTTGCGACAATCAACGATGAAAAAACGAAACGCATTGCTCGAATCCTGACTGACGTCCGCGAGCGAATATCAGGGTTAAGGGTAAAAAACCAAGACTGTGCAGAAGCCTGCCGGATCATAAGCTGCTTCGTGGCGATATAACGAGCGCGTAAGCAACGGGCCTAACCATGCATCGACACATGCAGTTGCACAATCGGTTTTTGTGTTCAGAGGCATGAATGGCCTTAATGCCACGACTCAGGAGGGCTTTACGAGTGAACAGCACAAACGAAAACGGCTCGTCAGAGAGACGGGCCGTTTGGCAGTCCGCGTGACAGTTAGTCTTGGCGGCTGGTCACTTCCAGCAAGTGATAACCGAACTGAGTTTTTACCGGGCCTTGCACCGCGTTAATCGGTGCGCTGAAGACTACGCTGTCAAACTCCTTGACCATTTGGCCTGGGCCAAAGGAACCCAGGTCACCGCCCTGACGGCTAGATGGGCAGCTAGAGTTCGCTTTGGCGATTTCTGCGAAATCAGCGCCGCCTTCAATTTGGATTTTCAGTTTGATGCATTTCTCTTCGCTGGCCACAAGGATGTGGCGCGCAGTGGCTTTAGCCATGGTCATTACTCCTGTCAAAAAAGGGAAAGCCTACCGGATTAAGGGCGGCTATTCTCGCGAAAGTTCCGAATGAAGCCCAGATTGCCGCCCAAGGGCAGAGGGCTGGCGATCATTGTCGCAGGCGCAATGTGCTTGCGGCCTCTTGCAACAACTGTTCGCTGGCATCCCAGCCCAGGCAACCGTCTGTCACTGAAACGCCGTATTCAAGCGTATTGCTCAGGGTCTGACAGCCTTCAAACAGGTGGCTTTCAAGCATCATGCCTACCAGCGAGTGATCGCCCCGCAAACGTTGCTCAAGCACGTCGTTAAACACGACGGGCTGACGTAAAGGATCCTTACCACTGTTGGCATGGCTGCAATCGACCATGATCCGTGGGGTGATGCCTACTTTTTGCAGCCCAGAGCGGACAGCAGCCACGCTCTGGCGGTCATAGTTCGGACCGCCGTGGCCGCCGCGCAGCACAACGTGAGTGTCCGGGTTGCCTTGGGTTTCGATGATTGCCGGATGGCCGTGTCGGTCAATACCGAAGTGTCGATGAGGGTGGGCCGCCGAGCGCATTGCATCGGTCGCAACAGAGACGCCGCCGTCAGTGCCGTTCTTGAAACCGACCGGTATGCCCAAACCGCTGGCCATTTCCCGATGAATCTGCGACTCAGTGGTTCTAGCGCCTATCGCCACCCAGCTCAGCACATCATCGAAATAGCCTGCTGCTATGGGTTGCAAGATCTCGGTGGCAATGGGTAAACCCATGCAGAGCATTTCGCGCATCAGTTCGCGGGACAGGGTCAGACCGCCAGCCATGTCGTCGCTGCCGTCGAGCTGTGGGTCGTATGCCAGGCCTTTCCAGCCGATTGTCGTGCGGGGTTTTTCGACATAGGCACGCATTACCAACAATAACTGGTCGCTGACATCTGCAGCGAGCGCCGCCAAGCGTTCGGCGTATTCGAGGGCGGAGCGTGGGTCGTGAATTGAGCAAGGGCCAACGACGATCAGCAAGCGGGAGTCTTCACCGTTGAGAATGGCGCGTACTGCGTGGCGGTGGTCGGCAACTTGTTTGCTGAGCGCTGTGTCGAGTGGCACGAGCTGTTTGAGCTGCAGGCTACTGGGTAGGCGCTGTAGGACTGGGGCGCTGTCGGTCAACGTCACCGCGTGTGCCATCATTTCGGACAGGTTTTTTACCGCAACGGATGAGTTCATGTGCTGGCTTCCTGGGCGGGCGCGGGTTTATCGCGCTCGACGCCCTATTGGGGTGTTCGACAATTGGCCGTGTCGGCCTTCAGTGTTGGCGTGCCACCCGAAAACGACCGGTCGGAGGCGGCAAGCTGTCCCGAGCGCAGGTTGCTAAATCGCCAGGCGAGGTGAATGTCGTTGCGGTAACCAGTGGCGTAGTTCATGTCGGTGTTCCTCGAGTCAATTCAGTGCAATTCAAAAGTTGTCGGGCCTGAAAAACAAAACCCCCGATCAGGTTGCCGACCGGGGGTAGAGAATTCTCTGGTTGGCGTCCCTGTGAGTGTGGGCGCCGTTTGGGTATCAGGCGCGCCAGCGGCTAAACCAATACCCAAAATAAAAGTAAGTCGCGGCTGTGACCACATTCATTTCGTTCAACGCAGTCAAGACCTCTACCAAGCGGCGAGCGCTGGAAGTTTGGTGTGATTGTGATGGCGATGAATGCAACATGGTCTATCTCCGTTTGATGGACCCGAGCTTACTGCAGGTGCAAGCCGCTGTTCAATTAGAAAATTACATGGTTGCGATTGAGGGTGTTGGATGCTGGTCGCACTGGCGAATTGCACCACAGCGTTCGTCGTGGTGTCATCCAGCACAGGTCTTTACAAACCCGAAGACGTTAATCAAGGAACGGCATTGTGGGAGTGCGTGTCATTGCGGCAGCTCAATCAGTCTCTGTACCAGGGGATATCGACGCCAACATCCAGCGTCATTTGGTTTTTATGCGGGCTGCGATAGAGCAGGGGGTGGAATTTCTGTTGTTTCCCGAATTGTCGCTGACCGGTTATGAGCGCGGCTTGGCCTGTGAACTGGCCATCGATCCCGCTGATGCGCGCTTGCAGCCTCTGCATGAACTCGCACACAGCGGTGGAATGGTAACGGTGATCGGTGCGCCGATTCGCCGCGCGGGGAGTGTTGATGTGTTGATAGCGGCGCTGGTGCTGGGCGTGGCGGTTGAAGTGGGTGTTTACAGCAAGCAGCATCTGCACGCAGGCGAGGAGTTGGTGTTTAAGCCTGGAGAGGGCGGTGACGGTGTGCAGATCGACACTGACTACCTCGTCTTGGCAGTGTGTGCAGACTTCACCCACGCCAGCCATGCGAATGCGGCTGCGCAGTCGGGTGCCACGGTGTATGCCGCCAGCGTGTTGATCTCCGCCGACGGCTACGTTGCGGATACTCGGCTGCTGGCTAGTTATGCTGCCGAACACGGTATGGCTGTGCTGATGGCTAACCATGGTAGCGCGACGGGCGGCTGGATATCGGCGGGCCGAAGTGCCTTTTGGTCAGGGGACGGGATAGGGTTTGGTGCCGCCGACGGTTCGGGTGATCTGCTGTTGATCGCGAGCCGTGACGGAGATAGATGGGTAACCAGAATTGTTCCGATAATGGTTTGATGACCTGAGGTTTACGCAGATATGGACCTGAGGCTGCGCCCGGCGACTCTTGCCGACCTGGATTTCGCCAGCGAATTGACCCGCGTGAATATGCGCCGCTATTACGCGGAGTATGGGCGCGTGTGGCAGGGACAATTGTTCAGTGCTGAGTGGGCGTTACGGCACAGCTTCGTTATCGTCAAGGCGGACAAGCAAATTGGGTTTTTTAGCATCAGTCCCGAGGCTGGCTATTTGTATTTGCGGGATGTGCAGCTGTTAGAGCCCTATCGAGGCGAGGGGGTGGGCACTTGGGTTATGGATCAGATTGAATCGATGGCCGAGGAACAAGGCTACAGAAGCATCCGATTGAAGGTGTTTAAAAGTAATCCGGCGATGCAGTTATACCTACGACACGGATTCGCGGTGATTTGTGAAGGGGATGCGTTGTTCGGGATGGAGCACGTTATCGAGCACTGACTCTGTATTGGTAAGAACCAGCGACACGGGTCAGTGGCGATTGCCTGAGGACTTACGAAATCACCGTTTCTGATTATCGATTCCGCTGCACACCTTGACGCAACCCAGCGATAGCTATTTAGACAGAGCGTCCGTTGCACGACCAGCCCACGCGAAAAACTTCATTCCGCTGACGGTGCAATGTCCGAGCCTTTCTCGGCCGGAATGCTGCCAATTTTCATCCCCAGTAAAACGGCCACTTTGTGTGATTCGCCACGTTTTCCTTTTTTGCGTCCTGCCAGGACTTGATAGGTCGTTGCCGGGTCGATGCTGTGTTCCCTGGCAAACTCTTGGACCGATTTTCCTTGTTGTTCCAACCAAGCCTTAGCTTGTGCAGCAGTACGTATTCCGGGCATAGTTCAAAACCGTTCAAATCAGTTTAATTTTCATGGATTCTACCCCTCGTACAGATAGGATCAACAGGATTATGCATTCAAATGAATGGAATTGGTTCAAGATTGCGAAAAGAACGAGAGCGCCTAGGTCTCTCGCAGCGAGCATTTGGTGAAATTGGTGGTGTAGAAGCTAATGCTCAGGGGAAATACGAAAGCGGCGATCGTGCCCCAAAAGCAGATTATCTTGCAGCTGTTGCAGCTAGGGGCGTGGACGTCTTATTTGTACTCACAGGCACTGCTACGCCGATTCCTGTCGATAATCTCAGTCATTCTGAGGAGAAAGTGCTCGGCAGTTTCCGGACGTTGCATAAAGAGGATCAAGACGCGATCAGACGCTTGACGACGACTATGGCTGAATTATCAGCCTCGTATTTGACTAATAACAAACCGACGTGAACGGCACGTTTAGGTAACTATCCTGTCTTTGGACTGCACAAAAAAATCCCAAATATATGAAGACGTTAGTGGTAGCGTGTCACTAACGCCGTTTTTGCATCGGCTTCGCACCAATATCGAGCTTGTAGCTAGGTCTGGCTCGCTGTTTTTGCTAAGGTGGGCCGCATTCGTCATGACCGCTTTGTGAGGTGTCTGCTTGATTAGGGTGCTAGTTGTTGATGACCATGATCTTGTTCGAACAGGCATTACACGGATGTTGGCCGATATCGATGGTCTCCAGGTTGTAGGTCAGGCTGAATCAGGTGAAGAGTCCCTGAAGAAAGCCCGCGAGCTCAAACCCGATGTGGTATTGATGGACGTCAAGATGCCTGGCATCGGCGGTTTGGAAGCGACTCGCAAATTGATACGCAGTCATCCAGACATCAAGGTCGTGGCGGTGACAGTGTGCGAAGAAGATCCATTTCCGACGCGTCTTCTGCAAGCAGGTGCCGCCGGCTATTTGACCAAGGGCGCTGGTCTGCCTGAGATGGTACAAGCCATTCGTCTGGTATTTGCCGGGCAACGTTACATCAGTCCGCAGATCGCTCAACAATTGGCGCTAAAATCTTTCCAGCCGCAGAGCAGTAACTCACCATTTGATTTGTTGTCTGAGCGTGAAATTCAGATTGCGCTGATGATCGTCGGCTGCCAAAAAGTTCAGACCATCTCTGACAAATTGTGCTTGTCGCCCAAAACCGTTAACACCTACCGTTATCGTATTTTTGAAAAGCTTTCGATCGGCAGTGATGTCGAGTTAGCGTTATTGGCCGTTCGCCACGGCATGGTTGATGCCAGTCTCTGAAATGACCCAAACGTTCGATCCAAGCGCCTTCCTTTCCACCTGCAGTGGCCGCCCCGGTGTGTATCGGATGTTCGATACCGAGTCGCGGCTGTTGTACGTGGGTAAAGCAAAAAATCTCAAGAGTCGACTGGCCAGTTATTTTCGCAAGACTGGACATGCGCCAAAGACCAGCGCCCTGGTTGCACGTATTGCACATATTGAAACCACCATCACCGCCAACGAGACCGAGGCCCTGCTGCTGGAGCAGACGCTCATCAAAGAGTGGCGGCCGCCTTACAATATTTTGTTGCGCGATGATAAGTCCTACCCTTACGTGTACCTTTCGGACGGTGATTATCCCCGTCTCAGCATCCATCGTGGCGCCAAAAAAGGTAAAGGTCGTTATTTTGGGCCTTACCCAAGCGCTGGTGCGATTCGTGAAAGTTTGAGTCTGCTGCAAAAAGCATTTCTAGTGCGGCAGTGCGAAGACAGCTATTTCAAGAACCGTGCGCGGCCGTGCCTGCAATACCAGATCAAGCGGTGCAAAGGTCCCTGTGTCGGCTTGGTCGAGCCCGAGGTCTATGCCCAAGACGTCCGACATTCCGTCATGTTCCTTGAAGGCCGCAGCAATGCGTTATCGAACGAGTTGAATGCGGCGATGGAAGAGGCTTCAGTGAACCTTGAGTTCGAGCGCGCGGCGGAGTTGCGCGACCAGATTGCCTTGTTGCGACGGGTTCAAGATCAGCAAAGTATGGACGGCGGTACCGGCGACGTAGATGTGGTGGCTGCGTTCATCAACCCGGGCGGCGCCTGCGTTCACTTGATCAGTGTGCGTGGCGGGCGCGTATTGGGCAGCAAGAGTTTCTTCCCTCAGGTGGGTATCGAGGAGGAAGTGGGTGAGGTGATGTCGGCCTTCCTTTCACAGTATTTCCTTAGCGATCACGACCGCGAATTGCCCAGCGAAGTCATCGTCAACGTCGTCCATGAAGACTTCCCGACGCTGATTGATGCGATTGAAGAAATTCGTGGCCATGAAATGACTATCAGCCACCGGGTGCGTGGTACCCGGGCGCGCTGGCAGCAGTTGGCGGTGACCAACGCTGAGCAAGCGCTCTCTGCGCGTTTGGCTAATCGCCAACACGTTACGGCGCGTTTTGAAGCGTTGGCTAAAGTGTTGAATCTTGACGAGCCACCGCAGCGATTGGAATGCTACGACATCAGCCACTCCAGCGGCGAAGCCACCGTGGCATCCTGCGTAGTCTTTGGTCCCGAGGGGCCGATCAAGTCGGATTACCGGCGTTACAACATCGAAGGCATTACGGGTGGCGATGATTACGCAGCCATGCACCAGGCCTTGATGCGGCGTTTCAGCAAGATCAAGGACGGCGAGGGCAAATTGCCCGATATCTTGCTGGTCGACGGGGGTAAGGGCCAGCTGTCTATGGCCCGCGATGTGATGAACGAACTGGCCATACCAGACATTATTTTGTTGGGCGTGGCAAAAGGTGCAACCCGCAAAGCGGGGTTTGAAACGTTGTACCTGAACGACGCCGCCCACGAATTTACGTTGAAAGGCGACGATCCGGCGTTGCACCTGATTCAGCAAATTCGCGACGAGGCCCACCGTTTTGCCATCACCGGACACCGAGCGCGACGGGGTAAAACCCGTCGTACATCGACGTTGGAAGGGGTCGCAGGAGTAGGGCCGACCCGTCGCCGAGACCTGCTTAAACACTTTGGTGGATTGCAGGAATTGTCTCGCGCCAGCATCGAAGAAATCGCTAAAGCGCCGGGAATTAGTAAAAAGCTCGCAGAGTCGATTTATGCCAGCCTGCACAGCGAGTAGAATGCCCGCTCACCTCGTAGCCAGTTGTGCCGATGAATATCCCTAATCTGATCACCGTAATACGTGTCCTGCTGATACCAATCTTCATTCTGCTGTTTTATTTGCCCTATTACTGGAGCTATACCGCAGCCAGTACGGTCTTCGCCATTGCGGCAGCAACGGATTGGCTTGATGGTTACCTGGCGCGTCGGCTTGAACAAAGCACACCGTTTGGTGCGTTTCTCGATCCGGTGGCCGACAAATTGATGGTCGCAGTAGCCTTGGTGTTATTGGTACAGGCACACGCTAATCTGTGGCTGACATTGCCAGCAGCGGTGATCATCGGCCGTGAGATTGTTATTTCGGCATTGCGCGAGTGGATGGCTGAAATTGGCGCTCGGGCTCACGTTGCCGTATCCAGCCTGGGTAAATGGAAAACTGCCGCGCAGATGATCGCACTGATTATTTTGCTCGCGAACCCGCCTGGGTTTACGTTCTGGGTGGTGCTGGGTTACGTGCTGTTGTTGGTCGCTGCAGGTCTGACATTGTGGTCAATGGTTCAATACTTGCGTGCCGCCTGGCCGCACCTCAGAACTACCACTGAGAAAAAATAAGTTTTTGAATCAATGGCTTGACTAAGCTAGTTGAATCTATACAATAGCGCCTCGTTACCAAAGTGCGGGAATAGCTCAGTTGGTAGAGCACGACCTTGCCAAGGTCGGGGTCGCGAGTTCGAGTCTCGTTTCCCGCTCCAAATATTGCGCCACAGAGTTCCATTGAACTCTGTAAGCGATTTGAAATCAGGACCTTCGGGTCCTTTTTTCGTTCCGGCGGATACTACCGAAGTTCAGCACTATCCAGTCTCTGGACAGCGGCGTCGGTTCTGCACATATCAGGTTGTTTTTCGGTCGTAACGATTTTAGGTGTGCGCATTAGCAATGGGCCGAATGTCGCCAGAAAGCCGAGCATGATCAATGGGAAAAACATCAGCTTGCTCAAGCCGAAATTGCTGACGATCACGGTGATAGCGATGGGCCCTACGAGCATTCCGGAGAAGCCGATGCAGTTGACGATGCCGATGTTACGACCTGCATGCTTGGGGTCTCTGCGTCCCGCAGCGGAAATCATCAGGGGGGCAATGCAGGACAGGCCAAGGCCGAACAGTGCAAAGCCGACGGTGCCGGTCACCGCCGAGCCACCGACGATGGTGATGGTCATGCCGAGGACGCACAAGGTACCGCATCCGAAAACCACGTGTGCATTGCCAAACGCCGCAGCCAGTCGGTCACCGAAAAGCCGCCCGACGAAGGCTGCGCCGACAAAGATGGAAACTGCCATGCCGGCCATCGAGGTCGTCGTCGAGAACTCGCGGTGAATGTATTCCTGACCCCAGTCGGCAATCGCATTTTCCCCCATCATGCTCCCCAGCAGCAGCACGCCCAGCGCAATCATGACCAGCGTTTTTGCTGATGGATTTTTTCCGACTTCATCAGGCGCCTGCGCGCCTGCGCGCCTGTTTGCCAGTCGCTGGAAGACGGCTGCGGAACATCATGTTTACCCAGCAACCATCGGCTGAAAAAACATCCCACGATAAACAGCGCCACACCAAGCACGGTGTATGGCACTTGCACACTGTCGGTGTAGAAGCCGGTCAGCCAGCTACACACCATCCCCAAAAGAAAGCCGCCCAGTGAATAGAACGCGTGGAAGCCAGACATGATCGAACGCTGATAGAAGCGTTCGACTTGAACGCCATGGGCATTCAATGCGGTGTCTAGCGCCCCTCGCAGGAGTCCGAGCACAACGCCGAAGCTCAGCGCGAACCAGAAACCGCTGACCAGCCCCAGCGCAATGATTGACAGCGGATAGGCGAGTGCACACACGGTAATGACCGGCTTTGCCCCGAAGTTATCCAGCAGACGGCCTACCCAAAGCGCACCGGTCGCGGAACCCACACCAACCCCGAGTGCAATCAAGCCGAAGTTTGCATCCCCCGACTCACCGGTAAAACCCAGTTGCGCTCGGAAGACACTCACGCCGGTCGACCAGATATACATCATGGCGCCGATCATCATGAAACCCAGGAAAGTCGCGATACGCGCTTTGCGAATGCGGGCAGGTACTTGCGGTTGTTGAAGAGTGTTCATTGCGCTGCATCGTCTCTTTTGTTGTTTTTGGGGTGTTAATGCAATTGGAAGGTGAAGCGTTATCAGTTATACGTATAACTTATTAAAACTTACATTATTAATGAGTTGGCTATCAGCTTATTTCAGGTTCTCGGCTTTTACCGCTTTCTTGCTCTGTAAAGCCGTCCTGATTTCGAAGACACATTGGCCTAAAAAATTATTTTAAGTTATACGTATAACTTTAATGGTTCGAATTTAGAGGTTTTCGTGTCTTCTCAAGAATCGGTATTGCCGTGGGCCGCCCCGGATATGGTGGCTTATCGGCTGACGTTCCTCATGTCAGGCCTGTGCATGGGCGCATGGGCTCCGCTGGTTCCCTATGCGCGCAGTCGGGCGGGGGTCGACGACGGAGCGTTGGGCCTGCTTTTACTTTGCCTTGGCCTAGGCTCGCTGGTGATGATGCCGCTCGCAGGCATCCTGAACGCAAGGAAGGGTTGCCGATTTACCATGCATATCGGTATCGCGCTGGTATTGCTGACCTTACCGATGCTCGCGACGGCTCGTTCATTCGCCGGTTTGTTGATCGCCCTGAGCATATTCGGCGCAGGGTGTGGGGCGGTGGACGTGACGATGAACGTACAGGGGGTGATGGTTGAGCGTGCGACCAGTCGGTCGCTCATGTCGGGTTTCCACGGCTTGTTCAGCCTGGGGACGATTGTCAGTGCCGCAGGTATGACCGCACTGTTATGGCTCGGCGCCTCGCCTTTGTGGGCAAGCAGTGGGGTGATCGCGGTACTGATGGCTTTTGTCTTGACCTACGGACAGCAGATGCTTGGGCGTAGCGGTGATGAGGGCAGTCCGATATTTGTCAAACCGACTCGAAAGGTTCTGCTGCTGGGCTTGCTCTGTCTGTTTGCCTTTCTCTCTGAAGGCGCCATTCTCGATTGGAGCGCGGTGTTTCTTGCTGACGTACGAGGCGTTCAGCATTCCATTGCCGGCCTGGGCTACGCAGCCTTTGCCGTGATGATGGCGTTGGGACGATTGAGTGGTGACCGGATTCTGCTGAAGCTGGGCGCGCGTAGAGTGCTCATCGGCGGTGGGCTTATCGTCATAGTGGGCTTCGTGCTGGTGGTGTTTGCCAAGGACTGGCTGTTGAACCTGGTCGGCTTCGCGGTGATTGGCACAGGCTTGGCGAACATTGCGCCGGTTTACCTATCGCTGGCTGGGTCTCAAAAGACCATGCCAGGCGAGTTGGCCATTGCGGCGGCAACTAGTCTCGGTTACCTCGGGATCTTGATGGGCCCGGCGGCTATCGGCTTGGTTGCCCAGGCGACCAATCTGTCGTCAGCGCTGCTTGCGGTTGCCGCGCTGATGATCGCAATCATTTTTAGCGCCACCCGACTGGTTCCGAACGTTTCGCCTCAGCGGTTACACTGAGGCATGGTTTTTATTTAACAGACCTCCTGTGAGGTTTCAAAAAGATCGGGAAGCAAGCGATGGCATCCGTTTCAATGAAAGATGTAGCACTGGCAGCCGGGGTGTCTCAGCCTGCGGTGTCCTACGCTTACAATCGCCCCACCAAGCTGTCCCAAGCCCAGCGCGAGCATATCCTTAAAATCGCCGCGTCGTTGGGCTATCCGGGGCCGAATGTCCTTGGGCGAAGCTTGCGTTCGGGCAAGATCGGGGCGATCGGCTTGATGATGATGGACAAATTGTCCCTGGCGTTCGCCGACCCTTGCACGATTGCCTTGTTACGCGGGATCAGCGAAGTGGGTGAGCTGGAGAACGTCGCGTTGACGTTGTTCCCGCTCAATAACAACCGGCTCGTCGGTCGTACGCAAGCGGCCGATCACGGCAGTCTGGCGCTGCGTGGATTGGTGGATGGCTTGATTATCTCGACCCTGCCCGACGACCATCCGGCCGTATTGGCAGTGGTGAAACAGAACATTCCGTTTGTGGTTATCGATTCGCCATTGGTGGAAAACTCTTTCTTTGTCGGCATCGATGATCGAGGCGCCGCCCGCACGCAGATGGAGCACCTGCTTGGCCTTGGGCATCGCAAGATTGGGATCATCATTGACCGCCTCAACCCTGACGGTTATCGCGGCCCGATTGATCAGCCGCGTTTCAGAAGCGCCAGTGAGCGCATTGTCAGGGAGCGGCTTACCGGATACGTGGAGGCTGCGAACGCAGCCGGTTTGGCATTCGAGGACCTGAGTATTATCGAAGCCGGTGGGCTTGATTCTACCTCTGGGCAAACGGCAGCTTTCACGCTGCTGACGTCCAGCGATGTCACCGCCGTGGTGGCCTGCTCGGACGTCATGGCGATCGCTTGCATGAAGACGGCTCACGCGCTCAATCGCAACGTCCCACAAGCGCTATCGGTGATTGGTTTCGACGATATACCTGAAGCGGTGCAGCTTGGCTTGACCACTATTGGGCAGCCGATGGTGGAGAAAGGCGTGTACGCCGCACGGCTGCTGACCGAGCAGTTGAATGCACCGGTCGGCACTCGGCTAGAACCTGAGCAGAAAATTTTCGCCACGAAACTTATCGTGCGGACTTCGACGCTCAAACTGCAGGACGTTTAACGGTGTTCATGGCTCAAGGCTGCGGAGTAAGAACTACTCTGCAGCCTTGAGGTTCACCTTGTACCGTTCAAGGCACTGGACGCATGAAATTCGCCGCAACCCGCAGGGCATTGGCAGCGATGGTGAGGGCCGGATTGACCGCGGCCGAAGACGGAAAGAATGAGCTGTCGACCACCCAGACGTTATCCAGGTCGTGCATCTTGCAGTTCAGGTCCAGCACGCTTGAGGCTCGGTCCGTGCCCATGACGGCAGTGCCACATTGATGCGAATTCGTGGCAATCCCCATGCGTGCTTTCAGGATCACGGGGTAGCCAGCCTCGCGCATAACTTTACTGGTCTTGCCCACCAAACCTTCATGGGCCTTCAGGTTGTTTGGTGTCCAGTAAACCTTGATCGCGCCACGTTGCTTGTCATACGTGACCCGATTGTCTTGCGTGGGTAAATCCTCTGAGGTCAGGTACAAGTCGACGCTGTGGTCGGTGATGTATCGCGACGCAAACTTTGGAAGCCAGGGGCGCATGGCACTGATCATCGGTTCGCGGATTTTTCCCAGCATCTGCACGTTACCCAGGGGGAATGAATTATGCGGGCCGGCGCGGTACCAGTCGTTGATGGCGAGGGTCTTCTGGAAGATCACCTTGTTCTTGCGCCGCGGGTCTACAGCGAGCATGAACGTGCTGTTGTGGACCATGTAGTTGCGGCCCACTTGCCCCGAGCTGTTGCCCAAGCCTTCAGGGTGATGTTCGTTCGCTGACTTGAACAGCAGGGCTGCGCTGTTCACCGCGCCGCATGCCAGGACGAATCGTTTCGCTCGAAGTGTCACGTTGCGACCATCAATGAGGCCATGGGCCTCGGTCACCGTCTTGCCGTCCGTGCCGGTCTTCAGTTGTTTGATCGTGGTGCGGGTCAACAGCCTGATATTGGCGCTGCGCAGGGCCGGTCTCAAGGCGCTGACTTCAGCATCAGCCTTGGCGTCGACGAGACAAGGATAACCATCGCAGGTGGAACACAATACGCAGTCACCGCCGTCGCCATAATCCACCGCAGCAGGCATCACGAAGGGCTTGAGCCCGGAGCGGCGCATGCTCTGTTCCAGCGGTGCCAACGCGGGGTCATGTTTGAGCGCCGGCTGCGGAAAAGGCCCCGAGCGCCAAGGCTCGCTGGGATCAATGCCCGCCAGGCCATGCACCCGGTAAAGCTTCTCGGCTTCGGCGTACCAGGGCTCCAGGTCTGCGTAGCTAATAGGCCATGCGGGGGAGATGCCCTCGGCGTGTTTGATTTCGGCAAAGTCCTCTTCGCGAAACCGTGGAAGCATTGCGCCGTAGAACTTGGTGTTGCCGCCGACGTAATAGAAAACCCCCGGCGAAAACGGTTTATTGGATTCATCCAGCCACTGCTCGGCATTTCGATAGCGGCCTTCGGCGAACACCGATTCGGCGCTCCAGTTCTGTATTTCACGGGGCAGAAAATCCCCCCGTTCGACGATCACGATGTCCAGCCCGCTATCGCGTAACGCATGGGCAAAGGTCGAACCGCCCATGCCCGAGCCGATAATCACGACATCACAGTTGATATTGCCATCTGCATCAGGTGTCACCACGTCGAGGGCGCGCTGCTCGCGCGGCACCCCCGGTTGTGGATTCAGCTCTGCATGATGCGAAATCAATGCATCACTCATTTGAGCCGCTCCAATTCTTATAGGTGCTGTTCGGAATTGCGCAGTTCTTGGTATTCGTCCTGACGTTCATCCGTGATGTAGGCAGGAATCGGGAAGTCCCACCAGCCCGGCACCCAAGGGCCCGCAGCGTCGCGATCGGTCGGGATTTCGATCAGTACCGAGACGTTCAGGTCCAGGGCTTCCTGCAGGATGGGCTCGAGGTCTTCCGGGCGCTCCACACGGTAAGATTTCAGGCCGAAGGCTTCGCCGACCGCTTTGAAGTCCGGGCTGTAGGGCGTGCCGTCCGGATGGTTGAACTCGGTGCCGATATGGCGGCTGGTTTGCTTGCGCTGGCCACCGCGAATCGACATGTACCCGGCGTTGTTCTGAATCATGAACACAACCGGAATGTTGTTGGTTACGCAGATTGCAATTTCCTGGGAAGTCATCAGGAAATCGCCATCGCCAAGGATGCACACCACCGGTTGGTTCGGCGCCGCCAGTTTGGCACCGATGGCTGCTGGCACAGCCCAACCCATTGAGGAGAATCCGCCAGACGTCAGGTGCGTACGGGGGGTGTAAACCGGGAAGGTCTGTTTGACCGCACCTTGGGTGTTGCCAGACCCGACCACCACGATGGTGTCACGCGGAAAAATCTTGCGCAGCGCACCTAGCGGACGTTGCGAGGTAAACGGGAAGCGATCGGAGTCACGACGGCCGGCCAGTTTGGTTTCCCACTCGTCCTGATAGCCGCGCAGGTCGCTCATGTATTCTTCGCGATCAACCGTCTGGCCTTTCAAGCCTTCGACGATATGGGCCAGTGCGTACTTGGCATCGGCACAAATACCCACGGTCACCGGGTAATTCTTGCCGATCTCGTGCGGGTCGATGTCGATATGGATCAGCTTCGACGGCGGAATGGCAAAGGTCACCCCCTTGGCATAACTGGACGATGACCAGTCGGTGAAGCGACAGCCCACGGCGATAATCACATCGGCGGTGGAGGCCACTTTATTGCCGCACATCGTGCCGGTTTGACCGACACTGCCAGCGAACAGTGGGTGGTCTTCCGGGAAGCCGCTTTTGCCGTTCCAGGTAGTAACTACTGGAATTTTCCAGGCCTCGGCCAGGGCGAGCACTTCGGCGCTTGCCTCACCGGTAATGACGCCGCCGCCGATCACCAGCACCGGGCGTTTGCAACCTTTAAGCTCTTCAACCGCACGGGCGGTAGCCGCAGGGTCCGGGAAGCATTTGCCGATGGGGGTGCGTTCTTCCAAGGCATGAAGGGTGACTTCAGCCGCTTCAGCCTGAACGTCCATCGGGATTTCAATGTGGACCGGGCCTGGGCGGCCAGTGACCATCGCGCTCCACGCTCGATGCATCATGAACGGCAGTTCTTCAACGCGGGTGGCGACCCAGTGACGCTTGGTGACGGCTTCGGCGATTTTAGGGAAGTCGTTGTCGGTGTAGCGTTCGAGTTCCTGCAGCAAGCCGTGGCCGCGCATGTGCGTGGGTGGCCCGCCGGTGATCAGCATCAGGCTGGTAGAGTCGGTGAAGGCCGTGGCCATGCCGATCACCGTGTTGGTTGCACCGGCACCGATAGAGGTGACGGCGGCCATCGGCTTGCCGGACACCCGGTAGTAACCATCCGCCAAGTGAACCGCACTCTGCTCATGAAAAACCTGAATGAATTTGAGTTTCGAGTCTTCTTCGAGGAAGGCGTCGGTGAGTGTCCAGATCCCGTGACCGGGGATGCCGGCGACATATTCAACGCCGTAGTTTTTCAGGGTTTGAGCCACGATCTGGCTGCCGGTCAATTTAGTCATGACAGGATTCCTTGGGTTGATGAAAGTGCGGTGGATACGGCGGACTTCCCGGTGCTTGCTGCGCGCCCGCGGGTCGCCCAGTTCAAACCCTGCTTGGTCAAGCGCCGGATGTTCGGGTCGGCCAGGTTGCTGGTGTCGTGGCCGATCGAGTGATAGAACACTCGTCCCTCGCCCCATTGCCGAACCCAAGCGACCGGGCTGCGATGGCCTTTGATCCACGGGAACGGGTTGCCATCGAAAGTGGTTTCGGCCAGCACATGAATGTTCGGGTCAACCTGCATGTAGTACTGCTCGGACCGAACATCGAAATCCTCGACGCCTTGAGTGACTTCATGGGTGTGATCGATAACGTTGACCTGGTAAGGATGGGGAAAGCCTTCCCCCGTTGGGTGCTCAAGAAATGAGCCGCCCAGTACCCAGTGATACTTGAGGCTGGCGCGAAACGCTGCGCCCGCACCGTGCCAACCCACCAGCCCGGTGCCGCTTTCTATGGCTTCCAGCAGGCGGTTTTCCTGTGAGGCTGTCAGCGTTTCAGTGGTGACCGCATTGTTCCAGCCGATCACGATCAGGTCGTAACCGGTCAAGTCCCTGTCCAATGTGAAGATGTCGGTTGACTCTTCAACGTCGAAATCCAGTTCCTGAAAAACGGTCCGAGCCCATGCAGCAATTTCATAGGGGTAATGGCCGGGCCAGCCACCGTACAGATACAAGACTTGACTCACGGTTGGTCACCTCTTTAAGTTGGGTGTGATCATTAAGTTATACGTATAACCGTTTATTTAAGCTATCACTCCAAACCAGAGTGTCAATGCCTATATCGTGTTTTTAATGATTACGACCAATGGTCTATGAGTGTTTGCGGGCGAGAAAGAGATTTAAAAGGTACGCGAACAGATTCGGTCGATTCAGCATTTTATAACTTAAGGTTATACGAATAACACGATTGCTCGTGCTAGAGCGGTCAGCGCTGCCGCAACTGCTTCAGCATTGCGTCTGTGCTGCGTCAGATCGCGTCATCAATAAGGAAGCTGCGAAGTTGCCTGGGGTAGGGGCGTGAGAAAAGATGGTTGCCAGTGCTGAGCGCATGCCGCGTGCACCAAGAACCGTCTGGAGCCATTTGATGATCCGTTATCTGAAAAAAACTAAGCCCGTCGAAGCTCAAGCCGAGATCGCCGCCCAAGTCCGCGATACGGTTGAGCAAATCATCGCCAATGTTGCCAAGAACGGGGACGCCGCCGTTCGGGAATACTCGAAGAAATTTGATAAATGGGAACCCGCATCCTTCCGTCTGACCGACGAAGAAATTGCCGCGTGTGTCGCCAGTCTGTCGGAGCAGGAAATCGGCGATATCACTTTTGCCCAAGCGCAAGTACGCCGCTTCGCCGAAGTGCAAAAAGCCTCAATGCACGATGTCGAAGTCGAAACCCTGCCGGGGGTGATCCTGGGGCATCGCAACATTCCGGTGAACTCCGTGGCCTGCTACATCCCCGGTGGGAAATATCCGTTGCTGGCTTCAGCCCACATGAGCGTGCTCACCGCTAAAGTGGCCGGAGTGAAACGCGTGGTCGCGGCGGCGCCACCGTTTGATGGCAAGCCTCATCCGGCCATCGTGACCGCCATGTTCCTGGCCGGTGCTGACGAGATCTATTGCGTCGGCGGCGTACAAGCGATTGCCGCTTTCGCGCTGGGGACAGAGGAATTCAAACCGGTCGACATGATCGTCGGGCCAGGCAATGCATTTGTTGCCGAAGCCAAACGCCAACTGTTCGGCAAGATCGGCATCGATTTGATCGCCGGGCCGACCGAAACCCTAGTGATCGCCGATGACAGCTCCGATGTGGAAATCATCGCCGCCGACTTGCTCGGCCAAGCTGAACATGGCGTCAACTCACCTGCGGTGTTTTTGACCAACAGCGCGGAACTGGCAGAAACCTTGCCGGCGGAAATTGAGCGCCAGTTGGCCATTCTGTCGACCGCGGCAGTCGCTTCGGTCGCTTGGCGTGACTACGGCGAAATCATCCTCTGCGACACCGTGGACGAACTGGTCCAGGAAGCCGACCGGATCGCTTCCGAACACGTGCAAGTCATGACCTGTGACCCGCTCTATTTCCTTGAGCACATGACCAACTACGGTGCGCTGTTCCTCGGCGAGCGGACCAACGTCTCCTACGGCGACAAGGTGATCGGCACCAACCATACGCTGCCGACCACTGGCACGGCGCGTTACACCGGAGGCCTCTGGGTCGGCAAGTTCATCAAGACGTGCACCTATCAACGCATTCTTACGGATGAAGCGTCTGTGCTGGTCGGTGAGTACTGCTCACGCTTGTGCGGCATGGAAGGTTTTGCCGGGCACAAGGAACAGGCCGATATCCGGATTCGCCGGTATAAGAAGCCAGTCTGATTGCTGCTGTTTATAGAGTCGGCTAGCGTCGGTGCCAAGCGTCCTCTGTCGAACTCCGAACTAGCGGATCTCACCAGGGCCGTTGGTTAGTTGCTGCACTTGGCAAGCGAGTAGCGAGAGAAAGAGTCGTTTCTCGGTACTGCTAGTCACTCTACCGTTCAGCCAAGTGCATTCAGGCTCCCCATTTTGGGGAGCTTTTTTTTGAACGGTCGAAAAAACTTGTTGTTCCAGGCTTGTCCGAAGAGGTGAACCGTAACGTTTCGGCGATCAGGGATGAGACCGGTGCATTGGTCGAGCAGGCCGACCAATCCGCCCGGATCAGCCAATCCTTGAATGACCTTGCGAACAGCAACAGCTGCTGATGAACAACTTCAAGGTCTAACCCTTGTGGGAGCGAACCAGCCCACTCCCACGGGGGACTTGAGTCGCACACGAATATTGCGCCTGGCAAAGATCCAAACTGAACTGCGCCCCAAATGTTGGACAGTGATTGAATAAGCTACGCGGCCTGAGTTCTGTATGCCACTGGACTCAAGCCGTTGAGCTTCATTTTGATACGTTCGTGGTTGTAGTAATGGATGTATTCATCCAGTCCAGCCTCTAACTGAGCAACGCTGTCGAAGCGCTCCCGGTAGAAAAACTCTGATTTCAGTGTGCCGAAAAAGCTCTCCATCGTGGCATTGTCATGGCAGTTACCCTTGCGCGACATACTCTGTTCCAAGCTCATTTCTTCCAGACGATTTCGGTAGATGTGGTAGCGGTACTGCCAGCCCTGATCCGAGTGCACCATCGGTTTGGCGCCCTCTGGCAAGCGCTTCAACGCCTTTTCCAGCATGTTGCCCACCAAGGCGTAGCGAGGGCTGGTGTCTGTCTGGTACGCCACGATCTCTCCGTTGTACAAGTCCAGTATCGGCGACAGGTAGAGCTTTTCACCGGCTACCTTGAACTCGGTAACGTCGGTCACCCATTTCTCATTCGGCTGGTCGGCCTCGAATTGCCGAGCCAACGTGTTAGGTGCTACCTGCCCCTCAGGGCCTTTGTACGATTTATACTTCTTGGCTCGCACCGTGCACTTGAGGTTTAGTTCGGCCATCAGCCTGCGTACCGTTTTGCTGTTCACTATCCACCCGCCCTTGAGCAGCGTGGCGGTCATCCGGCGATAGCCATAGCGGCCCTTATGCTGGTCCTGGATAGTCTGAATAGAGGCTTTCAGCGGAGCAAATTTATCCCCGGCAGCCAGTACCTTGACCTGATAGTAGTAAGTACTGCGTGCCAAGCCGACCAGCTTGAGCAGGGCGTCGATTGGAAAATCGCTCCTCAGCTCAGTGACTACCCAGGCTTTTTCTTCGCTTCTTTGTCCCGCCTCATCGCCTCCTCGCCTAACACCTTTAACTTTTTTAGGTAGGCGTTCTCCATGCGCAGGTACTGAAGTTCGTCGAGCAACTCTTTGTGGGCGCGCTCTTCGTCGGTGAGCACTGCCGGTTTGCGGGGCTTGGCGGGGGGCTTTGGCATAACGTTACGTGGGCCTTTTTTCCCTGACGTCAGGGCTTCGATGCCGCCACTGTAATATTGCTGCTGCCATCTGCCTATCTGCGTTGAATTGCCCAGATTGAAAATCGCAGCCGTTTGCCGAAATGACAACTTCTCACGCTCCATGTGCTGGACAACGGACAGTTTGAACTCGGGACCATGTTCCTTCATACGCCCCTGCAGGCTGGCTTCCCCGTGCAGCTCGTAGGCCGCCACCCAACGACGGAGCAACGTAGGGTCCATCTGAAATTGAGCGGCTATGTGACGAAAACCTTGACCGCGCTCAAGGAAAGCATTGATGGCGGACCGCTTGAACTGCGTTGAATATTTACCCATGAAAAACACCCCGGTAGTTGGATGGGTGTCCAACATTTGGGGCGCAGTTCAAACGGTGGGAGCCTGATATGAACACTCAAAACAACATCCTGGCCTTGCATTCCACAGTCGCGAAACATTCGACGCTGGCGATGGATATCGACATTGCGAAGTCTGTAGGTTTCGACGCACTGGAAATTTACAGCGGCAAACTTGAAGATTATTTGCGGGCCGGTTATTCCGAGCCGGACCTGAAAGCGTTATTGAAGAATGTTCATGTCACCGGGATCGGTTACTTGAGGGACATCGAGCGCCAAGGCACTGAACGCGCTGATCTGCTGAACGAAGCGGAGCGGCTTTTTCAACTGGCCAATGTGGCAGGTGCCAAGGGTGTTCAAGTGCTCACCGGGCCGATCAACGTTCAAGCGGTAATCGATTATCAAAAGTGCGGCAAGAGTGCGCATTACTCCGGTTTGTTGGGGCTGGATGAAGCCGCGCAATATGCGCTGACCGCAAAAAACCTTGCATTGCTGGCTGACCTGGCCAAGCAATACGACATTCTTCTGTACCTGGAAGCGTTGTCATGGACACCGTTAAATACACTGGAGCACCAACTGCAGCTTATTGATCGCACCGAACGCGACAACGTGAAAATGGTAATTGACTACTGGCATTGTTTTACCTCCGGCGTTAAGCCCGAAGACATTGCGCGCATGAACAAGAACGTTATCTACGGTGTGCATGTGTGTGACTCACTGCCGTTCGAAGGCGGTATTCCCAATGAGGAAATACTCCGCGATGTACCTACTGGGAGGGGGATATTGAACCTTGCCGAGTGGACGGCTGCGGTGAAGGCAACCGGTTACGACGGATGGTGGAGCTGTGAGTTGTTTTGTAAAAAACAGCAGCAACAAAACAGCTATGAGGTCGCGAAAGATCTGAAGACGCTTCTAAGCAGCCTCGTTGGACGTTGAAGCGCCTTTCACCCGGATTAAGACGTCCGTTTCTACAATGCGATCTCATAAAAGGTATTAAGTCGTCATGGTGGATTTCATCGTAATTGGAGGCGGCTCGACAGGCTGCACGGTCGCATCAAGGCTTAGCGAAGATACTTCTGCATCCGTTGTCCTTTTTGAAGAGGGACCGCGCGACCGCAACCCCTACATCCATATTCCCGGCGCCTACTACAAGACCGCGCAAGGCCCTCTACTCAAACGTTATGCGTGGGAGCCGACCGAGGACCAGCACAGGAAGGAAACGCCAACCATGGTTCAGGCCAGCGTTCTGGGTGGCGGCAGTTCGGTCAATGCAATGATTTACATCCGCGGCGTACCCGCCGACTACGATGGTTGGGAGCAGCAGGGGGCAATCGGCTGGTCCTACAACGATGTATTGCCCTACTTCAAAAAAGCGGAAGACAATGAGCGCTTTTGTAACGACGTTCATGGCGTGGGCGGGCCGCTGGGAGTTTCGGATCCGATCAATGTTCATCCGCTGACCAAAGTTTGGCTGCGTGCTTGCCAGCAGTACGGCTTGCCGTACAACGAGGATTTCAACTCGGGCAAACCTGAAGGCTGTGGGCTGTATCAAATCACCGCTAAAAATGGCTTTCGAAGCAGTGCGGCAGTTGCCTATCTGGCGCCCGCCAAGTCACGCAAGAACTTGAAGGTGAAGACTGGTTGTCGCGTCCTCCGTATTTTGACCCAAGGCAACAAAGCCATTGGCGTTGAATACATCGAGAACGGCGTCCGCCGCATCATGCACGCCGAAAAAGAAATTGTTTTATCCGCTGGCGCCATCAATTCACCCCGATTGTTGATGTTGTCGGGTATTGGTCCTGCCGCGCAGCTTGAGAAACATGGCATCAAAGTAATCAAGGATTTGCCAGGAGTGGGGCAGAATCTTCAAGACCATATTGAAGTGTCGCTGGTTTATGAGCTGACCGGGCCCTATAGCTACGACAAGTATAAAAAGTGGCATTGGAAAATTATGGCTTGCTTGCAATACGGCCTCTTCAGACAGGGCCCGGCGGCGTCCAACTTGATTGAAGGCGGTGCTTTCTGGTGGGGAGACAAAGCTGCAACCAATCCTGATATCCAGTATTTCATGGTCGTGGGCGCGGGCATCGAAGAGGGCGTGGATTCTGTTCCAGGGGGCAATGGTTGTACTTTGAATCTGGGCCAGATCAGTCCTAGGTCCAAGGGGTACGTCGAACTGTATTCAGCAGATCCTATGTCGCCTCCGCGTATTGTGCCCAACTATTTTTCTGACCCTTATGACATTGAAAGCCTGGTTGATGGTTGCTTGGTGGGTGAGGAGATCATGTCCCAGGCGGCTTTCAAACCCTACCTCGCAAGGCGTCACGTGCCGGATGCAACTGTAAAGTCTAGGGAAGCCATGAAAAAATTCTGCCGCGAAAAGGCCCACGCGGCGCTGCATCCATCCGGTACCTGCCGCATGGGTTTGGATGAGCAATCGGTTGTTGCTCCGGATCTCAAGGTGCATGGCATAGACGGGCTGCGTGTTGCCGACGCATCGATCATGCCTACCCTGATTTCAGGTAACCCTAACTCGGTGTGCATCATGATCGGAGAGAAGGCCTCCGACATGATCAAACGTGGTCAGACAGCGCTGGCCACCCAGATCGTATAGTGGGCGTGTCTCGCATTCGCCAACGTGCCAATCTTCCGCTCACTACCGGGGTGCAGTTTGCTCCGGTGCATAAGCGATGCCCAACCCACGAGCAGCGGCGGCGGCCATGATTTCTACGTGATATCTCACCTGCAACCCGCTGAAGGTGGCAAAAACGATGTTGGAGGTTGCTAACGTTCACCCAGCGCCGAAACCTTTGTGCTTGACCTGTTGGCCGACTTCAAAGTGCGTAGCGGGTGAGCGTACGGTGCTTAAACACAAACGATCTCCCACGGCGCTGGCAGAACTCAACAACTGTTGCAGCCCGAGCATTACTTGCATGTTGGCGTCCTCCATACGCGCCGCTGCGACGAATGCTTCATCAAGTCGACCCTTGTGATACAGCTCCACCGCCAGCGCTGCGAACTCATGCACCTGGCTGTGCGGTTCATCCAGTTCTGCATAACCAGACACCCGCGAAAAACGTTGGCGAATTTCATCCG
The DNA here is from genome assembly GCF_034314105.1 of Pseudomonas sp. AB6. NCBI lineage: Bacteria > Pseudomonadati > Pseudomonadota > Gammaproteobacteria > Pseudomonadales > Pseudomonadaceae > Pseudomonas > Pseudomonas sp. AB6. The sequence continues at coordinate 1,311,128 of NZ_JAVIWJ010000001.1, forward strand.
TGGCATACCACTGACCAAGGGCGCAAGTGTGGTGATCGGGTAGCTCTGCTGCGGTCATTTTCGAGATGCCCATCAACACTTTGTACACCTCGAGTTTGAGCGTGATCTCTTCCATATTGGCCATCTCGACGCGTCCAAGTCCGGCCGACTCAATCAGGCCAGAGTTCATATGGCCTATTGACGCCAATATAAGGTCCATCCCCTGGGTTGCTGCGACGGATCGTTCGAGGGTCAGGCTCATTAGGCGGGCGTTGGTGGATACGTTTTGCCAAGCATCGTCGGTATCTAGACGTACCTCATCCATCACTGCATTGATCTGGGCAGTGGCCGTAGAGGTACGCTCGGCCAGTTTGCGTACCTCGTCGGCTACGACAGCAAAACCACGGCCAGCTGTGCCGGCGCGTGCGGCCTCGATGGCAGCATTTAGCGCCAGGAGATCAGTTTGCTTAGCGATAGCGCTAATTAATTGCACCATCTGGCCAATGCGGTCGCTGTGATTGTTAAGCCGGCCAATGGCAGCACCAGTTTCGGCACTCTTGGCACTAACATCGTTCAGCGTGTCGGTCATCTGTAAAAAGTGTTCACGATAGTCGAGGGACAAGTGGGTTAGTTGCTTCGCCTCCTCGCGTTCGCTGGCGAGTATATTGGCCAGCCGACGTTGTGACTGCCCGGTGGTGCTGAGCGAATCGCCAAAGCGGGCCAGGCCGCTAAACAATCGGGGCATACGAGATAGCTGCAATTTCAGTCGGTCAATCTGCGCTTGTTGCTCCGAAAACTGCTGGTTCCGTTGATCAAGTTGAGCTTGTAACACCAGAATATGCGCATCGCGCGCTTTGGTTTCAGTCACTGCGGCAATGTAACGGCGAGTAGAAGTCAGCATGGCAGCTCTCTTGGTTCAGGATTTGGGCGAGCCGACCGGAATGACAAACACCGGCGGCTGCCTAACGGCGTAAAACAACCAGATAAGCGTGCGTATAAACAACCAGCCAATGAACAGGTTGGCAATCACAAACAGAGGTAACGTCAATAGCCGCGCCGGGCCAATGTTTAGTAGGCTCAGCTTGATGCTGGCCGTAGTGACCGAAGCCAAACCAAAGGTCCAACTCCACCAAGTGGGTGCAAAGCGCTCATTTAGCGACCATCTAGCAGTGCGCACGCCACGCCGAACCCAACCCGCATAGCCCCAATACAACACTAAAAAAGGAAGCTGAAATCAAGACGCGTTCATAGCGGCGTTTCCAGATGGACGCTCAAGCTTAGTGGGCTGGCATAGGCTGTTTAATAGGGTTCGCGCCATCCACAATTGCAAACACCAACAGTTTGGCGCTCTCAGTGTCGCTGGCATTTCGCGATACCGTATGATGCGTTCCAGGCGCCTCATACCAACTCTCGCCGGGGCCGTAGGTTTTGAGCGGACCGTCGCCTAGTTGCGAGGTAACACGTCCTACTAGCACATAGGCAAATATCGGCCCGATGTGCAAATGGGCTTTTGATGTCTGACCCGGTGCGTAATTCACCGTGGCCAGTAATATATGATCACCCGCGTTTTTAGGGATATCCTGTTTCATCACCGGAGTAACCGTTTCCTCGCCTGTGTCGTGCGCATATGCAACAGGCAGGACGAACGTCAGAGTGACTGCGAATGTCGCAGCCAATAATCGACTTAGAGATAACGTTGCGTGTTTGACATTGAGCATGATCATGCTCCTCAAGCTGGGATCTTACGGAAACCGATGGCCATGCGATTCCAACCATTGATCGCAATTACCAGCAACGTGAGATCCACTATTTCTTCATCACTGAAGTAGGGGCGCACGGCCGTCCATACGGAGTCTGGTACATGGTCTACAGACACCAGAGTCAAGGCCTCTGTCCATTCAAGCGCAGCGCGCTCGCGGTCAGTAAAAAATGGAGTTTCACGCCAAACCACAGTGGTGGCTAGGCGGCGTTCGGTTTCGCCACCTTTGCGGGCATCGCTAGAGTGCATATCAACGCAAAATGCGCAGCCATTGATTTGCGAAGCGCGCAGACGCACCAGCTCTACCAAGGATTTTTCCAACGCGGATTTTCCAATGCGCTCTTCCAGGCCAAGCATGGCTTTGATGGCGTGGCCATTGGCTTTGTAGAAGTCGAGACGTTGCTCCATGATCTTGCTCCAGTCAGGGTAAGGCGCACTAAAACTGCGCTGACAGAAGCAAGGTTAGTCTCGGAACCAGTAGACAGAAATGGCCATTTCTACGTATTTTCAGGTAACCACTAGTGCTACTTTAAAATGTGAACTGCGCAAAAAAAACCTCCGCAGTGGTCAGTTACCGCTCTAGGTAATGACACACCCTAACGCAGGGCTAGCAGCAACTTTCCTAACGCGATGTCAATTTCTTCTGCACTGATCCCGCCATAGCCAAACAGCAAACCTGGCCGAGGCGTTGTATCGGCATAAAAATTAGAAATACCGTATAGGCCCACCCCAACATCACGGGCGGCATTCACTACATCCGCTTCATTAAAACCAGCCTTCAACAACGCAGTGAGGTGAATACCTGCAGCTGGCACAATCGGCTCAAACCACGGAGCGAGCGGTCCACGCAAATGCCGCAGCAGCGCTTCGCGCCGGGCTTCGTACTGTTTGTGGATCCGTCGCAAATGCTTGGCGAAATCGCCGTCGAGCATAAAGCGCGCCAACGCTGCCTGAGTGAGCGTTGCAGTGTGCCAGTCTACAATTTGTTTGGCCTTGAGCAGGGCCGCTACCAATGTAGAAGGCGGCACCATATAGCCTACACGCAGCTCAGGGAAAATGGTTTTTGAAAAGGTGCCGACATAGGCCACAAGCCCGGTGCGGTCCAAGCTCTTGAGTGAATCTAGCGGACGGCCTTCAAAGCGAAACTCACCGTCGTAGTCGTCTTCGACGATTACTGCGCCAGCACTTTGTGCCCATTCAAGCAAAGCAACGCGGCGATCCAGACTTAATGGCATGCCCAGTGGAAACTGGTGCGATGGCGTTACATAAATAAGCCGAGCACCCTGTGGTAGCTCGCTTATTAGCATGCCCTCGGCATCGACCGGCACGCTTACTACCTTAGCGCCCATAGCGGTGAAGCAAGCCCGGGCCGGGGGGTAACCTGGTTCTTCCATGGCCACAATATCGCCAGGGTTCAACAACACTCGCGCCAGTAAATCCAGAGCTTGCTGTGCCCCATGAGTAACGATTATGTCTTGCCAGTTGCTCACCACGGCGCGACTAAATGCTAAATAGCGCGAGATACCCAAGCGCAGTTCTTGTTCACCGGCCGGATCATGGTAGGCACCACGCTCGCGGGCTTGCAGTCGCATGGCGTGGTTTAGACAACGTCGCCATGGCTCAAACGGAAACCGCGTTTTGTCGGTTACCCCGCCCATGAAATCAAGCGGCTGAGTGATGCCGGGGCGGGGCATGGACAGCGCCGCGGGCAACGCTTCCCACCGAGCCGTTGGGCGCGCTTGCTGGATGATAGGGTGACTGACTGGTACGCGTTGCAAGCCGTCTGCCACAAACGTGCCATTGCCGAGCCGGGATTGCAAAAGGCCCTCCGACAGTAGTCGTTCAAATACATCCAGCGTGGTTTTGCGCGATACGCCCAGCTGCCCGGCCAAATCGCGGGTGGAGGGCAAGCGCTCGCCCGCAGCCAGGCGGCCGTCGATAACGCCAGCACGCAATTGGCGATAAATTTGGCCAGATAAATCGGTCTGGCCTTGCAAGGTAATGTGTATTTCCATAACACGGCATTCTGCCATAAACGGGCGCAAGTTTTGGCTTGCTCCCGTTCATATGCGTCTCAGTACTCACACCGCAGCCATCCTGCAGCTTCGGCCGCTACCAACGGTCCAACGATATTTATCGGATTACTTTCTGGATTGCGCATAACCTTCCAAGCAAGTTCAGCACAATTCAACTACAACCGAACTACGGCGCGTTGGCTAAAAATAACCATCTCTAATTTGAAAGGTGGCGGTTCCAGTGGATGATGCTCAGCCGCCAGTGACATCTCTCATCAACAACCCAAACCTCAAGTCCACATTATCCGGTATCGGCAAATACACCGTATGCCCGTCCCCTGGTGCGACGCTGATGTGTTCGCCTTTGATGTTCTGCAATTGGTCCAGATCAAAGTGGAAATTTCCGTCGGGGGTCATCAGTTCCATGTGATCACCTCGACCGAAGCGGTTCTTGACTTTGACTTCAGCCAACCGATCACGCCGCTCCCCGGTCAATTCACCAACGAACTGCTGACGCTCCGAAACTGAACTGCCGTTCAGGTAGTTTTGGTACTCATCATGCACATGCCGACGTAGGAAACCTTCGGTGTAGCCGCGCTGCGCAAGGGATTCCAGATTTGTCATCAAGTCGCGGTCAAACGCGCGACCGGCCACGGCATCGTCGATGGCTTGGCGGTAAACCTGAGTGGTCCGTGCGCAATAGAAGTGGGATTTGGTCCGACCTTCGATCTTCAACGAGTGCACGCCCATGTTGGTCAGGCGCTCGACATGCTGCACAGCGCGCAAATCCTTGGCATTCATGATGTAGGTGCCGTGCTCGTCCTCGAAGGCCGGCATCAGCTCATTCGGCCGATTGGCTTCCTGTAGCAGGAACACCTGATCGATCGGCGCACCGATGCCCAAAGTGGGTTCGGGCTGGAAGGTCTGCACGATCTCGCCAAGTTGATTTTCAGTGGCTTCTTGGGCCGAGTATTTCCAGCGGCAGGCATTGGTGCAACTGCCTTGGTTGGCGTCGCGCTTATTCATGTAGCCCGACAGCAAGCAGCGGCCGGAATAAGCCATGCATAGCGCGCCATGGACGAACACCTCCAGCTCCATGTCAGGCACGTGCTCACGGATCTGCTCAATTTCCTCCAGAGAAAGTTCCCGGGACAGGATGATCCGGCTCACGCCTTGTTGTTGCCAGAACTCGACGCTGGCCCAGTTCACTGTATTGGCCTGCACCGACAGGTGAATTGGCATCTCGGGGAAATGCCTACGTACTAGCATGATCAGGCCAGGGTCAGACATTATCAGCGCATCCGGGCCCATGACAATCACCGGCTCCAGGTCTTTGAGGAATGTCTTGAGCTTGGCGTTGTGCGGCGCGATGTTCACTACCACATAGAACAGCTTGCCCTGAGCATGGGCCTCGGCAATCCCAACGGCCAGGTTGGCATGATCGAATTCGTTGTTGCGCACCCGCAAGCTGTAGCGCGGCTGGCCGGCGTACACCGCATCGGCGCCATAGGCGAAGGCATACCGCATGTTTTTTAAGGTGCCCGCGGGGGCGAGCAATTCTGGGGCAGGGAGGGTCATGGCAGTGTCAGTCGCAAAACCGCCGAGGGTAGACGGCTTACTCGCAGCGTTTATTGATTTGGATCTACGCTGCATGGATGAGCGGCCGCTGAATCAAACCTTTATGATGCCGAGCACCTTTGAACTCAGGCATTTACATGAAGCTGTCTGCAACCGTTTTATTTGCGCTGGTTATAGCCGTTAGCCTGAGTGGCTGTATCGGCCCACCAATCGAAATAACCCCGCAAACGGCACAGCGCCTGCAAGCGCAAGCCCCTATCCGTTTTCTCCTGACATTTGACGATGGCCCAAGCGCTTCTAGCTTTTTTAACCCGACGCTCATGGTGCTGGATAGCCTCGCTCATAACTCACTGGAACCTGGGATAAAAGCTGTGTTTTTCGTGCAGACTCGTGCGCCGCGCTCAGGCGGTAGCGAAATCGGCCACACGGTCATGCAGCGAGAGCATGCTGAAGGTCATGTGCTGGGCTTTCATACCGCTACGCCATGGCACACCAATCATCGCTCTTTAAACCCACAAGAACTGGAGCAATCGCTAAGCAACGGCAGCGCGGACATCGAATTGATCACCGGCGGCCCGCCGAATTTAGTAAGGCCACCGTTTTGGAATTACGATAAGCGTACCTTCGCCGGGTATCAGCGGCATGGCATGCACATTTTGCTGACGGACCTTAGCGCCAATGACGGCAAGATCTGGGGCTACAACCTGAGCCTGCGCAGACGCGCTCACATGCTTCGAGCCTTGTCCGAACTGCGTGAGAAAATCGCCGCTGGAGAATTGCCGACCGCCGACGGTGTAATTCCTGTGGTGGTGACCTTTCACGACATCAATCGCTACACCGCCCGACATGCAGATGAATACTTACAAATTCTCATCGACAGTGCGCGTCAAACGGGCATGAAAACTGCCGCTAAGCCGTTTTACGACAACCAAGCCGAGTTACAGCGGGCAGCAATGGCGCGCACCATTAATACCAATACTGAACCGGTCACCTTGCCCGGTTTTTGGAACTGGTGGTGGGACAGTGACTCGCATTAATCGTAGGCTGCGCATACCGCGGTTTGGGTTGACAGCAAATATGCCGGGCTTTCGTTCGGGGGCTTGGTCAAATAACCATCAGGTCATGGGAATAGATCTTCCCAAATTAGGCTACCCGGTCACGATAGGAATTATTTGCCCCCAGTTATTGACATGCCAGCTAAACAAGTCCAGAATTGCGTCCATTCCTGATGTAGGAATGTAGAAAAACCTTTAGAATTCAACGGGTTGGCAGATAGATTAATGTCTGTTTATCAACTCAAAGTTGTATGCGTTCGGTGTCGGTAGTATTGATGCTTGACGTTTGGGGCCGAGTAGCAAAATGGTTATGCAGCGGATTGCAAATCCGCCTACGCCGGTTCGATTCCGACCTCGGCCTCCATCATAAATAAGCTCCGTAGATCCATGATTTACGGAGCTTTTTATTAGGCTACATCAGCAAGACTTTGTCGCATCTTGCTGACCCGGTAAGCTTGCTTCACCGAGAAGGGATGTATATATTCCCTGCTCTTGGCGCTACCGCCCGAATGGCGAAATTGGTAGACGCAAGGGACTTAAAATCCCTCGTTCGTAAGGACGTGCCGGTTCGACCCCGGCTTCGGGCACCATATAAATCAAGGGCTTACGTGCGTTTTCGCAGGTAGGCCCTTGTTGGTTTGCACCGCAATATTTTAGGCTGCACCGCAATTCACTTTGTCGGCGTTACTTTTTTACCGATCCTTTTGCGGATGTACTGCTCTGTCATCACGACAGTTGTATGTCCGAGCTGATCTCTCGCTTGCAGAATATCCCCGCTCGATTCCGCCTTGTCAGTACCGGCCTTTGCCCGAAGGTCGCGCATCTGGAAGTCTGCCTTTTCAACTCCGGCCAACTCGCGCGCCGCATCAAACCTCCCTCTGAGCATGCTGCTGGTCATCGGCTGACCGGTAGTCATCACGATGAGCCTGGTAGATCGGATGTTGTATCCCTCTTTCCTGGCGCTTATTCGGTCCATCACCAGCTTCAACTCCCCAACAATCTCAATCCTACGTTTTGCTTTCGTCTTGTTTTGCTGGACGGTCAGCTGTCCGTCTCTAATATCGCGCTCATCCATTTTTAAAGTGTCGGTGATCCGCTGGCCCGTCAGGTAGAAGAGGTCAAGCGCATCCTTGAGCGGCTGATCTGCAAAAGAGTACACGCGGGCCAGCAGGTCATCTTCGATGTACGTGTCGCGACCGCTTTCTTTGTGTCCCTTCACGCCCGCGCAGGGGTTGGCCAGTGCGGTATATCCGGACTGCCTGGCGAAATTCCAGATTGCGCTGAGCAACGATTTCTCTCGATTCGCTCTTACTGGCGCTGTCTTTCCACGCTTGCGCAAATACTGAACAACATGATGCGGTTCGATTGCCTCAAGCGGCGCAGGCGGGTCGTTGAAGAAAAGCAGTAGTTGTTTAAGTTCGCGAATGTTGTCTTTCTGTGAAGCTGGCGCTTTAGTCGGTACTACTTCATCCATATATAGTTCGGCAACGTAGGCAAACGTTAGAACAGACTGGGCAATTGCTGATGACGCACGGCTCTTTTCAAGCTTCGCGTATTCAACTATTGCCAGACCGTAGTCACCCCCAAGTGCTATTTCCTTTCTTGGACTTCCGCCTAGGTCGTAATAGTAAAAAAGTTTTCCGCTGCGTTGTTTCCGTTTTCGAAGTCTGACTACGCTGTCAGGATTCGTCGGTCGGCGCCCCATCTATACTGCCTTGCGTGGTTGCCACGTTGGCTTCTGGATTGGAGAGACGGGCTCACCGGTCAAGGCGGAAGCGATTACGCACGGCCAGCCGCTGCGCTTAATGGTGTGACGGATGCCGTTACGCTTTAGGATCATTATCTGGCCAGCCTTTGTCCCGGCCCCAGTCAGCGTCTTTACTTCTTCCATGCTTAAAAAATAAATATCGTTCATGGGATTCCTCTCCATATCTTTGCCAGCTCGCTTGCTACTAGATGGCTACATTGCGGGCTTGTCGATAGTGCTCGCGTACCGGGGCGTACCTGGTGAGCGTCCAGCACGTCACCCTTTCGTAGTTCCCACGTTGTGTTCATGTATCCAACTATTCAGTCGTGACTAGGTGGCGTGACATGACCCGGTTTTGGGGTATCTGTTGCCGACACGTTTTCGTTATTCGCAAAACGTGGCGCGGACTAACCGATCAGGTTGCGGCAAATCTTTACGAGTTCGTCATGATCAACGCCCTCGGCAACCTCTGCATAAGCAAGAGTTCGCAATGATTCCTCGCGGCTTCGCGGTTTAATTTTGGCCAGCAAACCTTCCACGAACCACTCGCGCACAATTGCCTCATTCTGTCCGTCGCCGCATTCCCCGGTAGCGCTTCTGAGGCCTGATAACTCACGCCAGTAGGCTATTTCATGAAGGCAGTCATCGAGTGTGAGAGGCATCAGATCGGCATGCTTGCGGAAACGCTTGTGGGCGGCTTCCTTGTCACAGTCAATGTAGTTCTTGAACCCTTTACAGCGCTTTAACGCCATTTCACAGAACTGCTCTGCCGGCGTGTCATCCCAGATCGTTTCGCCACCGAAGCGCGCTTCCGCCTCGACGATCAGGCGAAGCGTCTCAATTGATCTGGTAGCCAACCCTTCGAGATTGCCAAACCCAATAGACGCAAAGGTCGCGAAGAAGTGGCCCGGTTGTGCGGCGCGCAAATAGTCGCTATACCGCTCCTCTAGAGCCTTCATCGGTGTGGCGATCTTCTTTGCTGCCTCCAAGGCCACCGCGATAGGTCCGGGCTGGCCGGTGCTGATTACATCGCGGAGCCAAAGCACGGCGTCGACCTCTTTGTCGCCCGTGACGATCTGCTGTGACGGCAATGTTTGAACCGACGGCATTGTCTCGGTACTGATTCGGATCGGCGGAAGGGTGAACAATGCACGGTGTGCCAGGTTGTCGTTATTCATCAACGACGATCCTTTGCTGGCGGGAGTTCTGGCTTCGATTCAATGAAGCCGCTCGCGCTGTTCTCGCCACCGATGTGACGGAAGTATTCGATCTCCACCTTGGCGCTCTCGATCAGCACGCGACTGATGTTCGATACCGACTGAGCCCGCTGCACTTCCTTGGGTAAATCGTCTTCACTTGCGTCGCGCACAGCTTCAAGCTGGGCAAACAAATGGTCTCGCAAATCCGAAAGTTTATTTTTCATGTTTAGTTCTCTTCTTGATGGTTTTCTTGATTTCGTTTTGTAAATGCAGGATGTCGACAATTTCTTCGGGAAGATGGCGGTAGTTCGGGCAGCATCGAATAACGTGCTCACTAAAAGTACGCAAGCAAAGGTTCTTTATATCTGCGTTCTTTCGATTTCCATCCTTGGCGACTACGATAAAGCCTTCGGGAATAGGGCCGTTCGCTTGTTCCCATATGTAGGTGTGTAACGGCTTCCAAACATCCGGGCGTCCAACTTTTATAAGTGTTCTCGATCCGGTGTTGCGAGTTGATCCTATCGGCTTTTCCCAGTGCTCCTGTCCGAAACGGTTAAAACCAATCTCCATATTGGCGCAGCCTAAATCGTGCATGTACTGCTTACTTTTTTTAACGCCAAGTAGAAACGCACGGGTAGCGATTGAGTTATAAGATCGGTCAGGTAGAAGTTCCGCCATACGGCTTGGGGCGCTTTCCGCGTAGAGCTGCTGGATCAAGACATCCTCAGCGGCAGTCCAACGCCTGTTGCGCCTGGCCATTAGGTTTTGGCCTCATGGATGACCACAGACAGAGCGTAATCAATCAAGTCACCCGGCACGCCTGGCAGAAGCTCCCTCATCCGCCATCGGGCAGCCTCCTTGTCGATTACTGTGCGCGCACGCAATCCTTCGCACTCAGCTTTAAGTGCCGAAAAATCATCAACCACCGTCTTTACACATGGCGGCAGGTCGTGAAAGCTGTGGCTCGAAAGTTGTTTAGCTGGTCCTTTGACGGCCAATGCAACACCGCGCAGTAACGCAGCCAGCCGGTCGCAAAGATCAGTAGCCTCCTGCTCATCGATCTTCAGCCGTTCAATCTCGGCGGTCAGCATCAACACTGCCTTCGGATTTGCTCCAGCGATGAACGCGGCATTGGCCTGGCACTGCTCATCAGTCTTGACCAGGCAATTAGCGAAGGTGTTGGCGATGCGACCGCCAGTCTTGCGCCCGCTGGCGATATAGCTGTACAGCACGTAGCCGTGCTCATTGACGTAATCACCATCGATGACCCATGGGCCGGGCGTTGCGGCCTTGGCCAAACTTGCGAGTTCGGCGGCGAGCTTCTGTGCTGCGCTTTGCTTGCTCATGACCGCGCTCCAAAGTGATCAGCCAGCAACCGGCGCGGATCGATCCCGCACGCCGAGGCCATTTCCTCGATCCGGACGAATGTGGTCTCCCTGATCTGCAGGGCGTTGAACAACTCAATTAGGCGCTGGCCAACCGGTCCGTTACGGAATTTCATAGCTGAAACCTCGTTTCGAGGGTGGTGGGTAATTGCCCTTTTTTGCGCACCAAACTGGATGGAGAAGCCCGCGCCGCCTCGCTTGAGGGGGTGGCGGTGGTGGTGTGCTTGAGCGAATTATCTGGCAAGCAACTAATCGCCCGGTAGTTGAGAATCCAGCAAGTCGCCCCGTGGACGCTGTCGTGCTGAATGTCGATGATCTGCTGGGGCTGATCGGCATAGGCGAGGCTGTCCAAGGCGAGCAATGCAAGGGTCACAACAAGGGTTGGCGCAATCTTCACGGCCTTTGCGAGTAGAGAAACTGCCTTGCTCATGGCCGATCCTCCCAGTCCCAACTTAGCTTCGGATTGATCGGCGGGAAGCATTGCAACGTGGCCAAGTCGATCAGCGTGAAGTGCCTGCCCATCCATCCACCGGTATCGATGTGATAGACGTTGCCCAGCACTGCCGGCTGTTGCACGACTGAGTGCCCAACTATCACAGCGCGAATATCGCTAACACCTGCTTGGTTTTCGGATGAAATGCGGTTTCGGGACCACTGACATGCGGCCTCAACATTGCGGAAGCCGATACCTATGTCGGTCAGCGCTTCTCGCAAGTTGTCCCAGCTTGAGAATGGACAGTCCGCGTGGACGATTCCGACAAGGCCGGCCAATGTCATCACTTCAATAGCCATGGGCAGGCTGGCCAGCAGGTCAACTAGGTGATTGATTTCAGTCGTTAACCGTCCGTAGAGCCACGAGCCGCCGTTCTCCATGTGCAGCATCTGGATATTACCGTTGCTCTTCAGATCCGATCCGTGAGCCTCAATCGCCATCTGCTCATGGTTACCACGAACGGAGTGAAACCAAGGCTTGGCCAGCCACGTATCGACATGATCAGACTCAGGCCCGCGGTCAATTAGATCGCCAACACTGAACAGGCGGTCGACGGCAGGATCGAAATTAACTGCGTCCAGCGCGGCTTGCAGTTTGGTGAAGTGTCCATGGATATCGCCGACGGCAAAGTCTCGACCGGTAGTGTTAATTTCAAAGCGCTTGAGCTGGTTCATGCCTGGCTCCCGAGCGTAGCCAATGCGGCTATGAGCTCGTCTGTGCGTCCGTAAAAACGGCCGGTGTCTTCGTTCACGAACCGCTCCAGTACTTCGGCCAAGGCCACGCTTGAGGCGAGCCCTGACAGGTCCAGCGCGGGCGGCGCATCTGAATACGGCTGGTGAATGAATGTGGCTTCCTTGATGACCAGCGTCTTGACTGGGCGAACTGTTTTGATGTCCTTCCCCCAGTTCGTGCGTGGTGTGCACCACGGATGCATGGTTAGGTTCCAAGCAGATCCGCAGTTATTCGCGGTGCTGGACCAGAAACCGTGCGTATCGGCGAAAGATTGTTCCGCCTGGCTCCGATGGCGGCTGTCCCATGCATCCAGCTGCAGAAGGGTGGAGCGCATCGCCTCGAGCTGGCGAATAGATGGGATGTGCCAGCACCCGGTACCACGAATCACCATCCGGAGAACCTTTTGCGCGATTGCGCTACCCGCCTCAGCCATTGCGTGCGTGTTCATCAGGCCATCTTCAAATGACATCGCAGCCTTGATGCTTGGGCGCGGGCCTAAGCGGTCCCACCACTGGGCATCACACTGAAATTCGCGGCCAGCATCAATTAGGGCGTGCTCGCGACCATCAAAGAAAACACGACCAGCGTAGAAGCCACCGTCGAGCGGGTGTCCAATGGCGGGAAGGGCGGCAGCGGAAATTGAGCGGCGCTTCATACTGGCTCACCGTTAATTTCCAGCAGGCGAGCCAGACGTAAACCATTGTCGACTTCTGCATCCAGCTCGGTGCCGAAGTAACATTGCTCTTCGCGTGCTACGCAAAGGTCGGTGTCCATGTCATCGATGCGGCCTTTATCGCGCAGCCACTCATAGCGCTGGGCGTTCTTCAATGTCTTGAGCCATTCGTCAATGTTGGTGACGCGCACCTGGGCGTATGGCGTTTCAGCAACTATGGGATTTTCCGTAATTAAACTACCCGGGTTTTGGGTAGCTAACAGATCGGGCTCCAGCAGCTTTTCCAGCTTTTGCTTAAAGATAACCAACGCTCGCAGCGCCTGGCCGGCTTTGTCTTCGGCTTCCGACTCGTCGTCACCTTCGTTTAGTGCCTGCTGCTTAATCTCGTCAGCGACTTGAAGGTACAGCGTCGGAACGTGTTCGATGACCCGGCGAAGGGCGGGGTGGTGGTCGTCACCGGTAGGGGTGGTTGCTCGCTTCAGCGCTGCTTCGGCCAGCACTAGCTGACAGCGCAACAAATCAGCTTGCTCGATCTGATCGCCAGCATAGTGAGCGGTAACCAGTGCGCCGAAGCGGCCCACCTGAACCGTTGCGCCAATTGAAAGGAATGGCGCCAAGCCGGCCAAGCTCTCGCCTTTGCGAGCTTTCAGCGCAATGGTGATGTGATTAGCCGTGTACATGCATCACCTCGGCGCGCGGGTTGGAGATCTTGCGTTCGCGGATCTCGGAGCGGTCAACGGCGACATTGGCTGGCGCTTCGATGCCGAGCCGGACCTGCCCATCACGGGCACTGATAACCGTGACTTTGATGCCGTCACCGATAACAATCGATTCGCCGAAGCGGCGGGATAAACAAAGCATGGACGTACTCCTTGTTGAATTTCAGGCAAACCATTGGCGTGCTGATTAACTTGGCAATCTTTAAAATGGGCTAGTTGTTTGTTGCTTAATTCAGCTCTGGCATATTCAGAACTTCAAGCAGCGCATCGAGCTTGCTCTCGTAAATGTGCGGCTGAACTTCCAACTGATTCGCTGGATTAGTTGCGTTCTTGCCATAGGTTTTGCCGGTGTCTGTCAGCGCCCAATACTCTTTGACGCCCCTGCTCTTGCTGGGCCGCTGCTTGCGCTCAACCAGTCCAGCAGCTTGCATCGCCAAGTAAACTTTGCGGGACGTTGTCGGCAGTTTAAACTTCGTGATGAGCGTACCAATAGCAGCAGTCGTGTGGCTGCTGTCGTCACCGTCCGGTGCATCAATTGCGTAAACCGGTAGCAAGTCAGCTTGGCCGATCTTCGCTGCATATTTTTGATACATTCCCAAAGTTGCGGACGGCGGTAAATTCAGGGTGCGGGACATTGACTCAATCAGGATAGTTGCATCGTTAGCGCTGGGTGTTGGCGCTTGAATAACGGTGTAAGTCCCGGTGCGACGAAGCGTCGGCAGCAGATCGTCGAACACCCACGATTCAAACTCTTGCGCGGCAGGCAGGGTGCTGTTAATGATCAGCCTCAGCGTGTCGCCCTCCGAAAGAACTCGTGCCTCTTGGCTGCGACCTATGCTGTCGAGGATGGGGTAGCGTTTCGCGACCCCACGACAATGACGACCCATCGCGTCACTTTGGTTTGCATAACCAAGAACATCGCAAACATCTTTACCAACAAACCATGGCGTGCCGTCGTCTTCAGTGACGACGCGCACCTGGGCCTTACGAAAATTGAAAAGCGATACGTTCATTCATTTACTCCGCTGATGGAATCGTGATGTTCGCGACTCCATGTCGCTTGCTGGGCGTAAGCACCGGACAGTCCAACCACCGAATGGACTCGCCGCTGATCACGCAACGAAAACACCGTCGTGTTGATCTTGCTGGTGTTGCGGGTCTGGAGATGCTGGGTTGGCGAACTGGATCAGGCCGAGCGCGAATGCTTTGGCAACGAGTGCCGCACGGCGAGTGACGCCGAGTTTTGTGCTTAGGCAAAACAGGCGCTTTTTCACGGAGTCTTCGGTGATACCAAGTGAACGAGCGGCCTCTTTGCCGGTCGCGCCATTAGCCACAGCCAGCAAACATTCCAATTCGCGAGCAGCTGCGCCGCGACCTAGGACGCCGACAAGTCCGTGAGCCGTAATTGAGGTGGTCATGTTCATCAGAGAAGCTCCGTAGTGATTTCGATGAGCCCAAATTACAGTCTGAAAACTTCAATTGCAAATATAATTTGTAATTATGTGCAAAAAAAAGACCGGCCACCCGATCAAGATCACCAGAGGAGATCACCAGAACAATGATGACCAGAACACCTTTCCTAAAATTTTGATCTTCTGCTCGCTGACCTCTCCCTGATCAAATTCCTCATCCAAAAAATCTTCACGATTGAAGCACCTTAGGCGTAAACCACCTCCAGGGAGACGGAAAACAATCCGGAGACGTAGCTGCCCTGCGTGATCTAAGGCATAAACCAGCCCATCCGCTACCGCTACATCCTTCGTATCTATACAAGCAACGCTACCATCCTGCAGCAGTGGTTTCATGCTATTGCCTTTAACGTCGATGCATCGAGCATAACGCGGTAGAACCCCGGCTTTATCGAGGGCTGCCCTGCTGAAGGTGAAGGTTCTCCAATCAATATCTTCTACCGATGTTTCTCCTGTGGTCTCGTTTTTGACTACTTCTTGGAGATACCTCAATGCCACAGCGTCACGATCAAAAGTCTGCTTTCCGATGGTTTCATTGTACCTGTCGAGTTCTGCAAGTTCATCGACCGGGACGTTGCTAGACGGCGTCAGAAAACCTGTGTCCCCGAACGGTTCAAGCAAAACTGAATCTATAAGGAAGCGAGAGTCAATCTGAAGAACTTCCGCTATTTTCTGGAAGATCTTCGGCCTGGGCTTAGCGCGCCCCGATTCCCAAGCCTGAACCGATTGAGGTGTGATGCCCAGCTGGCGCGCCAACTCCGATTGGTTGAATCCAGCAGCTCGCCTGCTTTGCGAAATTATTTCAGCGATAGTTTTCATAGCCATAGATTACAGCCTCTTATTGTAATCAACATTGCAAAATACATTTGTAAAATGAAGTCTTCGACTGTAGCCTAGCTTTCAATGTCATCAATCCGCAGGTTTCCACCATGAGCACTGAAGCTATGGCGTCGGTCGTTAAAGTAATGGGTAGTCAGACTGCTATATCTAAGGTTTTGGGTTGCACACCTCAAAATGTTCAGAAAATGTGCGCTACGGGCCACGTCCCAGCTAAGCACGTATTACGGATTGAGGCGGCTTCCGGAGTTTCTAGAACTGAAATTAGGCCAGACCTATACCCGGCAGCTCCGCCGACCTTGAACACAAATCTACGCTCAATCTCAACCACTCATCAGTCCACTGATGGTGCTGGTTTTTTGTCCAGTACCGCTCAGGCGTCTCAATGAAGTCGGTAGTAATTACATCTACTTCGGGTGCGCCTAGTCGTCTAGTTCCCCATCGTCTTCAAAAGCAGGGCCTGAGCCTGGCCTTCCGAACGTTGGCGTTTGCCGATTTGATGAGCATCGAAAATGAATAAGCGCCAATCCCAGTTTTTGTTGTCCGGCTAAACCGCAGGCAACAAAAAGGCCCGCAGTCGCGAGCCTTCTTTAACCACTCCCTTGCAGGGGAGCTTTTTAAAACTTCTTCGTTCTGTGGAGGACGAATCAATGCACCCGAAAAATACCACCGGACATAACCGGATGCAACATTTAAGCGAAACGCAACCCATAAACTTCAATGATGCATTTATGGACTGTAAGCCACCGTGTGTATCTCGAGCGCTTACTGAGTCGAGCACTTTGCTCTCATCCGGCATTGCGCTGATCACCCAGCTTAGTGCCGTGGGACCAGTTGATGAAGACGCGGCGTTCGGCATTATCTTCATAATAACTGGAGCCAAAGCCCTGCTTGATTCCACCGAAGTTGCTATCCGGCAGGCCAGCGAGCAAGGCGGTGCCCAATGACTCGCGCAACTAGTACTAATGCCTGCTTGGGCAATGCTGCCGCAACGATGGAAGCGACGGGGCAGTTTGTGTGGGCTGTCGGCAGCTTGCTTCAGCGTTTGGCCGACTCCGGCGACGAGGAGGGAATCATGTCCCAGTCTGTAATCGCTGGCTTGGGGCATGGCCTCAGACTCGTTAGCGTTCGCCTTCAGGAAGATGCAGAGCATTACCTTGAGCGCGCTCAAAGCGCCGCCAAACCCGCGACACAAAACGCTGAATCCGAAAACGTGTCGGCAAACGCGGCGGTGGCGAAATGAATCGTGCCCGAGAACTGTGCAATAAAATTGAAGCACGTCTTCGTGTAATTCGCGGACTCGCTGACATCCTGATGGAAAACGATGTTTTCAAAACTGGCGCCGCTGGTGATGGCCCTGCTCAGCTTGAGGCTGATCATGAGCTGATCGTCCACGGAGCGGTTCACCTCTTATCGGATCAAGCGCAAGACGAGATGATCGAGCTGATGGACGCGATGGAGGTGCCGGTATGAAGGCTTCAATCCCCAAATCGAAGCGTCCGGTTCCAAGCTCACCTTTGCGCCTGTATGGCTCGTTTAACACGGGCGCGCAGAATAAATACGGGCTTGATGTGGTTGAAGAATTTCTGCGGCGTGCAGAGCTAACTG
The DNA here is from genome assembly GCF_034314105.1 of Pseudomonas sp. AB6. Classification (NCBI taxonomy): domain Bacteria; kingdom Pseudomonadati; phylum Pseudomonadota; class Gammaproteobacteria; order Pseudomonadales; family Pseudomonadaceae; genus Pseudomonas; species Pseudomonas sp. AB6. The sequence goes on from NZ_JAVIWJ010000001.1 coordinate 1,328,376, forward strand.
TCGACCCTCAGCAGAAACTAATGCAGGCGCAGCGGGTAATTGGTGCGCTGATGGCGCTGCATGCATTCGACGCCCCCAAAATCAGCGACACGGAACTTCACCGCGCAGTGTTTGCTCGTCTTTCGGTCCTTACCGGCGAGACGCCTGACGCGCTCGTCATCATGGCAGGGGTGGCGATATGAACCTGATCACCTCCAACGCCTTGACCATGTCGTCGCAGGAAATCGCCGACCTTGTCGAGGCTCGCCACGACAGCGTGAAGCGAACTATCGAGCGGCTGGCAGAGAAGGGCACTATTCAACTCCCACCATTGGTGGAAGTTAAGAATCACCTCGGGCAGACCGTTGAGCAATACGTGTTTTCTGATGAGAAGGGGAAGCGCGACTCAATTGTGGTCGTCGCCCAGCTCTCTCCGGAGTTCACGGCAGCACTCGTTGATCGTTGGCAGGCACTCGAAGACAAAGCGTCTCGGCCAATGACCCAAGCCGAAATCACTGCCGCCAACGCAAACCACCTGGTGTCCGTCGAACGGCAACAGTTGCAGCAGCAGGCGGCAATCGAGCGCATCGAGCGCAGGGTTGAAATCATCGCAGAGCAGCGAGTTTGGGATCACTGTCCGCAAAACTGCGCCCCTCTTGGCCGCATCAAACAATCCATGAGCAAGCGTTTCGGCCTTTCCGGGCCGACGGTAGCGTTCGTACTGCAACAGTGGCCACACCTCCCGAAACAGGCGGGCATGGTCCGCAATGGACATGAAGAGGCGAAGGGAAGTCAATACGTCGTGTGGCACAAAACCGACGTGCTGGCAGCGTTCAATCGCTTTGTAAGCGAGTCGCAAATGGTTACGGCCACCCAGGCAACCAACCCCTATTTCGAGGGCCGGTTTCGTCTGGTCCAGCAGGCACAGTCATGAAGCGTAAATACACAAAGAACGAACTCAAGGCACTGATCGTCGAGCTGTCGATTGACCATCACCGCGCACAACTCGCCGTGAGTCGCCGCCGCGTTGAGCTGAACGACCAGTACCGGCACTACTTCCATGTCTATGGCGATCCAGAGCCAAACCATAGAGGAATTCGTTGGGATGATCCGCGTTACGACGGCGTTATCAAATACACCAACGACGCTTACGACGTCTTGCGGAAAGCCAAGCAGAGTCGGTACAGCGCCAAGCGTCGTCTGGACATCGCTATTCGCCGTTTAATGCTGCTTACGAATGTGTCGTTCGCTGTGCCGGCTGGCGTGCCGGTTAAGCGTCAGGCGTTGACGCTGGTGCGACGCGCGACCCTTTCAGGGGAGTCAGTCCATTGAGCATTCGAAGAAGTGCATCTGTTCAACGGGCATCCGGCCTCGGTAGTGCTGTCCTTGACGCTGGTCTGAGCTTTCGAGCTATTGGCCTGCTGGCATACATCCTTTCTAAACCGGTCGACTGGGAATGCTCTGTCGTTGATTTGGTTGATTTCTCTGCGAAGAGCGCCCGCCCAGAAGGCCGCGACAGCGTGTATGCGACGATCAAGGAGCTCACCAAAGCTGGATATATCGTTCGTCGTCAGCTGCGTGATGAGGAGGGGCAAATGGACGGCGTCGAACACGAAGTCTACGCATTGCCTCAACGCGGGGTGCAGGTATGAGCCTCCTATTCAACTTCCGTCCCTTGGTGATCAACCCTCAGCTCGCCGAGCGTATCGGCTTGAACGAGGCGATCGTTCTTCAGCAGCTCAAGTATTGGCTGAACGAAACAGAGTCTGGCGTCGAGCATGACGGCCGTCGCTGGGTTTATAACACCGTCGAGCAGTGGCAGAAACAGTTCCCATTCTGGTCACCGGACACTGTAAAGCGAGCGCTCAAGTCGTTGCAAAGTCAGGGTTTGGTATCGGCTGAGCAGTTGGCCAAGGCCAAGCACGATCACACCAATCATTACTCCATCAATTACCGTTCGGGTGCCCTGATCGATCAGGGCAATTTGCCCCAATCAGAAGAGGGCAATTTGCCCCAATCGAACGGTTCAGATTGCCCCGATCTTCTTACAGAGATTACAACAAAGACTACTACAGAGAATTCTTCGTCCAATTTGACTGACCCAATGGAAGGGTTTGATCAGTTCTACAAGTTGTACCCGAAGAAAGTCGGACACAAAGCCGCTAGAACTGCATGGCTGAAATTGAGCCCCGGCGCGGACCTGCGTGCAACCTTGATGACCTCTCTTGGCAAGCAATGCGTCTCGGAAGAATGGATCAAGGAGAAGGCTCGCTACGCGCCAAACCCTGCTACTTGGCTGAATGGGGAGCGCTGGACCGACGTCCTTCCCGCAGCCATCAAATCCGCGTCCAACTACCGCGACCTTCCAGACCACACCGACGCTATGTATTCGGGGGTTGCCAATGGCAAACCAGCATTCTAATTTCCGCCGTCAACCAGCCTCTCGCCCTATCATCGGTCATTGCCATCTGCACGACGGCTTTGAAAGTGCCGAGGTTGAGCAGTTCGATGGCCCCGCTCTGGTACGCACCTGCCAGTTCTGCCGCTGGGAAGCGCTGAACAAGGCGCCACTCGACAGCAAGGAGCGAAACACGGCATTGGCTCAGGTCAGAGCTGAACGCCTCAACAGCGCGCTCGTAGGGTCTGGTATCACGCCACGTTTCGTTGACAGTTCATTCGATAACTATCGCGTCGATGACAACTCAATGGCTGCCAAAGCTCTGGAGACCTGCCAGTCCTACGTCAACCAGTTCGAAGAAAACTACCGACTGGGGCGCTCACTGATTCTGGCGGGCAAAGTCGGCTGCGGGAAATCCCACTTGGCCAGCAGCATCGTTCAGGGCGTGATTCGATCCCATTGTGCACAGGCGCTTATCGTCTCGGTTGCCGAGATCATCCGCATTTCAAAAGGCGTCATGGTCAAAGGCGCGGACTACACCGACATCGATGTGATTCGGGAACTGGCTGAAGTCGACTTGCTGGTCATCGATGAGCTTGGCGCGCAAAAGGGTTCGGATTACGAGCTGGGTGTTCTGCATGAAGTCCTCGACCGGCGCTATCAACTGGTCCGGCCCACGGTGGTGGTCAGTAATTTGCTCATTGCCGACCTACCAACTTTCCTCGGCCACCGGGCATTGGATCGCCTGCGGCAGAACGGCGGACTCATTGCTGGCTTCACTTGGGAATCGGCGAGGGCAACCGTATGAGCCGCGATCTATTCAGCATTCCGTCCGAACACGGCCTATTGGGCGCCATCTTTGTTGATCCAACGTTGCTTGATGAGATCAGCGGTAAGGTCAATATCGCCGACTTCCACGAACTGGAGAACGCTGCGCTGTATCGGGCCATTCTTGACTGTCATGCCGCTGGCGATCCCGTGGACATCATCACGGTCAGCAATCACCACCCAACACTGCCATGCGGATCAAGCATGCTGGCCCATGCCGCCGAGGTCCATTCGAAGGCGCAGGGCACGTCGAGCTGGAAGACCTACGCACGGGTAATCAGAGAGCGGTCGGTGTTGCGCCAAGTGGTTTTGGTGGCCGAGTCCATTACCGAGTCAGCCAGCGAAGACAAGTCGGTTGCCGAAATCATTGCCCTTGGCCAGCAGGCGCTCGTAGACCTGCGCGACCTTGATGACGGCGAGCAGGATTACTACCGGGCGAACGAGATTCTGCCGGGAGTGATCGATACGATCGATGCCAAGTACAACAAGACCGCCCCCAAGGGCCTGACGACCGGGTTGCCGGACCTCGACAAGCTCATCAGAGGATTGCGAGCGGGGAACCTGATTACCATTGGCGGGCTCACGGGTTCAGGGAAAACAATCCTTGGCGTGCAGATCGCTCAGCACGTTACTTGCTCACTTGGCCATTCCGGTCTCATTTTCAGCATGGAAATGACTCGGGAGGAACTGATCACTCGGGGCATCGCCTCAATGGGGGGCGTTAGCCTGACGCGCCTAGATGAAGGTGAAAGTCTTGATGATGACGATTGGCCGCGCATCACTGGAGCGGTCAGAAAGCTCGACGAGGCGCGACTTTACGTCAACGATCAGGCTGGAATGACTGTGGCGCGCATCCGCTCCATTGCTCGCCAATGTCAAAGACGGGAAGGGCTGGACGTGCTCGTCGTCGACTACATCCAACTGATCGCCACGGCGGGCAACGGGCAAAACCGCACGCTTGAAATCGGCAAGATATCCATAGCGCTGAAGAACCTGGCCAAGGAACTGAAGGTGCCCGTCATTGTGCTGGCACAGCTCAACCGCGGCCCAACCAATCGTCCTGACAAACGACCGCGACCAAGCGACATACGCGACTCAGGGCAGATTGAGCAAGACTCCGATGTTGTGATCCTGGTTCACAAGGACATGGAAACCGAAGCCGGCCGTAACGGCATCACCGAGTTAATCGTGGGCAAGTGCCGCCATGCTCAGGTTGGTTCATGCAATGTTCAGCAGGAAGGCAAGTTCGTTCGATTCGTCAGCTTTGGGGGTAAGCCTCCGAGTAACGAAGAGGTTGAAATGGGCCGCTCGTATGCCAGCAGATCTAAGGGGAGAAATTCATGAGCAGGGTATCTGCGGCACTGCCGCGCAAAAGCATGAATGAACTTGAGCGAAAGTTCCTCAAGATCGCTGGCGAAGAGTTGGCCAAGGTAAAAATCGGCGGACCAACTGCCTTGGCTTACCTGCTTGACATGATCGCCAGTTGGCATGGGCTACGGCTGGAAATCGGCTTTCACGATTACGGACAACGCTGGCTGATTGAAGGTAACGCGCGTCAGAAGGCTGCGGACCAGTTACTGCGGTCACTGTTCGGCATCGACGATGAGCCAGCACCACGTCGCATTCGGAGGGCAGCCTAATGAGTGTCTATCGTGATGCTGAGCACGCCATTACGCGGGCAATGAACGTCGACTCGATATCCCTTCACAAGGGTGCTGGCTGGCAGAACAAGTACCAACCCGAAGGGTGGGTAGCGCCGAAGGCAGATAACCCTTGTCCGCTGGATAAGTTCGATCAACTGACGCAGGACAGCATGACTCGGGCGATCCTGCATCGGGTTTTATCGCCTCTTCACTGGGCGGTGCTGGTAGCGCATTTTATGGTCGACCTTGACGGCTCGACTGAGCAGCAACGCACCCTCGCAATATCGCACCTGACACGGACGGCACCGGGAAAGGCTCACTACCTCTTCCGACTCAGATGTGCGACGGCCTGGGCTTCTCCTCGCGTTACCGAAGCTTTCATGGTGCTGCACACATGGGATAACGCGGAGCCAAAAACGCCAGAGAAAACACTGTATCGGTGGCGCGCAGATATGCGCAAGTGGATGGAGAAGGAACGTGACGAAGCAGTGGCGTCAGCGTGGGTTGTTCTCGACGAGGCGAGGCTGATAGCAGAAGCTGCTTGATGCTTTGAGAAAATGAGAATATAGTTTTCCACATTGCGGTTCTGCGTTTTTAAGATGCGCCGCACAGAGACAAATTTAAGCTCGGCCGCAGAGATGCGATGTCCGGGCTTTTTTGTGGGCGCCATATGTCTGGTGTTGAAGCAGGCAACGATATTGGGTCATGTCTCGCGCCATTCGACGTTAGTGATGCCTAAAGCCTCTGCCTGTGGCTTAGAAAGCTTAGGTCCTCTAGATCCCTTACATTTAGGGATAATTTGATGGAAAAAAATTCAGTTTTTGGCGGATTTCAGCAACAGTTAGTGAAAAATGCAGTCAAAGGCTACTTTCTTTCGTCCACCGGTCAAGTTCTCGGCACTCATCGCGCATTGTTGTCTCTCAGGTTGTGCATGGATAACCCGTGCGTGAAGAGGAGATCCGTCATGGACATCAATGAGAAAGCGCCTGGGAATGTATCCCAAGGTGGCGTATCGAGTGGAACAGACAACGAAACTGGCTTTGATCTGCGGGATAAAGCCCAACGGGCGCTGGACGACGAAGACACCGCTGACGATGATGTCGGCGAAGGACTGACGGATGATGAAAGGGTCAGCCGAGAAGACGATGACGCAGAAGGTGGCGCACGTGTAACGCCAGGCCCGGCAGATGAAGAGCGGCTGCCTAAGTGACTTCGGAAATATCACTGCGCGCCGTCAAGTTCGACTTGTCCCATGCCCGCTCATCAGCTTATTGGCACTTCAGAATACTGCCGTCTATCTCAACTCCATGTGCAGGTGTTCTGCACCACAGACCGGAGACAGAACATGGTAATCGACGACAACGGGCCGGAAAGCGCTTATCCCGGGCCAGCTGAACCCGGTAGCGGGGAGGATGTTTACCCCGAAGACGAACAGGATCAGGAAGGCAATCAAAGTGATGTTCCTGATATATCGGAGAGTCTTCCGGTTGACGAAGCTGAAGAGCCGTCGGCAGTTAATAGCATCTGATTGTAGAGGATAAATATACCCCGCCACGTGCGGGGTTTTTTGCGTCTCCGTTTTCCCCAATCCCTCGGAACCTCTGATCGTCACGTTCAGCGAGGGCCCTATTCAAAACTCATGCCTCAAGGCAAGAGTTTGAAGCTCTGGAGCGCGCATGGACAATTTCATCATGGAGGCGGGCGGGCACGAACTTGACGAGTCGTTTCGCCCCCTGATTGAGATCATGCAGTCACTTAAAGAGCTTCCCGAATTCCCGTTTGATGTCTTCTACAGCCTTATCACCGACGGCCTTGATGACCTTGCCATAAGTCTCGACAGCACCGCACTTTCTACAGGTGATCTTCGAGCTGTCGTTAGGCCTGGCCGGCGCATCGAACTGATCACTACCGCACTTCTTGCACTTAAGCTTTACCTGCATCGTTGATGCTCCACGGTTAAATTATGCAAAACGGCGAGTTACGCCGCTTCGACCGATACAGCCAGGCGCTTGCCAAGCAAAGCTAATGCCGCCTCGACCTGTTCCATCTTCGAGGTGTGCAGGAAATCGACAAGTCGATCACCTTGCACCTGGTGCACGCCAAGAAGACGGCACAGATCAGCTTTACGCATATCTCGCTCCATCATGGTGTTCCACAGAACAATCTTCGCCACGGTCACGGCCGGCAGGCGAACAACGTACTGTCCCGGATCTGGCTTCGACGCCTGAGGAATTGGTCGGCGCTGATCAACGTAGATGGATAGGGCAGTTTCGATACCGTCCACAGACTCACGCATTGCATCGGCAATGTCATCGCCAGCACTGTTGAACTCAGGCAGGTCCGGCGCCATAACCGCGACCCCAGGGTTTTCGTCTTCGAGAATGATCACAGGGTAATCGTACATTTTGCAGCCCTCTATTTCGGGAAGGTGATGGAAGCGAGTGAGCTGGGGCTCAGTCCTTGAGCCCCAGCTGTTTGATGATTGCTTTGCTGGTCGGCTCTTTCATTTCCTTGGAGCCGTGGTCCGCAAAGACCGTTTGCTTATCCTCGTAGTAGACCTTGAAGTGGCTTGTTCCTTTGCCCGCTTCGAACCTGACTCCTTTGGACTTAAGCCATCGTCTGAACTCGCTGTACTTCATCACCTCCCCTCGTTGTGTTGATGAGCCTATTCTACAACACTTTTGTGTTATTACAACATATTTGTTTTATATGGAGTTGACCGATGGCCGAGCCCGCAAGCACCGCCGTAGCGGGGGTTCTTCTGGTGAAGTACGGCGTTGCAATCGCTGGGTTCGCCGGTGCAATCCTCTCGTTGACATTCCTGCGCGGACTGACTCGCGGCCAAGCGGCCTCGGCATTCTTCACCGGATTTGCTTCTGCAATCTTCACTACTCCACTTGCCGTCAGTTTTTTCCACATCACTCCAGATGGCGGACCGCAATACGGGGTGGCGTTTCTGATCGGCCTACTGGCAATGAACATTATCCCCGGCCTAAAAGCCTTGGCGGCTAAGTTCGGCGCCCAAGGAAGTATCGGATGAATATCTTTCTTCGACCCCTCGACGTCGCGCTGTGCGTGCTTGTCATGTTCGCCGCTGCCGAGTATCTGCGACGCGTAAGGCCGATTGAGCAACCGCTGCTGAGCGCTTCCTTCTACTTGGTCGCCATCGCTGCGTTCGGCGGGTTCGTGATGGAATTGCAGGGCGATCCCGTGAGCCCGTTCACCGTAGCGTTGCACCTGGGTGTCGTGTTGTATGCCTGGGCTCGACGCGGGTACTTATTCGAGATGGCGCACTAATGGGCCTCTTCAAATCCTTCATCGCATGGATTGCGAAACCCCTATCTGCCGAGGCAAAGAACATGACTGACGTGATCATTCAATCCGGTGCATCTGATACTTCTGCTCTTGCGTCTTTAGTAGACGCCTCGACCGTACAGCCATTACCGGCTGACACTATGGATCAGGGCAAGACAGCCGGTGCTGTAACGCTGCTGACCGGTAATGTAATGGCTGGCATGGCTTATAGCGGTGACCCGTTGGAATCCGCGATTCATAGCGTTGCGCACTTGATTAGCGATCTCCCTGCCTTGGCTGATCGCCTAACCGATCACCTGGAAAAGCTGCTCGCCGGCCAATTGGCCAAACTCGGCGTTGCCTGATTGCCACTCCGCCTTTCGATACGTCAGAGATCGCCATGCTCTCTGTTACAGCAGCAGTCGCAGAATAGGATGTAAGAGATGACAGCGCCCACCTCGCTTGCCTCGGAAATCAGTCGTGCCGTGGCAGCTCTTCCAGCAAATGTGTGCGACGGTGGTGAAGTTCTGACGGTTGGTGTTGATATCGCGCAAAACCGTGTTGAGTTTGAGATTTTCGCATGGGGTCTTGAAAGCCGATTGGCGTTCAAGTCTCCATCTGTTCGAGTGGCCTGTGGCGATAAGTCGTAATGGCGAGCCCAATGGATATTTCCGTTCGCGCCAATGTGAAGGATCTTCAGAAGACGCTCACGGCGCTGGCAAATAAACAGATCAAGTTCGCAACAGCACTGGCACTGACCACTATTGCCAAGGAAGTCCAGGCGGATGAGATCCACAACATCTCTCTGGTGTTCAAAAAGCCTAAGCCGTTCACGCAGAAGTCTGTAGGTGTGAAGGGCGCCCGCAAAGACAACCTCACAGCTATCGTATTCGTTCGGCCCATTGCAGCGAAGTACTTGGAGCCATACGAAGTCGGTGGACTGCACGTGCTGTCCGGTCGAGCACTGCTCAACCCCAAAGACATCAAGCTCAACGCTTACGGTCAGTTGCCACGCAATGTGCTGGAACGACTCAAGGCTCGCAAAGACATCTTCATTGGCCCAGTTAAAACCAAGTCTGGATCGGTGAATGGAGTCTGGCAACGGATACCACCGAAGGAAGGACAGAAGGCAAGGCGTGGACGAGCAGCATCAGTCGCACAGCCAGGCCATTTGAAACTAATCATTCGCTTCGGTGACCCGATCATTGTGAACAAGCGGTTGAACTACCGAAGTCGCGCTCAGGCTATCGTCAATCGTCGCTTCAATGCGGTGTTCGGTGACGCCATGGCCAAGGCTCTGGCGACCGCGAAATGACAGGGTTTCGCACTAAGATGGTGCCGGCGGGAGGAGGGTACCCCCCCCATACCTGGGTCCTTCCTCGCCCTTCTGACATCAAGGGCATTGCGCGCCTCGGTGCACAACGAGCTACGAATTTTTTCAATTTGGGTAACAGGTAACAAAATATCCCATGAATCAAAGCGAATTTGCGGCACTCCACGGCGTCAGTCGAAAGACCGTGACTAAGTGGAAGGACCGTGGCTGGCTTGTGTTTGAGGGCAAAGAGCTTAACGTTGATGCTTCAAATTTGCTGATTGCAAAGTATCGTCGCGACGGCATTGAAGTTGTTACCCAAGCTGATTTGGGTAACAACTCAAACACCGGTCCGGCGCCTGTTACCCGCGCATCCGCCAGGGTAACAGTCAAGGAAGGCGAAACGGTCGAGCAGGCTACGACGCGCATCTTGATTGCGATTGGCGCGGATATGAATGTCGACGAGGCAAAGCGGGTTAAGGAAAACTATCTAGCTCTGCGTGAGCAACTGGAATATGACCGCGAAGCTCGCTTAGTTGTCGCTGTCGAGGACGTGATCCGGGCGGTGGGTGTGGAATACGCCAGGGTGCGCAGTCGCCTGTTGTCTATTCCATCGGAGCACGCTCCTCGTATCCACCGCCTGAAGACCGTATTGGAGATACAAGACGCGCTGCACGGAATTATTGTCGAAGCGCTTGAGGAGTTGACCCGTGATCGAGATGGGATCAGCACCTGAAGGACGTCGGTACGCCGAGGGCTACACTGCTCTGCAAGCTGGTTTGTTTGATGCGCGTCGTCGAAATATTCAGCCGCCGCCTAAGTTAAGCCTCAGTCAGTGGGCTGATCGCCACGCGATGCTTTCCCCGGAAACAAGCGCGCAGACCGGACGTTTCCATGCGTTCCCTTATCAAAACGGGATCATGGATGCAATCACAGACCCAACCGTAGAAATGGTTTCTGTTCAGAAGTCGGCACGGGTTGGATACACCAAAATCATGGACCACGTCGCCGGGTTTCACATTCACCAGGATCCGGCCCCTATCCTTGTGGTTCAGCCACGGGTAGAGGATGCCGAGGACTATAGCGTTACCGAAATTGAGCCGATGTTGCGCGACACGCCTGTGCTTGCCGAAATCACAGGCGACCTGAAACGGAAGGACTCGCGGCAAAAGATCGCCAAGCGAATCTTCCGTAACGGCGCCTCGATTTCATTCGTGGGCGCAAACAGCCCAGGCGGGTTTCGTCGGATAACTGCTCGCGTGGTGCTGTTCGATGAAGTCGACGGCTATCCGATAATGGGCGCCGGTAAGGAAGGCGACCAAATCAAGCTGGGCATCAAGCGCACCGAGTCGTTCTGGAATCGAAAGATCATCTTGGGCAGTACGCCCACGGTGAAGGGCGAGAGCCGAATTGAAAAAAGCTACGCCAACAGTGACCAGCGAAGATATTACGTGCCCTGCCCACATTGCGGCGAGTACCAGGTTCTTGAGTGGGGCGGTCCTGACACGCCTTACGGGATGAAGTGGGATAAAGACGAAAACGGGATTGGCATTCCGGAAAGCGTGTTCTACGTGTGCCGGGCTACCGCCTGCATGATCTTCGAAACCGATAAAGAAGAAATGATTGGTCGCGGAGAGTGGCGAGCCGCCAAGCCGTTCAAGGGGCATGCGGGATTTCACATTTGGGCGGCTTATAGCCTGTTTGTGAACGCTGCCTGGCGAAACCTGGTTGCCGAGTGGCTAGAGGTCAAAGACGACCCACTCATGCGCCAGACCTTCGTCAACCTGGTGCTTGGCGAAACCTATGAGGATCGGGGTGATCGCGCCTTACAGGAAAGCAAGCTCACCGAGCGATGCGAGGTGTGGGGCTCAGAGGTACCCGACGGAGTCGCAGTGATAACGGTGGGAGTAGATACCCAGGATGATCGCTTTGAATGCGAAGTGGTCGGCTGGGGCACCAACGAGGAAAGCTGGTCCATAGATTTCGAGGTTATCCATGGCGACATGGAAACCCCTGATATCTGGAATCGGCTGGATGCTTACCTGAAAAGAATCTGGTACCGGGCAGATGGTCGCGGCTTTGAAATCATGGCGGTGTGTCATGACTCTGGCGGCCACCACTCGCAAAAAGTCTATGACTTTTCCAAAGCGCGAATCGGTCGTCGGATATGGGCGATCAGGGGTGAGTCGGCGGTGGGCGGTAAGCGCTCACCGGTATGGCCAACCAAGACACCCAGCCGCCGTAATAAATCAGCGTTCAGGCCCGTGATAATTGGCGTGAACGCCGCGAAAGATTCGGTTAGGTCGCGGCTCCACCAGGTCGAACACGGTCCGGGCTATATGCACTTCCCGACCGAAAGAGACATTAACTATTTCGCGCAACTTACCTCTGAGCGGTCCGTACGCAAGACGTCTGGCGGACAGACCTACCGAGTGTGGGAATTGCCACCGGGCCGGGCAAACGAGGCGCTCGACTGTCGCGTTTATGCCTATGCAGCGCTTTGCGGTCTTTTGCACGCGGGCCTGAAGCTGAACAAGCGTGCCGAAGAAGTTAACGCCTCGATTGGTATCCCCGTCTTCCGGCCGCCACTGACTGATGAGGTCGATGCGCAACCTGTTGCGGCTCAAAAACCCGAAAAGACCGGACCATCGATCACACAGCCCGACGCGCCTGTACGCAACAAGCCTAAACGCCGCCTGGCTTAACCCATTCACGGAGTACGACCATGGCCCGATTCAATCCATCCAGTAGTTTGCTGGCGGGCATGCCTCGCAACCAATTGCAGGTATCGCTGCAAAACGCTCAACAGGCCTATCTACAACTCTCATCTGGCGGGAAGGTTGAAAGCGCGTCTTACACGCAAGGCGATGGCGCTAAAAGTGTGACCTACCGCCAGTCCAACATTGCCGAACTTGCCAATGTTATTCAGATGCTCCAACAACAGTTGGGTCTTGTCGCTCGGCCGCGTCGTCCAATCACGTTCAGGTTCCAATAATGAATAAGCCCGTATCGATTGTTGGGCTGGACGGTTTACCAATACAGCCGTTACGCGCAGGCCGGTCGAAAATGCTGGCGCCGGGCGGTAATGCGCCCTATGACGCCGCCGATATCCACGGTGAGCACGTCGTAGGATGGCGCCCGTACCTGGGTTCGCCAGATGGCGAAATCAACATGTACCGGGACCGCATCGTGTCCCGCGTCCGGGATCTGGTCCGCAACGATGGCTGGGCCTCGGGCGCAGTTACACGAATTCTCGACAATGCAATTGGTGGCCACTTCCGTCCACTGATCAAGCCGGACTGGCGCGCACTTGCGGCGTACACCGGTAAAAAAGCATTCGACGCGACCTGGGCGCATGAGTTTGCCCAGGTCGCCAGCGCAAACTATCGCTCTTGGTCACTTGATCAAGGCCGCTACTGCGATGCTCAGCGTGCGCTGACGATCACCCAGATGATGCGCCTGGCCTTTCGGCACAAGCTGATCGATGGCGACTCGTTGATGCAGGTCTGTTACATCCCCGAGCGCATTGGTCACGGGCGCGCCAGGTATGCAACAGCTATTCAGCTGATTGATCCGGACCGATTGAGCAACCCACAGCAACAGTTCGATTCGAACTCGTCACGCGGTGGCGTAGTTGTTGATGAGTTTGGGGCGGCCCAGGCGTACTGGATTCGCAAGGCCCACCAAGGGGATTGGTGGGCGGCTGCCGACAGCCTTACTTGGGAGAAAATCCCACGGGAAACGGAGTGGGGGCGGCCGATGATCATTCACGACTACGACCATGATCGCGCCTCTCAGCACCGCGGCGGTACCGGTATTTTCGCGCCGATTCTGCAGCGAATGAAGATGCTGGCCAAATACGACGCGGTTGAGTTGGATGCCGCAGTAATCAACTCGATATTCGGTGCTTATATCGAAAGCCCGTTTGACCACGGATTGGTATCTGAAGCGCTTGGCGATAGTGCCGATTTTTCTGGGTATCAGGATCAGCGAGCGGATTTTCACGATGAGCGCAAAACTATGCTCGGCGAATCTCGGTTGCCGATTCTGTTCCCTGGCGAAAAGATCAATGCCGTAACCGCGACTCGCCCTAACGCGAACTTCGCCGGTTTCGAGAAATCGTTTTTGCGCAACTTTGCCGCCCAGACCGGTCTGTCCGCGCAGCAGATGTCGCACGACTGGTCGGATACAAACTACAGCTCTGCACGTGGTGCCTTGCTTGAGGCTTTCAAAACCCTGAACCGTCGGCGCGGAGATTTCTCCGCGAACACTGCCCAGCCGGTGCTTGGCTGTTTCATGGAGGAATCCATGGAGGTCGACGATTACCCGATGCCGCTTGGTGCGCCTCCTTTCATGGAGTGCCGGGCGATGTATTCCCGCGCCGAATGGATGGGACCGGCGCGCGGCTGGATTGATCCGGTGGCAGAAAAGCAAGGCGCGGTTCTCGGTATGGATGCCGGGCTCTCCACTTTGCAGATGGAATGCATGGAGCAGGGGCTCGACTACGAAGAAGTGCTCGAGCAGCGCAAGCGCGAAATCGACAAGTTCGCGGAGCTGGGCATCCCGGCGCCGACGTGGGCCGGCATGCAAATACCTGGCGGATACACAACGGCAGATGAGTCCATTCAAAAACCGAGGCCTGAATAATGCATTTTGGACATCTTGCTCAGCGGCTCTTTAATGTGCCCGTGGCCATCCGCCCTGAAAAGGCCGAAGTCATCATGGCCGCGCTTGCCGAGCGCATGGGCATCGGTCGAATGATGAGGGTCGGCGGTGACGCCATCGATATGACCCCGATGGCCATGGAAGGCGAGGGCTACAGCTACGCGGATCGCGAGTCCCGAGACACTGGTTACGACCTGGTGGGAAATATCGCAATTATTCCGATCCACGGCACGCTAGTGCAGAAAACCGGATGTCTTCGCCCGTGGAGCGGGATGACCGGTTACGACGGTATCCGCCAGGCATTCTTGACCGCGATGTACGACCCAAACGTCGCCGCCGTCGTGCTGGATGTTGATTCGCCTGGTGGCGAGGTCTCCGGCTGCTTCGACCTGGTTGACATGATTTACGAAGCTCGAGGCAGTAAGCCGATCTGGTCAATTCTCAACGAGTCAGCCTATTCAGCCGCTTACGCAATCGCCAGTGCTGCGGATCGCATCTACGTACCTCGCACGGGCGGTACAGGCTCTATTGGTGTTATCTGCATGCATGTGGATTTCTCCAAAGCGCTGACCGAGGCGGGTATCCAGGTGACGTTTATCACCTATGGCGACCGCAAGGCTGATGGTCACTCAGAGATTGCGTTGAGCTCTGAGGCGCTGGGTCGCTTCCAGACCGACATCAACACCATGGGTGAGCTGTTCGTTGAAACAGTTGCCCGCAACCGAAACATCGCAACCAGCAAGGTGCGCGATACGCAAGCCGGTACTTATCTCGGCGCCGCCGGGGTGTCCGCCGGTCTTGCCGATGCTGTCGCGGCGCCTGATGCCGCTTTCCGGGCGCTGCTTTCTAAGCTGGCCTAGCACCTACCTTTCGAGGAAACACCGATGAACATGCGTACCAAATTGAGTGCGGCGATGCCGTTTGCCCATTTTTTCGGACTGACGTCGAGCGCCGAAGAAAAGGACGATGATGAGGACAAAAAAGCCAAACGCGCCAAGCGCGCCGATGCAGATGAAAAGGACGATGAGAAGGACAAGGAAGGCAATGCGCGAGGGGCTAAGGCCGAAGACGACGATGACGACGAACTTGAGGACGATGACGACGATAAAAAGGCTCGCAAAGCCAAGCGCCGTGGCGCTGACGGCGATGACGACATGGAGGACGGCGATGACGACGACAAGCCGAAGGGCAATCGCGCCACCGTTGCGGGCGAACGTGCTCGCTGTGCCCAGATCGTTGCTCATGGCATCAAGTCCGGCAATGTCGAGCAAGCATGCGTGTTCGCTTTCGACACAAGCATGTCCGCCGCTTCTGCAGTTAATGCGTTAACTGCCGCCGGCGCCTTGAGCGGTCAACGTGGCGGGTTGCGTGATCGCATGGCTACGGTCACCACGACTCATGTGGGCGCCGAAGGCGGTGGTCAGGCTCCAGCTGGCATGTCGCCAATGGCACAAAAAATCATTGCGGCGGCTGAGCGAGCTCAGGCCCGCTAATTCCCGTCAGTCGATCAAATTACGGAGATTTCCGGCATGTCGCTCACCCCCAGCTCTATTCGTGACAACCCTCAACAGCCCGGCGTTCAGGCTCAGGTGTATATCCCTGATCAACTGATCGCCGATGCTCGAAACCTGGTAACTCAGCCGATCTTGCTCGGCGCCGGCGTCTTGCAGCGCGGTACCGTGCTGGGCCAGCAGACCGTTAACCCCTTCCAAGCTACCGCGTCCTCGAGCAACACTGGCAACGGTACGCTGGGTGGTATCAGCGTCGGTACGGCTGTAGAGATCGGCGGCTACGTGTTGCTAGCCACCAGTGCAACGACCTTCAGTGTCACGGACCCTGAAGGCGTATTGGTCGGAAACGCAACAGTTGGTACCGCGTTCACCAATATTGAAATCAACTTCACGCTGACGGCGGGTGGCACCGCATTCGCGGTGGGCGATACCTTCACCATCAACGTGTTTGATGTCGTCGGTACCTACATCCAGTGTGTCCGCACTGCATCTGATGGCAGCCAGCTACCGGTGGCTGTGTTGGTCGACTATGCCGATGCATCTGCTGGCGCGGTCACTACCGGCGCTTACCTGGCTGGCGAACTTAATGTCGCTGCGCTGATTTACGACGCAAGTTGGAGTCTGCCTGGACTGGTTTCAGCAATGCGTCCATACGGCCTGTTCGCCAAGACTTCGGTCTCGGCAGCACCGCCGTCGAACAACCCGGCGCCGTAATCGGGCCAATCCCAGATATCCCATAGCCCGCTAATCGCGGGTTTTTTTATGGTTGAATTTGTAATTCCTTTTTGGAGAGGCTAATGACCGCCGCCAGTTCTTTTCCCTATAGCACTACCGACCTGATCCAGGTCGTGCCCACGCTCAAGCGTTCGCAAAAATTTCTGCTCGATAAGTTTTTCCCGAACATTCAGGCTTCAGAAACCGAGTTCGTGGCGATTGATATCGACGTCGGCCTACGCCGCATGGCTCCGTTCGTCAGCCCGCTGGTACAAGGCAAGCTGGTTGAGCAACGTCGCTACCAAACCAACACGTACAAACCGGCCTACATCAAGGACAAGCGTGCGCCAGATCTGCGCAAGCCGATCATGCGCCAAATTGGTGAGCGCATCGGTGGCGGCGAGATGTCCGGCGCTGACCGTGAAATGGCAAACATCGCTTTCGAAATGGCCGACCAGATCGACATGCTCGACCGTCGCCTGGAATGGATGGCCGCATCTGCACTGCGCACCGGCAAAGTGATCATTGCAGGTGAAGGCTTCCCCACCGAGGTCGTAGACTTCGGGCGTGATGGGAAATTGACTGTCGCCCTGACCGGCAACAATCAGTGGGGCATCAAAGGGAACTTCAACGCTGCTGGCCGCGATACTGTGCCAGCTGACACGATCGAAACCTGGCAAACCCTGGTCCTGCAGTTGTCCGGGGCTCAGGTGACCGACATTGTGTTCACCACTTCGGCCTGGAAGGCTTTTTCCAACGACGAAAAAGTGTTCGGTGCTGTGTTCTTTCCGAAAGAATCAAGCGCTGGCGAAGTCAAAATTGCCCCAGAAATCGCACCGGGTGCGGTATCGAAAGGTCGCTGGGGTCAGTACAGCTTATGGCTGTACAACGATTGGTACATCGATGACAACGGCGTTGAGCAGCCGATGTTGCCCGACGGCACCATCTTGATGTCCGGCCCTGCGCTGATGGGCACCCGCGCATTCGGTTCGATTCTGGACCCGGCGTTTAATTACAAGGCCATGCCCTACGCGCCGAAGACTTGGGTCGAGAACGATCCTGCTCAGCGAATCATGCTGATGCAGAGCTCGCCAATTGTTATCCCGAGCCGCGTTAACGCCTCCTTTTGCGCGACCGTCTGCGCTCCGGCGGCCAGCTAATGGCCGCGCCACAGGCGGGACAGGGTGGAACGGTCGACGCTGTGGTGGCGCACGGACGGACCGTCGTCGATGTGACAGGGAAGCACATCGCGGCGGGCGAGACCGCGAAGGTGCTTAGCAAGGATGTCGAACGCCTTAAAGAGCTCGGCTTTCTTAGCGACGGCGTAGTCCAGGATGTGCGCCGCGAAGGTCCGCACATCTCGGTTACGGAAGGCCCGACCGTGAGGCTGGCGTGATTGATTGGGATTCGCTGGTGCTGGCGCCATTGGCGGATATCTTCGGCGAGGGCAACCTGCCTGATAGCCAAATCATGTTCTACCCCGACGGCGGTACGGCTTACGCAATCGATGGCGTCTTTGATGCTGCTTATCGGGACATCCATCTGATTGACACCATGGTCGATGCGAACACCGTCCAGCCCGTGCTGGGCGTCCGTCTCGCCATCTTCGCCGCTCCGCCAATTCCCGATGATCAGGTATTTATCCCGAGTACCGGGAACACGTACCTGATCAAAGAGGTGCGGCCCGATAGTCATGGCTGGGCAAAACTGATGCTGGGGAAAATGTAATGACGACTACCTCAGATTTGCGGCTGTTGTCTGCGGAGGGGCTTAAGGGCAAGACCCTCGCCGGAAACAATGTGTTTTTGGCAAGGACTTGGGCCACCTGGGACGGTAGCTACCCGATTCTGTACCTGCATTCGCCCGGCGAGGATATGCAATCACTCGGGGACGTCAGCGCGCCACAGTTCACCGTCACGGCAACCATTCGGGTCAGCGCTCGCGTCGAGGTGAGGAATTTGCCGAGGAATGGCGGTGCGGCAGCAGCACTGGCGGAGCTGGAAGTGATCCAGCAGCAAATAAAAATGGCACTGATCAACTTTCCGCCACTGATGAAAAGGCTGCAACAGTACCCGTTCGTTCGATCTGAAATCCGTGAGAGCGGCGAAGGTGATTCCGAACTGGCGGAACTGGTGATGGATATCGGTATGGAGTTCTACCAAGGCCCTGAAGATTTCTACCCCTTGGCAGCGGAGATTCCCGGACCGCCTCTTGATCCAGCAGCAGAAGTGGCCGCAATAAAGCCGATCATGCCGCTGGAACAGGTTTACATCACCAACGACCTCACCAACGTCGTCGATATGTTGGGCACCTACGACAACCCGCCATTTCCACTCGCTGTCAATCCAGCGCCCCGTTCAGTCGGCCCAGACGGTCGCTCTGAGGGCACGCTAGATATCCACCTCACGCAATAGGAGCACCCATGTACGTTTATGCCTCTCAAGGGTTGCTAGTTCGCGACCCTGTGAAACAAGATTTTTTGCCCGTCGAAGGCCGCGAGGTTCCCGACAGCGCTTTTTACTGGATTCGGCGCCTGGGTTGCGGTGATGTAACGCTGACCCCGCCCGCAACCTCGGCACCCGCCGCGATTGTGCTCGATTCGCGCGTCACGAAAACCACCCCAACTGATGGGAGCGATAGCTAATGCCCGTTCCATTCAATAACATCCCGACGAACAACCGGGTTCCGCTTTTTTATGCGGAGGTCGATAACTCCCAGGCCAACAGCGGGGCGCAGACTCAGAAAACGTTGATCATTGGTCAGATAACCGCAGCCGGTAACGGCATAGTCAACGTTCCAGTGCTTGGGCAGGGCGTTACTGACGCCCAAGCTAAAGGTGGACAGGGTTCCATGCTTGCGCTGATGACTGCGACCTACGTTGCCAATGACAGTTTCGGCGAGATCTGGTTTTTGCCTCTGGCAGACGCAGCGGGTGGGGTCGCAGCTACCGGCACGCTGCTTGTTGCCGGACTGCCCACTGCCACAGGCGTTATTTCGCTGTACATCGCCGGGCAACTCGTCAGCCTGGTCGTAACGGCAGCCGAAGCCCCGAGTGCTATCGCCACAGCTTTGGCGGCACTCGTCAATGCGACTCCAGATTTGCCGGTTACTGCGACTGCGACCACGGCAACAGTGACGTTCACCGCCAAGAACAAGGGTATGACGGGTAACGACATCGATATCCGGTTGAATTATCTCGGAACGGTGAATGGGCAGGCGATCCCTGTTGGCTTGACGCTGACAATTACCGCAATGACGGCTGGCGCAACCAACCCCGTGCTGGACACGGCGCTCAGCAACCTGGCCGACCAGGCATTTGACTTCATCGTTAGCCCCTACACCGATACAGCTTCGCTGGATTCGCTCAAAGCGTTGCTCAACGACAAAACGGGGCGGTGGGGTTATATCTCGCAGATCTATGGCCACGTGTTCTCGTCGTTGCGCGGCACGCTATCAACGTTGGCGACTGCGGGCAACGCCCGTAACAACCAGCATGAAACTGTACTGGGTGTTTATGATTCCCCGTCTCCACCCTGGTCATGGGCGGCAGGTTCGGCTGGCGCAGCGGCAGTTGCATTGCGTGCCGATCCGGGCCGCCCGCTGCAAACTTTGGTCGTGAGCGGCGTACTCGCACCACCGCTTATTTCGCAATTTGACGTGGGCGAGCGCAATACCTTGCTTTGGGATGGTATTTCCACGTTCACCGTTGCGAATGACGGCACGGTCGCGATTGAAAACATGATTACGACTTACCAAAAGAACAGTTTTGGTTCCCCCGATGACAGTTATCTGCAAGTCGAAACGCTGTTTCTGCTGATGTTCGTGCTGCGCGCTCAGCGGGCCTTGGTAACTTCGAAGTACGCACGGGTCAAGTTAGCGGCTAACGGCACTCGCTTCGCGCCTGGCAGTGCAATCGTTACTCCGAACATCATTCGGGCCGATCTAATTGCTCAGTACCTGACGATGGAATTCAACGGGTACGTCCAGGATTCGGCTGCCTTTGCCAAAGCCTTGATTGTCGAAAAGAACAGCCTAAATCCGAACCGGGTCGATGTTCTCTCGCCAGCCACGCTGATCAACCAGTTGCGCATTTTTGCGCTGCTCGAACAATTCCGCCTGTAGTCCAGGCACCACGTCAACGGCCGCCATTGAGCGGTTTTTTTATGCCTGGAGAAACATATGGCTAATCCCAACCGCCTCGCCGGGGTCTGCTACCTGTCCGTCGATGGCGTCAGTTACATGATGTCCGGGGATTTCTCTTACAAGGTTTCTGGGGTATCCCGTGAAACCTTGAAGGGCCCCGACGGCGTTCATGGCTACGCCGAAAAGATCGAACAAGGCTATATCGGCGCCACACTCCGTGACTCCGCGAGCCTGAGCCTGTCCGACCTCAACGCCATGAGCAATGTCACGGTTGTGGCCGAGCTCGCCAATGGCAAAACCGTAATCGGTAGCGCCATGTGGACTACCGATTTGCCCGAATCCAAAGCAGCTGACGCCACTATCGAAATGAAGTGGGAAAGCGCATCCGTCACGGAGAGTTGATCCATGTTTGAAGAAGAAACCACCATTGAGCTTTCAAAACCGGTAGTCATCGGCACTGGCGACACTGCGCAGACCTACACCGAACTCAAGCTTCGAGAGCCCACCGCTGGCGAAATCGAGAAAGCTTCACGGGCAGATACGGGCCCCGGCTCGGCCATCACCCTGATCAGTTTGATTACTAAAATCCCACGCGGGGCAATCGAAAAAATCAGCAAGCGTGACCTGATGGCTGCGGACAAGTACCTCCAGGGTTTTTCGGACGCTGGGCCCTCGGCGGCTGGCCAGAGCTGATTGCTCAGCTGACGAAGTTCTACAGTTGGGGGCCGCATGACGCGCGATCACTGACTTTGGGCGAGCTGATCCAGTGGAACGAGCAAGCCATTAAAATGAAGGAGTAGTCACTGTGGCCAACAGCTTCACGATCACGATCAACGCCGTGGATAAAGCTACGGCGACCGTGCGCAAGGTCAACGACGCTATCGGCCGCATGACCCGCCCATTCGAAAACGTGGGCAACTCCTTTAAGAGTCTGGGTCGCGAACTGGGTTTTGAGAAGATCGGCAAGAACCTGGGCAACATTGGTATGCAAGCGGGCAGTGCCGCTCGCAGCATCGGCAACATCGTTGCTCCCATGGCCGCCATTACGGGCCTAGGGTCGGTGGCGGGCGTTGCTGCACTTGCCGACAGCTGGGCCCACCTCGGCCGATCCATCGACAACAGCTCTCGCGGTATCGGCGTCTCGGCGGGACAGCTTCAGGGTTTCCAGGGGGCGGCAAAGCTTCTTGGCATAGATGCCTCGACGACGACCTCGAGCCTCGACGGTTTGGCGACCACGATGCAGGATGCTCAGTGGGGCCGAAATCAAGGCGCGATGGTTATGTTTAGCCAGCTCGGCATAGGTTTAAAGAAAACCAAGGATGGTGCAAAAGACGTGATTGGCGAATTCAAGGCGATTGCTGACGCCATTTCCAAGAAAACCGACCCCCAAGTGCAGGCGCTTATTGCGAACACTTTAGGATTAGGTGCGATGTTGCCGTTTCTGCGGGAGGGATCGGCAGGGATCGAACGCTACGAAGGCATGGTTAAAAGTCTTGGCTATGTGATGGGCGATGACGCGGTAAAGCGCGGCAAAGAATTCTCAATGAGTCTTGCGGGGCTGGGCATCGCTGTCGACGGGGTTAAAAATTCCATCGGCGATGCGTTGATTCCCGCGATGAAGCCGCTGATCGACCAGTTCAGCGTTTGGCTGGCGACCAATCGCGAGTTGATCGCGACCGACGTTGGTGAGTGGGCGAAAGGATTTGCGACTTGGATCAACAGTATCAACTGGACGAAGGTCGGCGAGGGCATCGTTAAGTTTGGCGAAGGCATCGGCAAGGTCGTTGACTGGATGGGTGGGTGGCAGAACGCCGCTCTCCTGGTAGCTGGCGTAATGAACGCTGGACTGATTGTCAGCGTAGCTTCACTCGGTGGAAGCTTGTTGACGGCGGGCATCGGAATTGTGGCTTTCACCGGTCTTTTGAGCGGCTGGAAGGTCGCCGCTCTTGAGGCGGGCGCCGCTACCGACGCTGCCGCAGTATCAGGCGGCGGCCTGCTGGGCGCCATCGGTGCGGGTATTTCTACTATCGCAGCCGGACTCTTATCGCTGCTTTACTCCCCCTCGCTGAACACGGGGGAGGATAAAGAAATTGCGCGTATTCGACAGGCTCAAGGTTTGCCGCCAGCGGTCCCACAAACAGCTGACCAAGCTTCCCACGAAACAGCTGTATCCGGTGCTTGGAAAAAGCTGCAGGGCACTGACAAAGATCAATCGACCCTTGCGATGGATTATTTCAAGTCTGTAGGGTGGACGCCGCAACAAGCGGCGGGAATCGTCGGCAACGGCATAGCCGAAAGCAACCTTGATCCAAAAGCAACGGGTGATTGGAAAGTAACCGGGCCAGAGGCCAGAGGCATCTTTCAGTTGCACGCCGATCGGCAAAAGGATTTTAAGGACTGGGCCGGTTTCAAAATCACTGATGATCGAGCAGATAGTCTGAAGCAGTATGAGTTTGCCAACTACGAGTTAACCAAAGGTAAGGAAGCTAAGGCGGGGAGGGCCCTGAGAAGAACTGCCGACGCAGAATCGGCAGGCGAAGTAGGTTCGCGAAAATGGTTGAGGCCGGGGCTTTTAGAAGAAGATAAGGCCCGCGAGGCTATTTCACGCGGGGCGCTGGCCAATCAGTTAGATTTACCGCCGCTCTCGGCCGCGCCAGCCGGGCCATATACCAAGCCTGCCGATGCTGGTGAGCAAGGTAGCGGCGGCAGCAACGGCACCGTGAAAGTCGAAATTGAACACAAGAACATGCCGGAAGGAACAAAGGTCAACGTTAAAACTGAAGGCAACGTTCAGGCGTCTAGCCGTATTGCATATTCTGGAGTGGGGTCTATCGCATGAGTTTGTTATCGGATCTTATTCAAATTGCCGGTGACTCCAATCGCACTTGGGCCCAATCACTAAATCAGGCGTCGTTCCGTGGTGTTCCATTTGCGGTGTATGGCGGCGAGGCCCGATTCGGGCGCCGCCAGGCCGTGCATGAATACCCTGGAGCGGACAAGCCCTATATAGAAGACATGGGCCGCTCGACGCGCCGCATTCGTATGACCGGGTTTCTGGTAACAGACAGTGCTATCTACGGGGGCGGCAATGTGCTGGCGCAACGTGACGCATTAGTTGCGGCAGCGGAAAAACAGGGGCCTGGCGCTTTAATGCACCCGACGCTTGGCGCACTTAAAGTCAGCCTCATGGACCAGGGGCTGTCAGTAATCGAGCGCTGGGACATGGGGCGCTACTTCGAAATCAGTTTCATATTCATTGAATCGGGCAATCGTTATTTCCCCAGCATCAAAACGTCTACCGGCAGCCTGCTAGATAAGTTGGCTGCTGCCCTGGGCCTGTCCTCGGTATTGGACTTCGCACGCAAGGTGATTGGAGGCGTAACGGCCGTACTGAATGTTGTCGAGGGCGTCATAAAGTTCGGCAAAGCTATTGTTAGCATGGTGTTTGGCGTGATTGGTGCTTTCAAAGCGCTGGTTGGCCGTATCACCCGCGACGTACGCAGCATCACCAGCTTGGGCGGTCTTTTAACTGGGAATTACGGTCGATATGCGAATGGAAACGTAAGCAGCGCGCTAATAGCGAGTAAAACAGCACGGAACAGCAGCGCAACTATGGCTGACTTGATCGCGAAGAACACAGCTAATCGCGCCGCCGTCGATAGCGCGATGAGCACTCTGGTTAATGCCGCATCAAATCTCGATGTGAGTAGCGCGGCGACTTTTACCAGTGCGGTCCAAGCGGTTATGAGTGCACTCGCTGCGGGTATCGCTGACCCTGGTGACGCCATTGTTTTACTCGGCCCCTTGGCGACTTTTTCTCCGGCAGCATTTACCGGGGGCGGGGCTATTGGCGCAGCGTCAGCAATCGCTCAAAACGCAACGGCAGCATTACTGCGCAGAACAGCATTAGCGGAAATTGGAAAAGTAGTGGCTGCCTATGTACCCACCTCATACGACCAAGCTATCAGCACAATGACGGCCGTTACGGCTTTCATTGATGCCGAGATATTGGTTGCGGGCGATGCCGGTGATGACGATAGCTACAGTGCGTTGATTGCATTGCGACAAGGCATTGTAAGCGCCCTGACCACAACCGGCGCCACGCTGCCAAATCTTGAAACGTTCACCTTCAATGCGCCGATATCGGCGCTGGTGATGGCGAACAGGCTTTACCAAGACCCAAGTCGAGCAGATGAGTTAATTCAGCAGGCAAACCCGGTTCATCCAGCATTTATGCCGACTTCGTTGAAGGCCTTGGCAACTTAATACTCGCCAAGGTCATTTGGCCGGCACAACGTCTGACTGCATCATCCATTCAATATCGTGAGGCATGGACGGGTTGTTGATCATCGGGATTGACACCTGAACAAGTTGTTGGGGACCTGCTGGAATTTGCCAAGTGTACCGCTTGATAACATCAAACTTCACGGTCGGAGAAATTGGCGAGCAACCACCCTGAGTCATGATTTTTAACAGATTGGGGTTGGCGGGGTCGTGGAGTATGTAGTCGGACGCTTCGGGCACTGCCGCCATATCTGAACAAGCAAGCGCCTCGCTACTTTTGGAATGATACAGCCCCGTTTCTTGCCCGCTATTGGCGTGGGCGCTCACAGCTACGGCAAATAAAATCCCTGCACAGCTAAAAGATATTAATAATTTCATCTTTATCCTCGGTGGTGTGGTGTATGTCTGAAGATCTAACCGTAACTATTGGAACAACGGCGATTACGGGCTGGACAGATATTCGTGTCACTCGCGGAATTGAGCGAGTGCCAAGTGATTTTAGTATTGGCATGACAGAATTACATCCTGGTGAGCTAGCAGAAATCGGTATCGAGCCAGGATCTGCGTGCGCAGTTAAGCTCGGGGATAATCTGGTTGTCACGGGTTATATAGATCACTTCATCCCAAGCTTTGGTCCCAGCGATCATTCCATTCGGTTGTCGGGTCGCTCAAAGTGTGCAGATCTGGTGGATTGTGCTGCGGAGTGGCCGGGCGGCCAGATCAGCAACTCCAATGTTCTCGGAATCGCCCAGAAACTAGCCTCGGTTTATGGCCCTCTTGTCGATGGAAAGGCAGACGGGATTCAAGTCACTGCCAGCTTGAGCTACGACAAGTTGCCGATACTCCCGCAGATCAACGTCATGCTCGGAGAATCTGCTTTCGAGATTATTGACCGCGTAGCCAGGAGCTCAGCCGTCTTAGCGTATGACTTGCCAGATGGCGGTCTATTTTTATCTGAGGTGGGCGTCGAAACCGCAGCCAGTGGCTTCGCCGAGGGCGTGAACGTTCAAAGTGCTTATATTGATTACTCGGCAAATCTTAGATATTCGGAATACGACGCCTATATTCAATCCGTACAAGCTTTTATGGATTTGGGCGACGGCGGCAATCTTATTGCTTCGGTATCCGACCCTAACTGTAAGCGGCACCGGAAAATGGTGATTATTTCCGAGGGCGGAGGCATGGGGAACGAAACCGCTGCTCTGCGCGCACACTGGGAAGCCGCCCGCAGAGCGGGAAGATCGTTGGTAGTGCGGCTCGTTACAGACGGTTGGCGAGATCAGTCGGACGCCTTATGGGAGCCCAACACATTGGTTCCGGTCTCATTGCCGAGACTTAACCTGAATAGTGTGCACTTGCTGATCACGGAAGTTACATTTTTGCGGTCTCCGGGAAGGGGTACTACAGCGGAAATAACACTGATGCCGCCCGAGGCGTTCAAACCACAACCTATAAATTTGACGCCGTTTTTTGGCGACGTCCAAGGGCATCCATGAATGACGCTCAAGGAATTATGGAACGGCTATGGCGACGTGTTCAGTTAATGTCTAGCTGGGGTCGAGTGACATTTAGTGACGACTCTAAGTCGGCACAAATACTCCAGATAAAACTAAATAATTCTGAAACCCGCGACGACACGCCGCGCATCGCTGAGTTCGGCCTTACTTCGGTGCCGCCGAACGGCTCCGATGTACTAGTGGCATTTCTCGGTGGCGATCGATCAAAAGGTGTCGTGATCGCAACCGGGCATCAGGCAAGCCGTCCGCTGGGATTAGCCGCTGGCGAAACCATGCTGTATGACCTTCAAGGTAAAAGCGTCTACCTCACCGCAGCTCATGGCATTGTCATTGAGGCGAGGGGCGCACCGGTCACGGTCAACAATGCGACCACTGTAACCATCAATGCTGCTAATTCGGTGGTGATGAATACCCCGCTGCTTCATGTCACCGGCGACATCCATGCCGATGGCAATGTCAGCGACAACGTTCGCAGCATGGCTGGCGACCGAACGATTTATAACGGCCATATCCACGGGAGCGGCCCAGTGCCGACACAACAACAATGAGCGATATCAGTACCGTTTGGAACGTCGATACCGGGATGGGCGACTGGTCCGTTAGCGGTGGCGCGCTTGCAAGCGGCGATGATCTGGAGACGGCCGTGTTGATCAGCGTATTTTCTGATCGATTAGCCGGTGACGATGATGTCCTGCCAGACGGCAGCACAGATCGACGCGGTTTCTGGGGCGATGACGATGTTCCGCTCGGGTCGAAGCTCTGGTTGCTTGATCGCTCTCGCCTCACTACAGATGTCGCCAACACTGCCAAAATTTATATTGAAGAATCTTTGAAGTGGATTATTGACGACGGAGTTGCCAGCAGCGTGAAAGTAACCATGTCCATAGCGCCGCCCAGGACTTTGGGGGCGCTGGTCGTCATTACGCGCGGTGATGGAACTGTAGTCAGTCTCAGCTTTAGCAGGCTATGGCAGCAAAGTTAACTTGCTTTATAGCTTGTCAAGTCGGTCTCCATAATGTGGAAGTATCCAGAAAGTATATAATCTGACCCATCTTCTGCCTTTACGTGTATTTCTAATAAGGCTTCTTGTTGCTGCCCGGCAGGGACGACAAATGATTCATGGCCAACGACTACTATGCTACTCGCCTGTTTTTTATCTAAAATGTCAATGCATTCATTCTCTAGTGATAATTTAAAGGCGTAATCTGGGTAATGCCTGATGGAATCATTTATTTCCGCTGTTACAAGCCTGTCCGTGCATGCCCACTTTCCTGATAGTGCGCGCTTTTCAATGTCGCTTTTTGTAGAGGTCGATTTTATTTTAGTAGATGGGTCGGTTATTAAATTGCTCTGATCAAATGCATCAGAGTCGCTAGAAGCCACCGGGGAGTACATTGCTGCAACTGGTGGGCTTTTACTATTAGGCTCATACATTTGAGAGAGATGTATTCCATAGGTTGGGCCATAGAGAGACCCATACTTGGATACGCTGCCCTCTTGATACAGTGGGCCGCCTAAGCCCTTTAATATTTTTGAAAACTCGCCGCTAAAATAAACCGGATCACCTTCCTTGAAATTCGCCACCTCTTTAAAAATTACAGAGGTCGAAGGGATGTTATCTTGCTTGTAAGTAACGCCTTTAGTTGATTCTAATTCGATACTTACGAAGTCGCCACTTGATGAGGCCATGATACGCACGACTTTCCCGTGCCAGCCATCAATCTTGAAACCGAATGATTTCCAAAATGAACTCTGCTGCTCGTTAGCATCGTTGAATATCTTGTTTTGAATTAATTCATTCTTTGCGTTTTTGTATTCATCTGATTTACCAGATCGAATTGATTCGAATTGGTATTGATTTGCTGGCTCGTCGATTACTACCTGATCCGCTTCTGATCCGTGATGGAAAAAAGCATAAATGGTTAATGCTACGACAATTGCTATTAGCCCCTGAACAGAACCTTTTCCTGTTTGCGTATCGCGCTTCATTTCTTCTTCCTGAAAAAACCGCCAGTGTAGATGAGCTGGTGGTTTGAGTGCTAAAGCTATTTCACTGCTTGCGTCTCGATTGGACAGGGCGGCTATTTAGATCAGGTCCGCTACATAGATGCGCCGCTAAAAACTCAACCAGACCTCGCGTTTGCGGGGTTTTTTATTGTTCGGAGTTTACCCACCATGCCATTTCCAAGGCCCAAGCTCTCGGACCTGCGGGCACAGGTCGCCGCTGATATCACCTCGGGGCTGCCATCTGCCGACGGGCTCCTTCGGTTTTCCAACCTGCAAATCACGGGTAAAGCTGTGGCCGGAATGGCCCACCTAAATTTCGGATATCTAGACTGGATCGCGAAACAAGGGGTGCCATTCACGTCGTCCGGTGAGTTTTTGTTTGCGTGGGCAGCGATGAAAAAGATTTTTCAAAATCCCGCTCAGGCTGCGGTCTTGACGGTGTCTCTCCCTGGCACCCCAGGCACCCCGCTCAATATCAACACCTCGCTTTCACGTAGCGATTCGACCACTTACACCGTTCTTGCAACAGTGACGGTTGGCGTAAGCGGATTCGCAGTCGTCCAGGCGCGAGCAGATGTGCCGGGTACTGCGGGAAATGCGGCCCCAGGTACGTTGATGAGCTTGGGAATATCAATTCCAGGCATTCAATCGAGCGGTACTGTAACCGGAACTGTCACCACCGGTGATGATCAGGAGACCGAGAAATCTGTTTTCAACCGAATGATGGCGGCTTATCAAAGCACGCCGAACGGCGGATCGTTCAACGACTATGTGAACTGGGCGCTTGCGGTTCCGGGCGTTACGCGGGCGTGGTGCACACCCAATGGATTCGGCACGGGCACGGTCGTGGTGTTCGTGATGCTCGACAATGCCAATGCGCCCTATCAGGGATTTCCGCAAGGGACGAACGGAATTTCAGTAAGCGACAACCGCGCCACATCCGGAAATCTCGCGACCGGTGATCAGCTTGTAGTGGCCAACAGTATTTTTCCACTGCAGCCCGTGACCGCTATGGTCTATATCTGCGCAGCACTGCCTAATCCGACTAATTTCACCATTACCGGGCTCACTAACGCATCTACGATAACGCGGGCAGCCATCGCCGCTGCAATCACCGAGATTTTTGTAGAGCAGGGCGTGCCGAAATCGGACGGCTCGATTTCCGCGCTATCCGATATAGATTCCGCAATTGCAGCAATCGCGTCGACTAGCGGATTTGTAATCACCTCCCCGGTGGCAAACATCCCCAACATAGCTGGCTACTTACCCACACTGGGCGTGATTACTTTCCCGTGAGGTTGCAATGTCGAAATATGCATTTTCTAGTGCTGACTTTGCCTCGGCGCTGCTGGGCTTGTTGCCTCGCGGCCGCGCATGGTCAAAAGAACTAACGAGCGTTCAAGCTCAAGCTGTTTCCTGCTACGCGCCAACGTTTCAAAGGCTTAGCACGGCCGCAGTAAGTCTGCTCACGGATATGTTTCCCTTAACTACCGTTAACTTTCTGACTGAGTGGGAAACGACACTTGGTTTGCCAGATCCCTGCGCAGGGGTCGCCCCCACATTTCAGGGTCGACGCAACCAGGTAGTAGCGCGATTCACTAACTCGGGAGGGCAGTCTATTGCCTTCTTCTTGGCCTACGCGCTTGGCCTGGGCTACGCCGTGACTGTCACGCAGTACGCGCCTTTCCGGTGCGGGCAAAGTGCTTGCGGCCAACAGCTGGGCAATGTCGACTGGTTTTTCACCTGGGCAATTAACTGCCGACTTAACACCGTTAATTATTTTCGCGCCGGGCAATCGGCCGCCGGCGAGCCTCTGTCGTCGTGGGGGAACAAGGTGCTCGAGTGCGAATTATCTGAAGCCAAACCGGCACACACCATTTTGCAGTTCCATTATTCGTGAGGCTTTTAGATGTATCAAATTGATAATACGTCGGCTATACCGACAATCCCTGCGAGTACTGCGGCGGGCACTGCCGGATTCTTCACGGACGGTAATCCGGCCACGGGAATTCTTGCGACCATTGTTCCTGCCGAATACATGAACATGCTGATGCTCGAAATGCTCGGCGTGCTCAGTGCGGCTGGCATGACCCCGTCGAAAACGAACTTCACTCAGCTTGCTACTGCAATTCGCGCTGTAAACAAGCAGGCAACAATCCTGACTGATACTGGCACGGCCGGCGCGTATTCGGCGATCAACACGCCCGCACTTACCGCTCCTCCATCAACTGGCTATGTCCAGTGGATAAACATTGCCCACCTCAATCCCGGCGCCTCGACGTATTCGCCGGACGGCTTGGCCCCGAAGCCTATTTATGGCGTCGGACTTCAAGCGCTTCAAGGTAACGAGTTGCCCGTAGGCTTGGCCTGTCTTCGCTATCTGGTGCAGGCAAGCGTCAATGGCGGCAACGGCGCCTGGATTGTGACCGAGGCGTTCGGTGGCGGTCTTCAAATCGCACCGGGTGTCAATTCGGCGCATGCGGCGACCGTGGCCCAGCTGCAAGCGGGCTATGGCTCGTTTGCACTGGATACCGGTGTGGCAAATGCCTATGTCTGCAATTTTTTGCCGGCGCTGACGGCACGCCTCGAAGGTGTTCCGCTGCGCTTCAAGGCCAAGACCACTAACACCACGGCCTGTACCGTCAATGACGGTATTGGTGTGACGCCGCTGGTAGGAGGCGCTCACGTCGGGCTTCAAGGCGGAGAAATTGTTGCCAATGGCGACGGCTGGATGGCGTGGAATTCATCGGTTGGGGGCGGCTCCTACGTTCTCCTGCTTTGCACTGGCGCTCCGGAGCAAGTAGCAAATGGGACAAAAAGCCAGCAGGCCGTCGCTGTTGGCCAGGTTCCTACGGAAACAATCGGCGGTGCCGCGCTGATCGCAACGCAGGCACTGACCAATGCTGGCGTTGATGATGCAACCGTGGTTACCCCGAAAAAGCTTCGTGCCGGGTTTTCTATGTTGCTCGCCGTAAATGGCTACATCGCACTTCCAAGCTGGATGGGCGGTGTTATTTTCCAATGGGGACTTTCCGCCGCTATCGGAGAAACAAGCCTCGCGATCACATTGCCCCTAACGTTTCCGAACGCCCACCTCGCTGCGATCTGCTCAATCAACAGCACGACCGTTACTGCTCAGGGCAGCTATTCGGCTTACTGCCAGCCAACCTCGACTTCGGTTATTACCGTAGCAAACGACATAAACGTGACATCTGGCGCAGTCAGTCAAACGATTCGCTGGTTCTCTGTGGGATATTGAAGGGAAAAATATGAGCATCAAATATTTATTGTTCGGGTCGGACGGTCAGATCGCTCAGCGCCTGGTCGACTCAATCAACGAAATCCCGAAAGGCGCCATCAAGGTTACGGATGACGTGTGGCTGGCAACGGCAAATGAAACAGATGGCATTTGGATGCTTGGTGCTGATGGCACGATCTCGAAGTCTCCTCGCCCGGTGGACGCTCCCGACTATCCAGCGCTGTTCGCCTCCGAGCGATTTACGCACGAAACAGCAGGTATAACCGTCAACGGCATGGCGGTCTACACCGACCGCACTACTCAAAACAAGCTGACAGGCGCTGCGGTGCGTGCGGGCCGGGAGGCAAACTACACTGTTAACTGGAAGCTTTCGGACAATACCTTCGTGAACCTGACGTCCACCCAGTTGATTGCGATTGCTAATGCTGTCGGTGATCACGTTCAAGCCTGTTACGACCGTGAGGCTGCTTTGCTCGCCGCCGTGGCCGACAAGTCGTACACCGAAGCGATGCTTCAAGAAGGCTGGCCGACATGAGCAAGTTCCTTACTACGCTCAAGACTGAGCAGGTGGGCAAGTGGAATCACACTCTGCTCGCCGATTTAACGCTGATGGACGACGTGGAAGGACCAATTCTCGCGGAGACCGGCTTCTCGACAAACTTCGCCAGTATCGCTGTTCTGCACAACGTCTTCCTGTTCGTGTTCTTCGCGCTAGTCGCGGGATACGGCAACTACTCGGCAACGATTCACGACAAGCTCTACACGGATGCAAAGCTGTCCCGCAAGCGTTGCGATGACGTGCTGTACCGGGCACTGCGTGCTGAAGGCGTAGCGAAGTGGCGGGCATGGTTGTTCTGGGCTGGCGTACGTCTTGGCGGTGCCAGCCATTACGGAGTCAAATAGATGCCGATTACACAGCAGCAGTTGCTGCATATCCTCCCGAACGCCGGCCCAGTTGCCGGCGTTTTTGTATCTGCATTAAACACGGCGATGGGTAAGTACCAGATCATCACGCCGTTACGGATCGCGGCGTTTCTCGCGCAGGCCGGGCATGAGTCGGGACAGCTTCTCCATCTAGTGGAAAACCTGAACTACGGGGCGCCGGGGTTGGTTGCGACGTGGCCAACGCGGTTCACCCCTTCGCTTGCTGCTCAAGTCGAGCGTCAGCCGGAGCAGATCGCGAACATCGTGTATGCGTCGCGCATGGGTAATGGCCCGACCGCAAGCGGTGATGGTTGGCGATTTAAGGGTCGAGGGCTGTTCCAGGTAACCGGCTGGACGAATTACCAATCGTGCGGCTCGGCGCTGGCGCTGGACCTGCTTACTCACCCCGAGTTGCTTGAACAGCCAATCTATGCGGCGCTATCGGCGGCGTGGTACTGGGCGAGCAATGGCCTGAACACGCTGGCAGATGCCGAACAGTTCACGCAGATTACGCAAAAAATCAACGGCGGCCAGGTCGGTGCCGCTGACCGGGTTGCTCTCTATAACACTGCGATGGGGGTTCTTGCATGACATCAATCTACGCAAAGATTGGCGGCTACGTGCTGGCCATCATTTTGGTGTTTGGTGCGCTGTATGGCGCCTATCGCCACGGCGAAACCCTCGCAAACTCTGAATGGCAGGCTAAGTGGGATGCCGAGGTCGCCACGCAGGCGCTGGCCAAGGCGAAAGCCGAAGAAGACGCTCGCGCTATCGAGCTCAGTCGAATCAACAATAACCAGCAGGTGCAAGCTCATGCGATTCAATCAAACGTTGCTGAAAAAACTGATCATGCTGCCAATGTTAGCGTTGTTGGCAGCGTGCAGCTCGCAACCACAAAACTGGCAGCCGACCCAAGTAGCTGCACCGGCCATCCCGCCGCTGCCGCTAGAAGCCCGACAACCAATCATGCCGCAATGGTGCTCTCCGACCTGCTCACGCGCGCTGACAAGCGAGCAGCAGAGTTGGCTTCCTTTGCTGACCGTTCCCGAATAGCGGGTCTGGCTTGCGAGGCGTCTTATGAAGGGCTGACGGTGAATCAGGGCTCACCTCAAAAAGCACAAAATTGAGGTGAAAATCCGTTTAACGAATAATGGCGCCGACAGCGCCTACATTCGTGGTCGTAAAAATTAACATGCCCTCGTTTTATGTAGAAAAAACAGAATAGGCACGCTACTCGGAGCGTTCTCCGCAATCTGGATTTCGCGGCGAATCTCTCCGTTATTGCTGATTCGGGTTGCCGGTTGACAAATCTGGTGAAAATAGGAATTTGGTTGACATGACCTTTGTCAACCAGTTGCTGCTAATCCAAGGATTTGTCAACCAAAGGTCGCTGCTGATTCGCCGATCTGTCAACCTGCCAAAACTGTCAACCTGCGCAAAATCGCAGGTTTGTGGTCTGACGACAAAATCGGCGCGGAATATTCCGGAAATTATTCCGGGCGCTACTGAGGGATTATGTTCGTTCGGCAGACGCTGGGAAGGGCTTTTTCTGCACCGCAATCGATCTGGACCCCTTATAAACAAAGGGCTGCAAGCTAGGTGGATTTAATCGATTGGGTTGCAGAAAAAAGCATAAGCTATTGATACGCAAGATAAAGTTAACGGACTTAAAATCCCTCGTTCGTAAGGACGTGCCGGTTCGACCCCGGCTTCGGGCACCATATAAATCAAGGGCTTGCATGAATAATCTCATGCAGGCCCTTGTTGTTTTTGTTCCGCAATTATTGAAAGTGCCGCAATCGTTCATTTCGTCGGAGCGACTTTCGGTCCTCTTGCGCGAATGCCTAGTTGCCTGCGGCTTTATAGCGAGCCAGCAAAAGTCTGATTTGAGCATGGATATTCTTTGCCATGTTCGAAGAGGAGTTGGTCACAGGCCGATACTAACTCCAGCACCCATTACCAATGGTTAGGCGGGTAAAAGAATGTTGGCTAGCGCATAACACCCCTGATTAAATTGAACCCGCTTATCAACCAAACACCCGCGGAAAACGCATGGTGATGTTAGCTGTTGAGGGAAAGCATTGCTAATAGACTGCAAGTCATGGCACATAGCGGAACACATCAGGACGCAAGGATGCGATGTGCAGCAAAGACCTGGCAGCACCAGAAGGGGAGCGACGGCCTTGTTCCCATTCCTGAAGTGTCCGCACAGAGACGCCCAAAAGCTCAGCAAACCTAGGCTGTGAAAGCCCTGTCTTGCTACGAGTTTCAGCAGCCTCGGTAACCGTCACCCAGTGAACCTGTTGATTCATTTTTTTCACGATTTTGCGCAGGATACGCGCTGGGATGTTTTCGGTAGCACGCTCTCTTCGGGTAAATAGGCAGGGCACAGCTTCTTAAAAATGGTGACTCAATAATCGTATGCATGTGCCCGGATGTACGTCTTTAAGGTATCGCCTACAAAGCTAGTACGTAGAAGATAAAGCTCGCAGCCTTTATCATTCCGACCCATTCAGCGCTCCGGCTTCCAATATTTTTGCATCTCCAGAAACAAAAATGACGCTGTCCAAGTAATCAACATGAGCCCCGTCAAAGCTTCCAGCCCGGTGAGAAATTTCATATGACCCACGGGATGAATGTCGCCGAAGCCAATGGTGGTGAACGTGGTGAAAGAAAAGTATGCACAATCGAGTAGGCTGCCGTCGAATTGACCCTGCAGACCACCCCAATCGCCAAATTGAATGATCAGATAATAAGTTAGTGCAAAGCACCAAACTTCCAGGGCATGGGCCATCATAGCGCCGAGAACACCCAATACGATTCGAAAACGATGGCGTCCGGTGAGCGTCGATAACAGTAAGTTCATCCGCAACAGGCATTCATAATGGATCATCACAGCCGTGATGATTACAACCAAATTGACCAGGGTTACCGCAATCATACAGTGCACATCCTCAGCTAACTGCGCGCTGGCCCCCAGCCACATAGGGCTCACACGCTTTCTATAAATAAACGCTCGGTGTTGCCAATAATTGAACAGCTGCAGCAAAAACTGAGGCAATGGATACGAACAACGAGCCAGTGTAGGTGTAATCATACTTTATGCATGGGGGCCCGCCCACTAAGGGTCGATGTATAAGCTACCGCGGCCAACCCAATGAAATGCTGCTAAAAAGCCTAATCCCAAGATGCCGGGAATACCAAGGGTGATGAATTTGCAAGATTCGGCGGCAGAGAGGGTATCGGGCTTTTTCCTTGATCAGCACCCCGCATATAGGCACCTCGCCAAGAGTCAGCATAGTTCGAACCGTCTTCTGTTCAAGTCAAACCAACGCCAATTTGTCTGACTCAGCTGATACAAACCTGCGTTGCGTTTGCCTGGTAATCAATCAGTACCCAAGCAAGTGTCGGTTCCTTTCTTGGCGGAGCCTGTCAGGCGAACTAATAGGTAATCACTCCCTCACACTCGGTTGTGATTTAGGAGATGATGTCAAAAATCCCGCGATGGTGGTTGTTAAATGACTGAGAGCGTCTTGATCTTGGCGCTGAAGCAATCTAAAACCAATGAGTACTGACTCTTCTTCCTGGCTCAGATCATAGGAGCAGGGCGGGGTGACTTTGCCCGTTAGAACGAACAGTATGTCGACACCCGTCCCGGCAACCGCTACGAAATACTCGGATTTTGGATAGCGAGTCTCGTTTTCGTAGTTACTTTGTGCGTTAGTCGCGACGCCTCCGAGCTTCCCGAATACTTTTTGTGAAAACCCTAAACGCACACGCTCATTTCTAAGCCGCAGGCCAATCCCCCTTTTCTCGCTATTCATTAGGCATCCCCGGCTCTTTCTGTTCCCGAAGCACATTTTTCTTCTGGGGTGGGTGGGCAGTCCATATTTCTATGTGTCTATTAACTGTAGTCATCCCAAGCAAGCCTGTTATCAGATATTACGCATATCCTCTACATGGATCTGGTTCATGTACAGCTTTTTAT
Organism: Pseudomonas sp. AB6; assembly: GCF_034314105.1. NCBI lineage: Bacteria > Pseudomonadati > Pseudomonadota > Gammaproteobacteria > Pseudomonadales > Pseudomonadaceae > Pseudomonas > Pseudomonas sp. AB6. The sequence continues at coordinate 1,364,842 of NZ_JAVIWJ010000001.1, forward strand.
TGTTTATGTATAAGTTTTAAATATGTGCATCCGTATGGGTGTTTTATCTTAATAAAATCATCTGTATGGATATTGTTCCGCCTCGAAAATTGTTGCCGGTACATGATCTAAAGCAATACGCTCACCGAGATTCAAGGCATCGCAACTCATCAAAAGAAAGAAAACTGCAATAAAATATATAGATGAATATCGAATCAAATAGGAGTCGTTGCAAACGAATTCGTCTGAGTAGAAATGGCATGTGATTACATTGTTTGGGAAGGCTATAGTATCAACGGACCTCTGGATCACGTGTGTAGTTTTAAGGGTAGCGATCAATTATTTGTTGACGATTTAAAATCGGAACGCGTACCTCAAATATGGTCGCATTCACGGAATATCGCTCAGGAAGACGGTGTCATAAATTGAGTTATAGGCGCCGAGGAGTACTGGGATTTCGAGCCCACTGCAGCGGATGCAGTAGAGCTCCAGTGGCAGGTTGCAATATTTATGTTTGCCTAAGCGCGGAATCGCCCGGTAAGCGTTGCGCGCTGAATCGAACCAACAGATCATTAGCCCTCTAAGTTCCAGGATATTTACTTCAATAATCCTTTGTGAGGTGTATATGGATATCGGTCCGAAATCCAAAGATAAGGCTCCGTCTCACGCGCCGTCAGTTTCGGCGCCAGACCCGGATGTAGTTGATGCGATTATCGATAAACCAGATCGGGCGATCGATACTTTTATTGATGATGAAACTCCTCCCCCGCAGGACTGGAAACATCCCGATGATGGCAAAAGCCTTTCTGATCAGGATGTCGAGTGGCCACTTAAGCCCTGAGGCAAGCCCTGAGGCGTAGTTCCTGCTATTTCTTCCGGGCGGCGGCTTCTGCGGCCAAACATTCCAAGGCGAATTGCTCGGGGTAAGTCATCTCGATTGGAGTAGTCACGCCTTTCACAGTGCGCGAGCCGTCAAGGATATAGCGAATTCGACGATCGGTAACGCCGATGCGTTTTGCGATCCAGCCGGGTGTCTGACCGATGCGCGTGACGAGCTTGTCGGCGTAGTCGGTTGAAGGGTTATAAAGCTCTGCGTTAGGGGTCATAGGACTACCAGATAAAAGTTAAGCTGAGTTGCAGTGAAGAACGGGCGACACAGTGCGGGAATCATCGAACAGTGTCGCCTAATTTTTTAAAGCAGCATTACTGCCCCGACAATACCTTGGCTAAAAACGGTGCGGTGCGGCTGGCTTTGACGTCTGCAACTGTTTCTGGTGTACCACAGGCAACCAATTTGCCACCTTGATCGCCCGCTCCGGGGCCGATGTCGATGACCCAGTCGCTTTGCGCAACGACCCGCATCTCATGCTCGACAACAATGACCGTATGGCCCAAATCAACCAGACTGTTGAGTTGGCTGAGCAAGCGGTCAACGTCGCACGGGTGCAGGCCAGTGGTCGGTTCATCGAGAACATAAAGCGTGGCCCCACGTGGAACTCGTTGCAGTTCGGTCGCCAGTTTAATCCGTTGCGCTTCGCCGCCGGAAAGTTCTGTGGCCGGTTGGCCGAGCCTCAAATAGCCCAGGCCAATGTCACGCAGTGCCGTCAGCGAACGCAGTACGCTCTGGTGTTTGGCAAAAACCGTCACCGCTTCCTCCACGGTTAACTGCAGCACTTGCGCGATATTCAATCCCTGCCATGTAATTTGCAGGGTGTCCTGGTTGTAGCGGGCGCCATGACAGGTCGGGCAGGGCGCATAGACGCTTGCCATAAACAACAATTCCACACTGACAAGCCCTTCCCCCTCGCACGCTGGGCAGCGCCCTTTGGCGACGTTAAAAGAAAACTGTCCCGCGTCGTAGTGTTTGTCTTTTGCTTCGGGTGTTGCCGCGTACAGCTTGCGGACACTATCAAACAGCCCGGTATAGGTCGCCAGGTTCGAGCGTGGGGTGCGGCCGATTGGTTTTTGATCGACCTGAACCAGTCGCCGGATGTTTTGCGCCCCGGCCGTCACCTGGCCGCTGCAGATTTGCGCAGTGTCGTCTTCCAGGCTGGGTTCCTCCTGTTCTACATCGGCTATGGTGCGGCCCAGATGAGTGCCCATCAATTCAAGCAATGCGAGACTGACCAAACTCGATTTGCCAGAACCGGAAATCCCGGTGACGGCGGTGAAGCAACCCAAGGGAAACGCTGCCGAGAGATGGCTCAAGTTATTTCGAGTTATGCCCTCAAGTCGAAGCCAGCCTTTGGCTTGGCGGCGGAGCTGATGCAGGGGCGCATGTTTTGCAAACACGTGTGGACGCGTCTGCGATGCTTGGACATGGGCCAGCCCGGCGGGCGGTCCACTGTAGAGTACTTGGCCTCCGTGTTCTCCTGCTGCGGGGCCGACGTCCACCAGCCAGTCGGCGCGGCGCATGGTCTCGATGTCATGTTCGACCACAAACAACGAGTTGCCGGCTGCTTTTAGCCGCTGTAACGCGCCGAATAAAGCTTCACCGTCAGCCGGGTGCAAACCGGCTGAGGGTTCATCCAGCACGTAGATGACCCCAAACAGCTGAGAGCTTAGCTGTGTCGCCAAGCGTAAACGTTGAAGCTCGCCGGACGAAAGGGTTGGGGTACTACGCTCCAGCGCCAGATAGCCAAGGCCCAGGTCGGTCAGGGTGCCAACCCTTATGAGTAAGTCTTGGGCGATACGCTGTGCTGCCAAGCGCTTTTCCACGGAAAGATTGGGTGTGTGCCGAACATCTGGCGCGGCCTCGTGCGCCGAACCGCCGCTGCCCACACGTTGTTTGCGTGCAGCCTGGGTCTGAGCTTTGCTCAATATATTGTTGTCAAAATGATCTTGAGCGAAGGTGTTAGCCGCCACCGGGCGTAAGATATCGGCCAAGCGCAGCAAGGGCATCTGCGACAGTTCGCCTATGTCATAGCCTGCAAACGTGACCGACAACGCTTCGCGGGTCAGGCGCTTGCCGGAACACAGCAGGCATTGGCTGCCGATCATGAAACGCGCCACCCGTTTTTTCATCAGCGCACTTTGTGAGTGGCTAAACGTGTGTAGCACGTGGCGCCGAGCACCGGTGAACGTCCCTTGATAACTCGGTTCGAGTTTGCGTTTCAAGGCCTGTTGGGTCGCTGATGGCGAGAGCCCGGCATACACCGGAACGGTGGGGGTCTGCTCGGTAAATAAAATCCAGTCGCGCTGCTTTTTCGGCAAGTCGCGCCAAGGGACATCAACGTCATAACCAAGCGTGACCAAGATGTCGCGCAAGTTTTGCCCTTGCCATGCAGTCGGCCAGGCCGCTACCGCGCGCTGGCGAATGGTCAGCGTATCGTCCGGCACCATGGTCTGCTCAGTGACCTCATACACCCGGCCCAAACCATGGCATTCGGGACAGGCGCCTTGGGGCGTGTTCGGCGAAAAGTCTTCGGCGTAGAGCATCGGCTGCCCATTCGGATAACTGCCAGCTCGGGAATAAAGCATCCGTACCAAACTCGACAGGGTAGTCACGCTGCCCACCGACGAGCGTGTGCTGGGCGTACCCCGTTGTTGTTGAAGTGCGACAGCAGGGGGCAAGCCTTCGATAGAATCCACATCGGGTACGCCAACTTGATCAATCAAGCGTCGCGCATAAGGTGCCACCGACTCGAAATAACGCCGCTGGGCCTCGGCATATAAAGTGGAAAACGCCAGGGATGATTTGCCTGAGCCCGAGACCCCGGTAAATACCACCAGCGCATTGCGCGGGATATCCACATCCACGTTCTTTAGGTTATGTTCCCGCGCACCACGTACCCGGACGAAGCCTGAGTTATTGAGTGACGCACTGTCTAAAGCCATGGCTGAGAAGGTTTGATCGTCAGTGGGGTCACGCTGAGAAGTCATGATCGAGCCTTAAACAAATGATGTAAGTACTTAAAGGCGACGAATCTATGACGTTATGCGCCGAAAGCCAACTACCCAGACCCATGGATTCTCCTCCCAGGACTCCGCTCCGTTAAGGCTCTGCCAAAAAACCGCAAACGCGATCACAGGAGTCGTACTAATTCCTGCATTGGGCGGCGGTAAATGATTGGCGAAGTAACCATGCGTGCCGTTGTGCAGCGCCGTAAAACCTTCAGCGATAGCCTGTTCGTCGGTAATGTCCCGCAGCCGCTCCTTGTGCACATAAGTGATCTCAAGTGATATACGCGAGGCCCGGCGCGGCATGAACACGTTGGATCGCCGCCACCAACCCGGACGCGGGTCGGATCTCGACGTTTTGAGGTAATCAGCAGGTTGGGCGTATTGGTAGTTCATCCCGCTGCTCAAAGTAGTGTCGAGAAAACGCCATTCTTCCCGATTAACACCTCGATTAAACCTAGCCTCCCATCGACCGTACGCGTAAAACGTTTCCTTTAACCAAAGCACATCGCCTTGCCGCCCGTAGGGGCACCTTTCTGTGGAATGTAAAAGGCGTGCAGGCAACGACTCGATAGTTGCTTCGGCCATTTCAGCGCCTAGGCTAAGTGTCGGCTGGGTAGAGCGCGGTGATACTGATGAGGCCGACTCAACTTGTTTGACGATTCGGCGCGTTACTGTCTTTTTGCCGTGAAGTATCGCAGTCACCATAGGGGCGCTGAAAATAATGGGTCGTTCCATCGATGGAGTTCCTCAACAGTTATTAAGTGTTCCTGATGCACGGTCGATTGATCCCCTCATTGAAGAAATGTTCAATAAGTCTGATGGCCGTAGTTGAAAGTGTGGGCGGGCGCGGCATGTTCGAATTGGATTCATTTTGCAAATATGTCAACCATCAAATGAATAGAGGTGGCGCATATCGTCGGTGAAAAGAGCCCGCGCTCCGACCAACAGTCGATTTTATGAAGCTGAGGACGTTTAAATTGTGAGTTTTTTTTGAGAGACTTTGGCGGTCAATGACCGTTTAGGTAGTCAGAGAAATGAACGAGATAGGTGCAAGACTCAGGCAGGAGCGCAAGCGGCTGGGGTATTCACAACGAGAAATGGGTTTTCTTGGTGGTGTTGCGGCTAACGCGCAGGGCAAATATGAAAGCGGTGAGCGGGTTCCGAAGGCGGATTACCTGGCAGCGCTGGCGAGCGAAGGATTGGATGTTCTTTATGTATTAACCGATCAGCGAAGTGCCGTGAGTACTGTTGATAACCTGCTGAAACAGGTGGCCCGAGTTGATGAGCCCGATGCAGTATTTAAAGAAGTTAAACATGCGGTGCGTCATCTACTGCTGCGGATCGAAGAACTCTCTAGTACCTACGTTCAGCCTGAAGCACCTGTCCGTGCGTTGCATGATCGTGCGGTTGAGAGGGTGAGTGAGTAGTTACGCTTTGCCCCTGTATTTAATCAGCATCTTTAGCCACTGCGGCCGCCTTCGTGGCTAGCGCCTGGAGGAAAGTTGCCAGTGCGACTTCTTCCTGTCGCAGACCTTTGCGTTGTCGAGAGCGAGGCAGTTTCGCCAGATCACCTAGCAGGAAACCTTCAAGTACTGCGGGATGGATGTAGCAACGCCGACAAACCGCCGGGGTGTTGCCCAACTGCCGTGCAACTTCCTTGACCATGTCGACTATGTGTTTTTTCGCATTCGCTTCTGACTCCCATTTCAGCTTACGCAACGTGGTCAGTGCCAAGGCGCTACCGGCCCAGGTTCGGTAATCCTTAGCGGTAAAATCGGCACCTGTGAGGCTTTGCAGATAAGTATTAATGTCCGATGAGCTCACCGAATGGCGTTCGCCGTCGTCATCAAGGTACTGAAACAAATTCTGCCCTGGCAATTCCATACAGCGTTTAATGATGCGCGCCAAACGCCGATCCCTGATGCTGATTTGGTGCTCGACACCACTTTTGCCGCGAAATTGAAAAAGAATTGCACTGCCTTTGATTTCCACATGCTTATTACGCAGCGTCGTTAAACCGTAAGACCGATTGTCTCGAGCGTACTGGCTATTGCCAATGCGAATCAGCGTAGCGTCAAGTAATGAAATAACAGTCGCCATTACCTTGTCTCGGCCCATACCTGGGGCATTGAGTTGCGCTTCCAGCTGCTTGCGGACCTTGGGCAGAGCCATTCCGAACTCGATCATCCTAGAGTATTTGTTCTCGTCGCGGATCTCTCGCCAGCGCGGATGATAGCGGTACTGTTTCCGGCCCCGTGCGTCACGTCCGGTTGCTTGCAAGTGTCCTTGGGGATCGGCGCAAATCCATACATCGGTGTAGGCCGGAGGGATCACCAGCGCATTGATCCGTTTGATTTCTGATTCATTCCGGATGCGCTCACCGCCGGTGTCGAAGTATGTAAATTTTCCGCGCAAAATTTTTCGACTGAACCCGACTTGAGTATCGTCGACATAGTGCAAGTCACAAGGCAGTTGGGTGATGTCGGTCGAGGCAGGCATGGCGAACTCCTTCGAACAGGTATCACCATTGACCACTGAAGTACGCAGGGGTGCCTTTTGTGTTATCTCGGTTTATGCCAGCACGGCCACTGACTTGATTTGTGCCCACAATTGTCGGCCGGGATAGAGTTGCAGCCGGTCGCGGGAGTATCGAGTGATACGTGCTAGCAGCGGTACTCCCGCAGCATCGAGACGGATCAACACGTGGGCCGTGTTGTCGGCGGGGACTTCACCGGCCACGGTCACTGGCAAGCGGTTTAGGATGCTGCTCTGATCGTCGGGCTGCAGAGTCAGACTTACATCCCTGGCCTGTACGGTAAAACGTAAGCGTTTGCCCATGTCCATGGCCGCATGGGTTACGCGTACGGTTAAATCGCTGCCTGGCAGTCGCAGTGTCAGTAACTGGTACTTGAGGTCGTATGCGCTGACGATGCCCTCAATCACCACTCCGCCGCCCTCACTGGTTGCCATCGGCAAGTCGAGCCGAGCCAGGGTCTCACTGATAGGACCGCTGGCCAATGCTTTGCCATCACTCAACAGCACAATGTGGTCAGCCAGCCGTGCGACTTCATCTTGGGAATGACTGACGTACAGCATCGGAATATCCAGCTCCTCGTGCAGGCGTTCGAGATATGGCAGGATCTCGCTTTTGCGTTTGGCGTCTAGTGCCGCCAACGGTTCGTCCAGTAACAGCAAGCGCGGGCTGGTCAACAAGGCGCGTGCTATCCCGACGCGTTGACGCTCGCCGCCGGACAATTTGTCTGGGCGTCGATCAAGCAGGTGATCGATACCGAGCAACGCAGTGGCTTGCGTTAGCTGGACTTTGCGCTGATGACGTGCAATGCGCTGCAACCCGAACTCCAGGTTGCCGCGTACCGAAAGATGCGGGAAAAGGCTGGCTTCCTGAAAAACGTAGCCCAACGCACGTTTATGCGGGGCAAGGAAAATGTCGTTGTCGCTGTCTTGCCAGACTTCGCCGTTGACCTGGATGAGCCCTTGCTGAGCTTTTTCCAGCCCGGCAATACACCTCAGGCAAGTAGTTTTGCCCGAGCCGGAGTCGCCGTAGAGGGCTGTTACTCCGCGTCCGGGAAGCCTGAGGTCGACGTCCATGGCAAAACTTGGGTAGGCCAGTTGCAGCTGAACTTGAATCTGAGCGAGCGGCACCGTCATGGTTTAACTCCAGCCCGCTTTGGTTTTTCCGCTGGAATACAGCACCAACAGCACCAGAAAAGAAAACACCACCATGGCCCCGGCCAGCCAATGCGCTTGCAAGTATTCCATGGACTCAACGTGGTCATAGAGTTGCACCGATACCACGCGGGTCTTGCCGGGTATATTGCCGCCAATCATTAGTACCACGCCAAATTCGCCAACGGTGTGGGCAAAACCAAGGATTGCACCGGTAATGAAACCAGGCTTGGCCAGCGGTAGGACGACGCTGAAAAACGTGTCCCACGGATTTGCCCTCAGTGTGGCAGCAACCTCCAGTGGGCGGATACCAATTGCAGTAAAGGCATTCTGCAAGGGTTGCACGACGAAGGGCATTGAATAGAGAACCGAGCCGATGACCAAGCCAGTGAAGCTAAACGTCAGCGTCCCTAGCCCAATGCTTTGGGTAAAGTGACCGACAAAACCGTTTGGCCCCATGATTAGCAGCAGGTAAAAGCCGATCACAGTGGGCGGCAGCACCAGAGGCAGCGCAACCACCGCACCCACCGGGCCTTTAAGCCACGACCGAGTGTGTGCCAGCCATAACGCGATGGGCGTACCGATCAGCAGCAGAATGATGGTGGTCAATGACGCCAGTTTCAGCGTCAGCCAAATCGCTTCCAGGTCTTCGCCATCTAGTGGCATTAGAGCTCATAGCCGTAGGATTTGATGATCGCAGCGACCTTTGGCCCTCTCAAATACTCCATTAGCGCTTTAGCCGCGGGGTTTCCCTTGCCCTTGGACAAGATGACCGCGTCCTGTTTGATCGATGTATGCAGATTGGCTGGAACTAGCCATGCCGAGCCACTGATGATTTTGCCATCCTTATAAATTTGCGACAGCGCAACGAAGCCTAGTTCAGCGTTACCGGTGGAGACGAATTGATAGGCTTGGGTGATGTTTTGGCCGGTGACAATTTTATCTTTTGTCACGTCGGTCAGACCAAGGTGGGCCAAGACTTGAGTTGCCGCCAAGCCGTATGGCGCCGCTTTTGGGTCGGCGATAGACAGGTGCTGATAGTGGTTAGCCTTTAGTACGGCGCCTTTATCATCTACGTAACCTTCTTTGGCCGACCACAACGCCAATTTACCAACGGCGTAAGTGAAGCGCGAATCTGGAACAGTTTCACCTTCTTTTTCCAGCTTGGCAGGGGTGGTGTCATCGGCGGACAGGAACACATCAAACGGTGCACCGTTTTTGATCTGCGTATAGAACTGCCCGGTGGCGCCATACGCTGCAATCAGTTTATGCCCGGTGTCTATCTCAAACTCTTTAGCAATGGCTTGGATCGGCGCGGCGAAGTTGGCGGCGACGGCCACTTGTACGTCATCGGCGAATGCGGTGCTCATTCCAAGCGAAACCAACATGACAACAAAGGCGTTAAGAGTGATGAGTGATGGACCCATTTGCATGAAGACTTTCCATAAATGTGTGGAAGATATCGGGTTGGCCAGACCGCCGTAAGCAACCGTCATATAGCGAAATATATAGGGGCAAATGCGCACGTGGAAGCAATGGCCCCATATATGTCGGTGATCAATATTACCCGACGACGTTATTTCAATGGCTAAGGCATTTTTCCAGCGCTTGGACACCCAGTTGCCGTGTCAGCGCTTCAGCGGACATTTCGTGCTTCAGGCCTACCGCCTGACCAGCCCACAAGTTAAGGAAGTCACCGCTGCCGTTGGGCTCGGACAACGCGCGTAACGGAATCAGCGCGCCACCGGCCAGAGGAAACGCCGGCGTGATGGCGCTGATCGGGCCTTGCTCGCGCATTACCCGGTTAACGATGCCGCGTGCGGGCCTGCCGGTGAAGAGGTTGGTCAGCGCGGTGTCACTGCCTCTGGCGTTACGCAGTGCTTGGTAATGGGGTGCGCTGACCTTGGCTTCAGGACAAAACAAATAAGCCGTGCCCAGTTGTACCGCCGAAGCGCCCAGCGCGAACGCAGCAACGATGCCCCGGGCATCGCCAATTCCGCCTGCGGCAATTACTGGAACACGAACGGCATCTACCACTTGTGGCACTAACGCTAACGTGCCGATTTGGGAGGAAAGTTCATCACTTAGAAACAGGCCGCGATGGCCACCGGCTTCGTAACCCATGGCAATAATCGCGTCACAACCGTGATGCTCCAGCCAGATCGCTTCGTCAACCGTGGTGGCCGACGAAATGACCTTTGCACCTGTGGCTTTTACCCTATGTAACAGCGCGGGGGCAGGCAGGCCAAAATGAAAGCTGACCACCTCAGGCTTTAACTCTTCCACCAAGGTGCATGTTGCGTCATCGAACGGTGCGCGAGCAGACACCGGGGTCGGCGCCTCGAAATCAGCACCCAGTTCGATGTAATAGTCTTTGAGCGATTCTTTCCAACGCGCCTCGCGCGCCGGGTCCGCAGCAGGCGGTTGGTGGCAGAAAAAATTTAAATTCAACGGGCCGCGACTCTGGCTGCGAATCTGGGCTACCTCTTTACGAATCTGCTCCAGACTCAGCGCGGCGCAGGGCAAAGACCCGAGACCGCCCGCAGTCGCAACCCCAATTGCCATGGCTGAACCGCTGGAACCGGCCATGGGTGCTTGTAAAATCGGCAGTTCAATACCGAAAAGATCGAGTATGCGGCGGTCGGACCATGTACTCACGGTGGAATTCTCCTAGATAGAGCCAAACAGTTAGGTCACCGTTGAGCGGGCAAAGTAGCCTGGGATTTCAGCGAATAGCGTTTCCCAACACCTCAAAGATGCGTTGGGCAATGTAGTCCACATGCGTTTCCAGTGCAAAGTGACCGGTGTCGAGCATCTCGACCACGGCGTTGGCGTTATCGCGTTTATACGCTTGGGCGCCGGGGGGAATGAAAAACGGATCGTGTTTGCCCCAAATCACCAGCGTGGGCACTTGAGTCCGTTTAAAAAATGCCTGAAATACAGGGTATCGCGTGAGGTTGTTGGCGTAGTCGAGGAAAAGGTCTAACTGAATATCTTCATTACCCGGACGCTGCATCAGCAGCACATCAAGGGTGTACGACTCCGGCGCGATCAATTCCGGGTGAGTGACACCGTGCACGTATTGATAGCGTATCCCGTCGAGATTAAGCACCGCCTCGCGAATGATTTGTCGGTTGGTCGCGCTCGGATTTCGCCAGTAGTTACGAATCGGCTCCCACGCATCGCCCAGGCCTTCCAGGTAGGCGTTGCCATTCTGAGAAATCAGTGCGGTGACACGTTCAGGGTGTGCAACAGCCAGGCGCAGTCCGACCGGTGCGCCGTAATCGAACACATACAATGCGTAGCGGCTCAAGCCCAGCACTTGAACAAAGCCCTCGAGCGTTTTCGCCAGGTTGTCGAAGTTGTAATGGTAGTTCCGCTCAGCGGGCACTTGAGTGAAGCCGAAACCAGGCAGGTCCGGCGCTATCACGCGATAGCGAGTGGCCAGGTGCGGAATCAAGTCGCGGTACATATGCGACGAGCTCGGGAAACCGTGCAGGAGTAAAATCACCGGGGCGTCAGCTTCGCCCGCTTCGCGGTAGAAAATCTTTACGCCGTCGGCATCGACATGTTGATAGCGCACAGTGCTGGAGGAGTGGGCGGGATATGTGGCCATGGCAAGGGTTCTCAATAAGCGACTAGTGAAGGGGTCGATTATTCTTTCTTCGTTTTTGTAACCTGTCAAATACTATTATGGAGGTTACATTTTCTATTTGTCAGCCGATTGACATTAAAATCTATCGGTCTAATATTCAGCGCATGACAATACTCAGCGCTAAACCCCGTCGTCCAGGCCGTCCACCCAAGGTTGATAGAGACAACCTGGAAACCCGCGACGCATTAATTCGTTGCGGTACTGAGGTGCTGACCGAGCAAGGCTTCACGGCGACCGGCATTGACAGCATCCTCAAGCTGATCGGCGTGCCAAAGGGTTCGTTCTACCATTACTTCGATAGCAAAGAAGCTTTTGGCCGAGCGGTGCTGGACAATTACGCGGCGTTTTTCGCCCGCAAGCTGGATCGCTGGCTGCTGGACGAATCACTTTCACCGTTGGAGCGTCTGGCAGGTTTTGCCCAAGACGCTAACCTTGGGATGGCCCGTTATGACTACCGGCGCGGGTGTATGGTCGGCAATATGGGTCAAGAAGTCTGCGTGCTGCCGGAAGGGTTTCGGGCCGCGCTTGAAAGCATATTTCTCGATTGGCAAGCGCGGCTGACGTTATGTTTAAAGGCGGCTCAATCGGCGGGGGAGTTGTCGGTCAATGCCGACTGTGCAGAGTTGGCTGCGTTCTTTTGGATCGGCTGGGAGGGCGCAGTGCTGCGGGCACGACTGGTTCAAAGTGGCACTCCATTGAATACGTTCATTGCTGGCTTCCTGCGGGGTTTGCCACAGTGATTTTCGATCTATTTCTAGACGATCGGTCTATATCGGAGGCATGCATGTTTAAGGGCATTTTGATTGAGAAAGACGAGTCGGGTTATCGCGCAGGCTTGAGCGATATTAGCGAAGACCGGCTTCCACCCGGCGACGTCACGCTGCGGGTGTCTTACAGCACGCTGAACTACAAAGACGGTTTGGCGATTACCGGTAGTGGCCCTGTGGTGCGTAAGTTTCCGATGATTCCGGGCGTTGATTTGGTCGGAACGGTAGAGCACAGCAGTGACGCCGAATTCAAAGTCGGAGACGAGGTATTACTGAACGGTTGGGGGGTGGGCGAATCCCATTGGGGTGGCCTGGCTGAAAAAGCCCGGGTTGAGGGCAAATGGCTGATTCCACTGCCCAAGGGGTTTACAGCAGCACAGGCCATGGCTATCGGAACGGCCGGATACACCGCAATGCTAGCGGTGATTGCCCTGGAAGAGCACGGTCTACGTCCGGATAAGGGCGACGTGCTGGTAACCGGAGCCAACGGCGGCGTCGGCAGCTTCGCGGTGGCTATTTTGGCGAAGCTTGGTTATCGAGTCGTGGCGTCCACTGGTCGCGTGGCTGAAAGTGCTTATCTAGAGCAACTGGGTGCCGCCGAAATCATTGATCGTGGCACCTTGTCTGAGCCGGGTAAACCGTTAGCCAAAGAGCGTTGGGCGGCTGCCATTGACTCCGTCGGCAGCCATACATTGGCGAACGTGTGCGCCGGCATCAAATATCGAGGAACCGTGGCGGCCTGCGGCCTGGCACAGGGCATGGAATTTCCGGGAACGGTGATGCCGTTTATTCTGCGCGGCGTGACGTTGGCGGGCATCGACAGCGTCAATCGGCCACGGGCTGACCGGATCGTCGCCTGGGAACGTCTAGCCAAAGACTTCGATGTGTCGTTGCTTCCGCTGATCAGTCACGAGATTGCGCTCAGTGACGTGGTGGAGGTTTCGGCTCAGTTGATTGCCGGGAAAGTGCGCGGCCGAGTGGTAGTGGACGTCAACCGCTAAGCGCTCGATAGTTGGTAACTGTTCATGTCGTTTTATAGGGGTTACGATGGCCGTCTAATTCAAGGAGGCACCATGGCTATCGTCACCCCTGATGTGCTATCGAATGAACCGGTTCTCGTGGCCGATGATCCGATTCTGGATATGCTCAACACCCGAGCCAGCATTAATGGAATCTTGGTTGATTTCTGGCACCACGACGCCGATGTGGCGCGCTGGCTGGAGCGCGCTGGCTGGTTTGACGCCGAGGAAGTTCCAATATTTACCGGAGGCACCTTACTGACGGCTGCCCTTGAGCTGCGCGAGATTATTCGTGTGGGAATTGAGCAACGTAAAACAGGGGTTCAGAGCAATTTAACGGCGTTAAATGCCTACTTGCGCAAAGCGCTGAGCCATCCCCAGCTTATCTGGGTAGCTCCGGACACGCTGCGTCTTGAACGGGTCCGCGAACAGCAAACCGCTGAACAGTTTCTTGCACCGTTGGCTGAAGCTGGCGCCCAATTGCTGGTGGACGGTGACTTTGCGCTGATTCGCACCTGCGAACATGCGGACTGCGTGTTGTGGTTCTATGACCGAACCAAGTCGCACAAACGCCGTTGGTGCAGCATGGCGCAGTGCGGCAATCGCCACAAAGTGGCTGAGTTTCGCAAGCGCAAACTCCACGTCTGAATCGTTTTCGCCGTATTGTCAGATCGCCAGCATGGGGGGCAACGTACCCAGCAACGAGACAGCCGCCACGGCCAGCACACCGAATAAGCACTCTAGCGCAACGCTCGTGCGTAGAACGTTGAATCGATGAGCGTGATGATTGAGTAACACGCGATTGAACAGCGCCAGCAACAGCATGCACAGCACCAGACAAACCTTGATCAGCAATATCAACCCAAATCCGGACAAGGCGGGTTCAGGCCATAACGCGCCGCTCATCACCCGGACGTTAATCAGGCCGGTTGTGACAATCAGCCCCACCAGGCTATAGCCGATGCCGCTGAACCGTAGTAATAGTGGTACAGCGTTGGCCGGCGCTTGGGTTGCCATCAGTAATGACAGCAACAACAATCCGCCCAACCACGCACCTACGCCGCTTAAGTGAACTAGTTGATTGAACATCATCAACCCGCCGAGCAAGCCATCGAACATCGCGCCATGACCCACCGGCGCGAGTGTTGCCAGCAGCAGTGTCGTCAGAATCATGCGCAGAGTAGGGCAGGGACGTCGATCTGAAACCACGTTGGTTAACAGCGCGACGTTCAGCAGCAGATGAGCGCACCAGACCTTGCCAAAAAAGGTTTGATCCACGACAAGTGACAGGGTGTTTAGATCTAACCCGTCTTGCCAACTGCCTGCCATGCTCGCGGCGGTAAACATCAGCACCAACACGCCGCTGACAAGGGCCAAAAGGATCAATGCGCGTGATATCCACGTCAGACTGACGTCCAGCGTTGCAGTGTCCGCGCGCTCCAGCCGTGCGCGAAATAACCAGGTTCGGAACAGGTCGCTACCAAACAGAAACAGCACCGCAGCAAAGTGTACGAATCGACATAGGATAAGCGCATTTTGCATGAAATTAAGGGCTTACTTTGAATGCGTATGAGCCATCGCTTTTATGGGTATCAACTGAAACAGCGTGCCATTCGACATGGTACTGGCCAGCAACGAGCGGCGTGGCAGGAGTTACAACCAGGGTTTTCTTATCGCCTACTGCAGTAGCAATACTTTTCACGCTAACGGTTTTACCGGTGTTGGTTGTGAGAACGACTTTGGTGAATTTTTCCTCAATGCCTTCAGAAAAGTTTAGGCGCAGTTCTGTAGGAGGGGTCACGGTGCTGTCGGCTGCGGGCGTCTGGCTTTGCAAGTGAGCATGGGCGATCACCAATGTGGAGGTAGCGAACGATACGAGCAGGACGAGCGAGCTTATGACTTTTTTACAACGCTGGGCAGACATTCAATTACCTCAATAGGGTGGCGGTTCAGGGTGCAGTCTTTAAACGACGTGCGGCCGCATCAACTTCGTTTCGATTGCGTTTTACAATAGGTAAGCATAATACGTTTCGTTAACGTAGCGATTTAGGCTGCTTTGCTGAATTGTGCAGGACTTGGTTTTGGGGTTGTAGACCTTGCCCTTAGGGCAATTAAGTTTTATTGAATTATCCGATTCATTGGCCCCGTCGCCCGAGGCCTGAACCTGTGCGCTTAAAAGGGTAGCGGCCAAGCAGCCCGCGAGGAGCCAAACGGAAGGACGACGAACAGGCTTTGCGGTGAGGTCGATGTTCATGAGCTGCTCCGATTAATAAAAGTTTTCAAATATTTTATAGGCGTGAGTGTATTGGCCATGTCTGCGTACCTGATTCAACGTGTAAAGACCCTCGCTGCAAAGGTATTCCTGCACTCTGTGAGGTAATGTGAAGTAAACACCTAAGAAGGCAGGTTTACTCAGCCGCCTTACATTTATTTTTTAAACCTTGGTTCATCGGGTCGCTCCCTCGGCTTACTCATTCGCCCGTCCAGAAGCACGGCTATAATTTTTTGAGCTTGGATCAGTAGGTCATGCCCATTTCTTCGTATAGCAATGAGGGGGAACCATGAATATTGGAATTATCGGTGCGGCGGCTGTCGGCGAAACCCTGGCGGCAGAATGCATACGCGCTGGCCATGAGCTGTTGATCAGTAGTCGTAGGGGACCAGCCAGCTTGACGTCGCTGATTCATAGGTTAGGCCACAAAGCTAAAGCGGGCACCCTAGAGCAGGCTGCCGCGTGCGAACTGGTGATATTGGCGATTCCGTGGATAAGCGTGGCGCAAGCATTGCCTGCTTTACCCAAGTGGGAAGGGCGCATCCTGATCGATGCGACCAATACTTTCCTCAATTATTTGCCCGATTACAAAGTAGCCGACTTGGGTGAGGACAGTGGCAGTGAAATAGTTGCCCGACTTGCACCGGACGCTAGAGTGATCAAGGCGTTCAACACCTTGCCCATCGCAGGTTTCTTTAATCTTGCGCCTGACGGCTTCAAACGCGTGGCGTTTCTAGCTGGAGACGATGCCGGCGCCAAAGCAGCGGTTACCGATTTGATCAAGTCCATAGGTCTGGCGCCCATAGATCTGGGCCCCTTGGCCACTGGCGGACGGTTGATGCAGCTGGGTGGAGTGTTCAACGGGGCAGAGCTACTGAAGGCTAACGAACGCTGAGGGAAACAATTCTTTTTGGGTCAACCGAGACCGGTTTTAGCCTAGGTGACGGCGTTTCACCTTAACGATTATCCCTTCATAAAAAAAGCCACCGCACAGAGGTGAGGTGGCTAAAAATTTGTAACCAAAGGAATGATGAAGTGGAGCAGCCAAATCGGTGCTTCCTGATGCGGAGTCAGGACGCGGTCGAGGCGTGGTCGGTCATCGAAGCGAACTCTAACATCGTCATGAATATAGAACTATTACGTTAGTCGATAATGACTATCATGAAAATAGACATAAACGTTGGGAACTTCGATGTTAAAAGTTGTACGGCATGGGGAGCAACCCTGCGCTTTGACGATAAGAAAAGGGTTGAATGGCCCGTAGTTCACCGTGATTTCATTACACGGTCTTTATGTTTCAACCATCTGCCAACACTTTACTATCGTTATATTATGCGCCTGAATACTGGGGAGGATTCCCGTTTCCAGGTGTTTGATGGCGATGGCGTATCAGGATTAGGGGATCGTCAAAAATGATGTCTGTTAAGTGGAATCTGGTGACCCTTGCGGTCTCTATTGGCATCAGCCAGTTAGCAACGGCTGCTGTCGTTAGCGATCAAGCCGACGCGAAAGGGTTTGTTGAAGACAGTAGTCTTAACGTCCACCTTAAAAACTATTATTTCAATCGCGATTCAAAAAACGGCAGCGCCGACCGTAAGGATTGGACGCAAGGTGTTCTGACGAACTACAGCTCAGGTTTTACCCAAGGCACTGTCGGATTTGGTGTAGAAGCTTTCGGCAACTGGGCTTTTAAGCTTGATGGCGGCGCGGGCACTACGGGGACAGGTAACTTGCCGGTGCAAAGTAACGGTGAACCGGTAGATGAATACAGTCGAGCGGGTGGTGCGCTGAAAATGCGGATATCTAAAACCGAACTGCTTTGGGGCAATCTGCAGCCAATTGCGCCGGTATTTGCTGCTGGCGGATCGCGGCTTTTCCCACAAACGGGTACCGGTTTCAATTTGTTGAGCAGCGAGATTAAAGGCCTTGAATTGGATGCTGGACATTTTACCGGCGGTAACGGTCCGGTCACGACCAATAGCGAGCACGACTTGTTTGCCTCCTACGCTAATGTTACTGCTAATAGCATTAGCTATGCGGGCGGTAAATACGCGGTGTCCGATGCTCTTTCGCTTAGTGTTTATGGGTCAAAGCTCGAAGATGTATGGCGTCAATACTATGCCAACGCTAACTACACGTTGCCAATCTCTGAACTGCAATCGTTAAACTTAGATTTCAATATTTACCGCACCAACGACGACGGTTCCGCGAAGGCAGGCGCCATTAGTAACACTGCGTACTCCCTGGCGGCCGCTTATACTTTCCTGACGGCACACACGGTCACCTTCGCCTATCAGAAAGTTCACGGCGATACTCCGTTCGACTACGTGGCGTTTGGCAAAAATGGTCCGGGTGATATTTCAGACTCGATAAACTTGGCTAACTCTATTCAGTACTCGGACTTCAACGGTCCTGGAGAGAAGTCGCTGCAAGCGCGTTATGATCTGAATTTGGCAAGTCTTGGTATTCCTGGTCTGGCTTTCATGGTTCGTTATATTCACGGTGATAATATCGACGGGACTCGTATGGCAGCCAATAGTCCTTATCGTGCCTACGGTTATGGCGAAAACGGTAAACACCACGAAACCAACCTTGAAGCTAAATACACAGTGCAAAGCGGACCGGTCAAGGACTTATCCTTGCGTATGCGTCAAGCGTGGCATCGTGGCAATGCCGATCAAGCCGAAGGCAATGTCAACGAGTTTCGTTTAATCGCGGATTACCCTATCTCGATTTTCTGATGCACCGGTTTTAGCTCGCAGCCAAAAGAACTCCGACGACGCCCCAGGCGATGTCGGACTTTTTTATTTATGACATCTGACTTCGCAGCCAGTCGCGCGGACTGGTTCCGGTCTTGCGTCGAAAGGCGCGGGCGAGGGCAGAAGGACTTTCATAGCCCACTTCATCGGCAATAAGTGCAATGGGTTTGCCGTCTCGTAAGCGTTTTTGCGCCAGACTGATGCGCCAGCTCATTAAATAATCCGCGGGCGGTTGCCCTAGCACCGTATGGAAATGCGCAGCGAAACTCGCCCGAGACATGTTGGCTGCAGTGGCGAGTTCCGCCACCGTCCAAGCTTGTTGAGGATTGGCATGCATCTGATTCAACGCGCGCGACAAACGCGGGTCAGCAAGTCCCGCCATCATTCCGCTTTCCATCCCATGTGTTGTAAGCAAATACCGTAACAGCTGAATAACCAAAAGCTCGAACAAGCGGTCCATCGTAGCGTCACGCCCGCAGTCGTCGCCGCAGGCTTCGCGAAACAGCCACTCCAGCGTAATCCCAAGCATTGCCACGTCTGCCAGCGGTAACAGCAAATAGTCAGGCAGTGCGGACGATAGTGGGTTGTTCACTCCGCCGTTAAAGCTCAGCGATGCACAGACCAGCTGTGCACCATCCGCCTCGGTGGAGCTGAGCCTGTGCTGGTAAGGCCGAGGAAAAAAAATCAGAGTGGGTTCAGTAATCAAATGCTCGCGGCTGTCGCTTAAGCGGAGTTTGACTTGCCCCGCTTTTAGCAAATGGATATGGCCGCGTGGCTCTTGGTCGTCGAAAGCCGCTATCCCGCAAAAGTCACCGCTGTGGAACGTTCCGGCACTTACACCAAAGTGCGTCAAGAGGGCAGATAAACGATCCATAGTGACTTCCGTGGTAACTATTTTTTAGACGATATGTCGCATAATGGCGACGATTTGAATCCGACGGTACAGGAATTATCCATAGCATAGCCTTCATCGGCCCGCACAGTGTCCGAACTTTCTGGAGAACCACCATGTCACGCATCCCTGCTCTCAGCCTCGAACACGCACCTGCGGCATCGCTGCCCCTTTTGGAAGGGGTGAAAAAAAGTTTCGGCATCGTGCCAAACGTTTTCAAAACCTTGGCTCATTCGCCTGCTGCGCTGGGGGCCTATTTGCAATTTTCCTATGCCTTCGGCAAAAACTCGCTAAGCGGAGTCGAGCGTGAATCAATCGCACTGGCCACTTCCCAAGTCAATGGCTGCGAATATTGCCTGGCCGCGCATACTTTATTTGGTGGCAAGGCGGGGTTGTCAGCCGAAGCGATCCGCAGCGCCCGTGATGGTGTTCTCAGCCCTTACACAGTGTTTGCCCGTGAAGTGGTGACCACCAAAGGACGCGTGAGCGATGAGTCCCTCGCTGCTGTCCGTGCTGCGGGCCTGACCGACGCTAAAATCATCGAAGTTGTCACTCAGGTCGCGCTGTTAACTCTGACTAACTACCTTAACAATGTGGCGGCCACCGAAGTCGATTTTCCGGCAGTGGAGTTCTAACAGGGCCTCAACTAAGTTGTAAGCGTGGACTCGCTCGCGATGGATCGCGCAGCGGTCCCCCATAATCTGACTTGATTCCAACCGAAGATCGAGTCGCGGCGCGGCAACCGTTTGCCGACGGCGGCCATCTGCTGCCCTTATTGAGTAAGCGTCTAAACACGACTGGCTGCTGATTGGGTAAAGCGCCTCAGTATCAGAGCGGTTGCCTATTTGGCACGTGCTTTGCTGCGACACTGAAGGTGTGTTTTTAAACTGTACTTATTGGAGTAACTGAAATGAGTTTTATCAGTGGCCTCGGTAGGACGGACTATTCAATTCCGGTAGTACGCTCCTCCACTCAGTCGCCCGAAGCCGATTTTCTCAGTCTAAGCGACTCGACAGTTCAACCGATTGCTTTAGGTAGCAGTAGCAGCGCGTCGGCTCAGTCAAGCGCGTCGAGTCAGCAAGAACAAAACCGTCAAGAAGCGTTTGCAAAAATGATGGTTACCTTGCAGAACTCGATAGGCCAAGTGAATACGACAAACAGCAGCGGCAGCAGCAACGATCTTGCACAGGTTTCCACAGCGGGCGGTGTGACCGGCACCACGGGTACGAAAAGCGCGGCTGATGACTTCAAGGACTACATGGCGATGACGCCTGCGCAGAAAATGCGTTACGGCGCGTTGAAAAGCATGGGGCTGACTGAGGCTGACCTTAAGGCCTTGTCCCCTGATGCAGCGGCGAAAGTAGAAACAAAACTCGCCGGCATCATCAAGAAACAAACGGAAATGCAGGTTGCTGCTGCCTCAGGCAGTGGTGCCTTAGGCTCTGCCACTAGCGCAAGCATCGGCGATAAAGGCAATTCATTTCTGAATAGCGCGTTGGTGAAATTGACCCAGGCAGCGAATGAAACCACTACCAAACTGAGTATCGCTTAAGCCGTAAACTGAAGCTCCGGCATTTGCGCGGGCTATTCGTTTGCTTCGGTGAACCGAGCGCAGTTGACTAAGGTGCGCAGTCGGAGCCTAAGCGGCCAGGCTGTACCTTATCGCCCAACCCTCCAGACGGCGGTGAGCCGGTATAGCTAGTTACCAAATCAGGGCCGGGCAGCCCGTTACGCTATCTGGATATCGCCCGGCTATCGCCTGATTGGGTTACGTTTCATATTACCGTCATCACCGCACTAAATCCCGCCAAGGAAATCCATCTTGCCGATAGGCACGCCTTTATGGCGCAGAATGCCGAAGGCGGTGGTTAGGTGGAAGTAGAAGTTCGCCAGGGCAAAGTTCAATAGGTAATCCTGCTGGCTAAAGGTTATTTCTTGGCTTGGGGTTTTCAGCGTTACGGTATTACCTTCGTTGGCTTCGTATTGCTCGGGCGTTACGCTGCGGATAAATGCTTGAGTGTTGGTGATGCGCTCACGTAACTGCTCAAGAGTGGTTTCGGTATCTGGAAAGCTTGGTGGGGTCACACCGGCCAGGCGGGCAGAGCAGAGTTTAGAGGCGTCGCTCGCAGATTGGATTTGGCCCGTCAGGGTATACATGTCCGGTGCAAGACGCGATTCCAATAGTTCGTCGATAGGCATGCCATTGGCTGCAGCGTGTTCAACGGCTTTATCCAGCCATTTGGATAAGTTATCTAGCCCGCGCAGGAATACCGGCACAGACAGTTGGTAGTAAGACAGGCTCATGTTGATTCCTCAAACAATCGATCAGCGAGTGGATGGTGCTTCAGGTTTGATTTTTTTTCGAGCACTCGGCTTATATCCCCGTCAGCTGATCCCGATACGGCAAGTCTGGTCCTAGCTTTGTGCAGGTCAATGCTGCTGCTGCCACTGCAAACTGCATCATCTCGGTGATCTGTTGGCGGGTCAGTGTCTCTAGGCCCAATGGGCTGTCCAGCTGATGCTCGGTGAGGTAGGTGATCAACGCCGCCTGGAAAGTATCGCCTGCACCGACGGTATCGGCGGTGACGACTTTGCGAGCCGCAATCGACCAGGTTCCATGTTGGCGGGTGAACACGCTGACGCCTTGGGCGCCACGGGTCAAGAATACCAACTGGCAGCGTTGGCTGAGCCAGCCTTCGGCAACGGTCTGTGGGTCCAGGTCCGGGTACAGCAAAGATAGGTCTTCGTCGCTGACTTTTATCAGGTGCGCGTGCTCAGCGAAGGCGTTGATCTGCTCACGCCAACGTTGAATGTCTGGCTCGGGGTTAAGACGAACATTTGGGTCCAGGCTGATCAACCGTTGCGTGCTCTCACGCCTGACCAACGCCAGCAACGTATCGGCAACTGGGCGTACCACCAATGAAAAAGAGCCAACGTGAATCCCCCGCACGTGCGCGCCTAGTACTGGCAAATGCTCAAGCTCCAACTGACGGTCGGCGCAGCCTTCACCGCGAAAACTGTAGTGCGGCGAGCCGTCAGCACCCACGGCGACCATTGCCAGTGTGGTCGGGGCATCGAAATCAATCAGGTAATCGGGGCGCACGCCTTCTTCGTCAAGTACCGTTCGCAGACGTCGGCCCAAATAATCATTTGAAACGCCGGCAAACAACGCCGTAGTGATACCAAGTCGGCTAAGCCCGACTGAAACATTGAATGGTGAGCCGCCAGCAACGGCTTGAAATCCGATTCTACTGCTGTGCCCGCCGCTGTCCGGTTGGCTGAAAAAATCGAACAGTGCTTCGCCACACACTAAAAACATAAACGCTCCAAAACATAAATGACTTCAAAGTTCCTGTAAGCACGCCCGGTAACGGTCATAAACCTGCTGATAAGCCGCGACATTTGCCGCCAGTGGTTGAGTTTCGCTGCTTGCATCAAGGCTGACGCAACGACGACACAAAGAGTCTAGCCCGAGATTTTGCCCTTGCTCTTCGTACCAGCACCACGCGGCCTGAATCGCCGCGCCTAACGCTGCCGCTTCGCTGTGCTGGGTACCGATGACGGGGGTGTCCATGATGTCAGCGACAATCTGCCGCCAAATGGCGCTTTTAGCGCCGCCGCCGATCAGCCGGATCGCCTGGCTTTTGATGCCGCTGGCCCGCAACAAGTCCAAGCCGTAGCGCAAGCCAAAGGTCGTGCCCTCGACCACGGCTCGGCACAGATTCGCCTGGTTCAGGTTGGTACTGTCGAGACCCAAAATACTACCGGTGGCATTGGGCAGGGCAGGGACGCGTTCGCCGTTGAGAAACGGCAGCATCAACACGCCGTGCGCACCGATGGGCGCCTCGGCAATGGCTCGATTGAATTGCTCGATGTCCAGCGCAAACAATTCGCGGACAGCGCTGGTGGCGTTGGTCAGGTTCATGGTGCAAATCAATGGCAGCCAACCGCCGGAAGACGAACAGAACGTTGCCACCGACGCTTGATCGCTGACCTGCGCTTCGTCTGCGTACGCGTAAACCGTGCCTGACGAACCCAGGCTCATGGTGATTGAGCCCGGTTCGATATTGCCAGTGCCGATGGCGCCCATCATGTTGTCGCCGCCGCCACTGGAAACAATCGCCTCAGGGTTGAGCCCCAACCGTTGAGCAATTTCGGGAAGAATCGTGCCCACGCATTGCTGGGCGTCGAGCAACTGCGGCAAGGCCCGGTGTAACCGACCGCTGGGGTCGATGTGTTCCAGAATGGCCGAGTCCCAATGGCGGGTGCGGACGTTGAAATAGCCGGTGCCAGAGGCATCACCAAACTCGCTGCAGCAGCGGCCGGTGAGCCAATAATTCAAATAATCGTGAGGCAAAAGAATCTTATCGATGCGTTCGAACACATCCGGGTGCTGCTCCTTGGTCCACAGCAGCTTGGACACGGTGTAACCCGGCGCGATGGCAACACCCAAGCGCGCCAATGAACCCGCCTCACCGCCGAGGTACTCCAAGAGCCGATCATTTTCCGGTGTGGTTTCGGTGTCGCACCACAGCTTGGCCGGGCGTAACACGTCGCCCTGTTGATCGAGCAACACCAATCCGTGTTGTTGACCTGAGACGCCAATGGCCTGAATCAGCGAACCGCTGATGCCCGCTTGCGCCAGCGCTTGGCGGGTCGCTTGCTCGAAAGCGGTCAGCCACTGCGAGACCTCTTGCTCGCGCCGGCCATTGGCTGCGCTGATCAAGGTGTGCGGCGCGGAGCCTTGGCCGAGCACCTTACCGCTCTTGGCCTCGAGCACAATCGCTTTGGTGCCTTGGGTACCGCAGTCAATACCGAGAAACATGGTTCACCTCAGACGCTTTTGGCCAACAGATTTTCCAGGGTTTTCTTCACGCCCAGCTCGCGCAGACTGTTGAAATTGTGCTCGAATGACGCAATGAACTCAGCCGATTGCGCAATGGCTGCGCCAAAAATCTCCTCCACTGCAAGCAGCCGCTGGGTAACCAACACATCATCGGCTACCAGCGCCTGACAGAACTCGGCGCGCGGGTCGGGAATCTGGAACGTCACGCCGTTCTCGTCTTTGCCCTTCAGGTACACCGCCCAGGCTGCGACCACCAGCGATGCACGGTCCAGGTTGCCCTTATCGAGAATCAGCCGATTGATGGTGGGCACCGTAAACTTGGGAAACTTTGAAGAACCGTCCGAGCACACCCGCTCCAGTTGGTCGGCGATGGCCTGGTTGGAGAAGCGCTGAATCAGCGTGTCTTTGTAGGTTTCCAGATCAATGCCGGGCACCGAGGCCAATTGCGGCGTCACGTCCAGGTCCATGTAGGTGCGGATGTAGCGCACGAACAGTGGATCGTTCATGGTTTCGTGGACGAAGCGGTAGCCCTGCAAAAAGCCCAAATACGTTAATGCCAAATGGCTGCCATTAAGTAACTTGATTTTCATATCTTCGTAAGGCGTTACATCGTCAGTGAACTGCACACCGACTTTTTCCCAGGCCGGACGTCCGTTGACGAACTTGTCTTCCAACACCCATTGCACGAAAGGTTCACAGACCACCGGCCAGGCATCGTCGATACCTTTTTCGTCATGCAACTGCAAGCGGTGAGCGGTGCTGGTCATGGGGGTGATGCGATCAACCATGGCGTTCGGAAAGCTGACGTTGGAGGCGATCCAGTCGTGCAGATCGGCGTCGCGCAAGGTGGCGAACGCCAGCAACGCTTTGCGGGCCACGGCACCGTTATGCGGCAGGTTATCGCAAGACATCAGGGTAAATGCTGGCGTGCCGTTCAGGCGGCGCTTGGCCAAGGCTGCGCACAGCAAACCAAACACAGTGGTAGGTGCTGCCGGGTGCGCGAGGTCGTGCTGAATCTGTGGCAGGTGCGCCATGAATTCGCCGTTGCTGTCGTCGATGCAATAGCCGCCTTCGGTGATGGTCAGCGAAACAATGCGAATCTGCGGGCTGGCGAGCTTGTCGATCAGCGCCTGGATACCGTCGACAGCCAGCAGCATGCCGCTGATGGAGCCTATGATGCGAGTCTCGGTGTCGTCGGTGTCACCCAGTTCGTACAGCGTGTACAGATAGTCCTGACCTTGTAACGCATCGCGCACGCCGAGATCTTCCGGTCGTAAGCCGATGCCGCAGATGCTCCAGTCATGGCCTTCGCCGGTGTTCATCAGTGCATCGGTGTAAAACGCCTGATGTGCACGGTGGAAACCACCGACGCCAATGTGTGCGATGCCTTGACGGATTTCACTCGGCGCGTAGGCTGGGCGGGCAACATGCGGATCCAATTGCGACAGGTTTTGCTTGTTGAGCTTCATGTTCAGAACTCTCGAATGCTTAAGCGGCGACCTGTAAGGCGTGGGTGATGACCAAACCTTGGGCGTCGAACAAATGGCAGTGGGCGCTATCCAGATGCAAGTTCAGCGTTTCGCCGTACTTACTGGCAAGATCGCCGCGGATGCGCATGGTCAAGGCTTCGCCGGACGCGGTACGCACGTGGCAAAACGTGTCGCTGCCCAGTCGCTCGCTGACATCAGCGATCACTTGTATCTGACAGTCGCCGACGTTGGCGATGTTCAAGTGTTCTGGACGAATGCCCAAGGTTACCGAACTGCCAACCGTCAGGCTGGTGCCGCTCAACGGCAGGCTGACAATGGCACCGGCATCAAGGGACACATCACAGCCCGTGCTGTCGCTGCGGGTGATCTTGCCTTTGAGGAAGCCCATTTTTGGCGTGCCGAGAAAGCCGGCGACAAACAGATTGGCCGGGTGGTGATAGAGCTCCAAGGGCGTACCGACCTGTTCGACTTTACCGCCATTTAGGACCACCACTTTGTCGGCCAGGGTCATGGCTTCGACCTGGTCGTGGGTCACATAGATCATGGTTGCTTTCAGTTCTTTGTGCAGCCGCGACAGTTCTAGCCGGGTCTGTACTCGCAGGGCGGCGTCGAGGTTGGATAACGGTTCGTCGAACAGGAAGACTTTTGGATTACGCACGATGGCACGCCCGATGGCGACCCGCTGGCGCTGGCCGCCGGACAGCTGTTTCGGTTTGCGCTCCAGCAGCGGTTCCAGTTGCAAAATACGCGCGGCTTCGGCGACTTTGCGGTCGACCTCGGCTTTATCACCGCCTGCCAGGTCGAGGGCGAAGGACATGTTTTTACGCACCGTCATGTGGGGGTACAGCGCATAGGTTTGAAACACCATGGCCAGGTCACGCTTGGCCGGGGACACTTCGGTAATGTCACGTCCATCAAGCTCGATGGTGCCGCCACTGACGTCTTCAAGCCCGGCGATACACCGCAGCAGGGTTGATTTGCCACAGCCCGAGGGTCCTACAAAGACCACGAACTCACGGTCGCGAACGTCCAGGTCAATACCTTTGAGAATCTCGTGGCCGTCGAAGCCTTTTTGTAAATTTCTAATGCTCAGGTTAGCCATATGGCCTCCGTTCTGCTCTCGTTAAAGAGGCTGAAACTATCTATTTGACGGCGCCGAAAGACAGGCCGCGAACCAGTTGTTTTTGGCTGATCCAGCCGAAGATCAAGATTGGCGCACAGGCTAGGGTCGAGACCGCAGAAAGCTTGGCCCAGAACAGCCCTTCAGGGCTGGAGTAGGAGGCGATCAGGGCCGTCAACGGCGCCGCGTTTGATGAGGTCAGGTTCAATGACCAGAACGCTTCGTTCCAACATAGAATCAATGACAGCAGCGCCGTGGACGCCAGTCCGCCTTTGCAGATAGGAACGAGAACGCGGAATATTTCTTGGGCGGTGGTAGCACCATCCAAGCGCGCAGCCTCAAGAATATCCGGCGGAATATCCTTGAAATAGGTGTAAATCATCCAAACCACAATCGGCAGGTTGATCAGGGTGTAGATGGCGATCAGCGCAAAGCGTGTGTCCAGCAGGCCGAAGGTCTTGGCCAGTAAGTAGATCGGCATCAGCACACCCACGGGCGGCAGCATTTTGGTCGAGAGCATCCACAGCAGCGTGCCTTTAGTGCGCTTGGTCTCAAAAAAAGCCATGGAATAAGCCGCTGGAACAGCAACCAGCAAACAAATGAGGGTGGCGCTGAAAGAAATGACGATCGAATTCCAGGCGAAGTGGAAGTAATCACTGCGTTCCTGGATATGGATGTAGTTTTCCAGCGTCGGGGTGAAGAAGAACTGCGGCGGCGTGGCGAAAGCATCAATCTCGGTTTTGAAACTGGTCAATACCATCCAAAAAATCGGGAAAAAGATCAGTGCTGCAATCGCCCAGGACAGGGCGCCCAGCAGCACGCTTTGCAGGCGGCGGGATTGTTTGAGCGTCATCATGGCAGGGCCCTCATGACTTGTCGGTGAGGTTTTTACCGATCATCCGAATCAGGATAATCGCGGCAATGTTGGCGATGACTACGGCAATCAAGCCGCCGGCCGAAGCCATACCGACGTCGAACTGCAGCAGAGCCTGGTTGTAGATCAGATAGGCAAGGTTAGTCGACGCATAGCCCGGCCCGCCGTTGGTGGTGGTGAAGATTTCGGCAAATACCGAGAGCAGGAAGATCGTCTCGATCATGATTACAACGGCAATCGGTCGCGCCAGATGCGGCAACGTCAGGTGCCAAAAGATCGCGATAGGACCGGCGCCATCCAAGCGCGCAGCTTCTTTCTGCTCCTGATCCAGCGATTGCATCGCGGTCATCAGGATCAAAATGGCGAACGGCAGCCATTGCCAAGACACAATGATGATGATCGACAGCAGCGGGAAGTGAGCCAGCCAGTCCACCGGCTGCGCGCCCAAGACCCTCCAGAGCGCTGCGAGAATTCCCGACACGGGGTGGAAAATCAGATTTTTCCAGATCAGGGCGCTGACCGTCGGCATGATGAAAAACGGCGAAATCAACATCACACGTACGATGCCGCGACCGAAAAATTCGCTGGCCTCCAATAAAGCGGAAATCAATACGCCGAGAACGACACTGATCGCCAGCACGCTGCCCACCAGCAACAAGGTGTTGGTGGCGCCAGGGATAAACCCGCTGTCGGTAATGAAATACGTAAAGTTTTCCAGCCCGACAAATTCATGGTCGCCAGGCGACAATAAGTTGTACCGAATTGTGGAGAAATAAACGGTCATGCCCAATGGCACGATCATCCACACCAACAACATCAACACAGAGGGGCTGACCAGATACCAGCCCGGTTTAGTCAGACGGCGTTTTGCTTTGGGGGGCGGGCTGGATGTATCCAGACGAGGATTGATGGCAGAAGTATTCATGGTGACTCCGAAACTCGGTGCAGCCTGGACAAGGTGCCGAGCAGCGCAACGCTGCTCGGCACTGGCAACATTTGTGACTATTTCTTCGGATAGCCCGCGCGCTTCATGTCTCGCTCGGTAGTGGTCTGTGCCGAAGCCAGAGCAGCATCCACCGTGCTGGAGCCGACTAACGCTGCCGAGAACTGTTGCCCAACGGAGGTACCGATCGCCTGAAACTCTGGGATGGTCACCAACTGAATGCCAACGTAAGGCACCGGCTTAAGCGTCGGTGTTTTTGGTGTGACCGCTTTCAGCGATTCCAGGGTTATTTTGGCGAAGGGTGCCGCTGCCATGTACGCATCGCTATAGGTCGATGCACGAGTGCCAGGTGGAACGTTGGCGACGCCGTCAGTCTTGGCCACTAACGCTGCGTATTCCTTGGAGGTTGCCCACTCGCTGAAGGCTTTGGCGTCCGTCTGGTTTTTTGCGCTGGTCGGGATCGCCAGTGCCCAGGAGTACAACCACGCCGATCCTTTGTCGGTGACCTCGTGCGGTGCGTAGGTGAAACCTACATTGTCAGCGACTTTGCTTTGGGTCTTGTCGGTCACGAACGAACCGGCAACGGTGGCATCAACCCAAATAGCGCACTTGCCGCTGTTGAACAGCGCCAGGTTTTCGTTGAAACCGTTGCTGGAAGCGCCTGGAGGGCCCGAATCCTTCATGGTTTTAACATAGAAATTCAGCGCATTTTTCCACTCAGGTTGGTCGAACTGCGGTTTCCATTGCTCGTCGAACCAGCGTGCGCCATACGAGTTGGCAATGGTGCTGATCAGCGCCATGTTTTCGCCCCAGCCTGCTTTACCTCTCAAACATATGCCGTACTGCTCTTTGGTTTTATCCGTAAGCTTGGCTGCGAACCCGGCAATTTGAGTCCAGGTTGGGCGCTCAGGCATGGTCAAACCTGCAGCCTTGAACAAATCGGTGCGGTAATAAGTCATCGAGCTTTCAGCGTAAAACGGCAGGGCAAAAAGTTTGCCATCGACCGACAGACCATCACGTACTGATGGGAACACATCATCCAGCGCGTAACTGGCTGGCAAGTCTTTCATTTCTTCGAGCCAACCTTTTTGGCCCCAGAGTGAGGCTTCGTACATGCCGATAGTCAGCACGTCGAATTGTCCGCCCTTGGTAGCGATGTCAGTTGTAAGTCGCTGGCGTAGAACGTTTTCTTCCAGCACAACCCAATTTAATTTAATGTCTGGGTGTTCTTGCTCGAAGGTTTTCGAGAGGCGCTGCATACGAATCATGTCACTGTTGTTGACCGTAGCGATGGTCACAGTGCCAGCAGAAGCGATGCCGCTGAGTGCCAGGCAGGTGCTTGCAAGTAATAGCTTTGCGGGGGTTTTCATCGATTAATCCTCATCCGCGCCCAGTAGGCTACAGAGGGTCAGTTATTGTTTTTGTAGCCTCCAGAGGTAAGGAAGGCTGTCTACTAATTACAACGGTCTCGGCGTGCAATGACAAATCCTGCGCAGCACTCAAACTAATACTATTTTGCACTGAGTGTGTAACTGTAAAAGCACCGAAGTCCCGTCGCTGCATAGCATAGAGCGGTTTTGAAATTTTTGACGAGAGATGAAGAGGGGTGATTCAGTATCGGTTTTGTTCCGTTAGGCGTTGCACGGCTAATCGACGATAGTGCGAGGGAGTCATGCCTTTGAGCTGCTGGAAGCGGCGATTGAAGTTCGAAATATTATTAAATCCAGACTCGAAACAGACGTCGGTCACGGGCTTGTCGCCTACTGCCAGCAGCTCGCAGGATTTGCTGATACGCAACCGGTTTACGAATTCCACAAAGCAACGGCCTGTGGCTTGCTTGAACACTCGTGAAAAATACGTTGGTTTCATACCTAGGTATTCGGCCACTTCTTCAAGTGGTAACTCGCGTGCGTAATGGGCAAATATATAGTCGACGGCCCGGTTAGTTCGGTCGACGCTGTGTTCATCTGGCAATTGTGGCGATTTGGTGCCCGACAGCAATTGAATATCATCGCTGGCCGCCAGCAACTCCAATAAAATGAAAAAATGCCCCAAGCGGCTGATACCTTTGCTGTCGGCAATTTTTTGCATCAGCTTCATGGCCAGACGGATGGTTCGCTTACAGCGGAATTCGATCCCATACTGGGCCCGCTCCAGCAGAGGAGCCAGGGTTTTGAGTTCGGCAAATACCAGGTTGCCGCTTTCAAATAATTCATCGGTAAAATTCACCAGCATGTCGCGCTTGGGTACGACTTCGTCCTCGTCGACCTGGCTGATCCAGTTATGCGGCAGGTTAGGACCTGTCAAAAACAAGCTTTCAGGGTAGAAATTGCCTATGTAATCGCCCACAAAAACTTTCCCTGAGCTGGCGACGATCAGATGCAGCTCATATTCCTTGTGAAAATGCCAACGCACCAGCGGGCATGGGAAACCATGTTCGCGATAGATGATCGACAGGCCGTTATGGTCGTCCATGAGCTCATAGGATGGGTCGGTAATTCTTGTTGTTCTTATCATGTGTAGTTCGTCGCAGTGATGTATCCGTCAGGCAAGTATTACTTCAGCCCGTCCCTCGCGCCAGGAATGCGGTGCGACTTTGACGACAATTTGTACGTCTTGACCCAAACGTGCAAGGCAGTCGATCATTTTTGATTCGTCAATGCCGCAAAATTTGCCCCTGTTTGCTTGCCCCGCAACGGGTGTTCACTGTCTATAGGCTTAAAGCACGCGTCATTTGGAGTGGTTACTTAATGAAAAAAATCCTGCTGATTGGTATTGGTGCCGGGCACCCGGAACAGATCACGATTCAGGCGGTGAACGCGATGAACCAGACGAATGTGTTCTTCGTGCTCGATAAGGGTTATGAAAATGACGATCTTTTGCGTTTGAGGATGGATATATGCGAGCGCTACATCGCTCACGATAATTACAGGATTGTGCAAGTGCAGGACCCAGTGCGGCTGGAAAATCTGGGGTCTTATGAAGCGGGCATTGAAGTCTGGCATGAGCAGCGAGCGGTGCTGTTCGGGCAACTCATCGCCGATGAAGTGGGCGAGGGTGAGGTGGGTGGTTTTTTGGTGTGGGGCGATCCATCACTCTACGACAGCACCCTGCGAATCCTTGACCGGGTCTTGGCACGCGGTGCTCAGCCATTCGATTATCAAGTCATTCCCGGGATTACCAGTGTGCAGGCACTGGTTGCTCAGCATCGTGTGCCGCTGAATCGTATTGGCGAGCCAATTCACATCACCACCGGACGCCGATTAACGCAGCAAGACGCCCACAGCATCGAAAATGTGGTGGTGATGCTCGACGCCCATTGTGCCTTTGATCGCCTGACCGAC
Source organism: Pseudomonas sp. AB6 (assembly GCF_034314105.1). Taxonomy (NCBI): domain Bacteria; kingdom Pseudomonadati; phylum Pseudomonadota; class Gammaproteobacteria; order Pseudomonadales; family Pseudomonadaceae; genus Pseudomonas; species Pseudomonas sp. AB6. Next base: position 1,396,392 of record NZ_JAVIWJ010000001.1, read on the forward strand.
AGCAATTTGCACATTTATTGGGGGGCGTACCTGGGCACGCCGGATGAAATCCTGATCTCGGGACCGCTTAATGACGTCAGCGCTGACATCAAACGCGTCCGTGAAACGGCCAGACGCGAAAAAGGCTGGATCATGGATACGTATTTACTGCGCAAACCTTGCTGAGCGCGCTCCTGGCCGTGATGGCAGTACCTGTGGCACCGTAATTGAAATTTCCAAAATCTTCGTAGCTTCGGGATATCTGCTTGTAATCCCATGGCCCCCGATTCGGACCTGTGTAGAACCAAGAGTATAAAAAAGCTGCTCCATTAGGAAAATAGCTTCTCTGGCGAGCGGCTGTGTAAATATCGGAGTCCACTGATTCGGTTGGAGGGGAAGCTGGCATCGGCATGGGTATCTATCCTTGGATTGAAAACCTCAAAACTTTATCAAGCCAAGATATTCGAGACTGCACTTCACCTGAGTTTAGGAATACTCCTACATTTGAAGCTGCGATTTCGCACGTAAGTCAGCCTCAAACACCGCCATCAAATTCAATGAGCGTTCCGATTCTTCGCCTCAATCCACTGCGCCATGTACTGGGTACTTTTGTGAAGGTGATGACGGAGCATGGCGCCGGTAAAGTTCTCTGAGCGCTGTTGTTGCAGGTTTTTTCGACACTCTTCGATGCGGGTTATCAAACTAGCGCAGTGTTGCTGATGGCGATAACGCGCAGCCACCAATGCCCAACCTTTTGCCTGCGCTACGTTCCATAGAGTTTCATCGCGATACAGTTCGACGGCGGCAGCGGCAATCTCGTTGGCGCTGCTGGCGACTGCGCCGGGCCATGGCAGTTCGCCGTGCATGGCCTCGGCGCCAATGGGCGTGGTGACGCTAGGCGTGCCGCAGAGCATGGCGTCGAGGAGTTTGCCCTTGATGCCGGCGCCAAAGCGCAGGGGTGCCAGGCAGATGCGGGCGCCGGACATGACTTCCAGCGCATCCTCGGCCCAGTTCATCACATGAAAACCCTGCGCAGCATTGTGCAGGGCGGTGGCTTTGGGTGGGGTGTAGGCGCCGTAGATATGCAGTTGCGCAGACGGCAGCTGTTGGCGAATCAATGGCCAAATTGCAGTTTTCAGCCACAGCACCGCGTCCCAGTTAGGCGCATGCCGGAAGTTGCCGATAGTGAGGAAGTGCGCACGTTCATCGAACGCTGGCCCTTGGCTGGGAATGTCAGCCAGCATGAACGGGCACCAGTGCAGCAATGATTGTGGAACATTTAAGTGATCTGTAAGCAGGTCGATTTCTACGTCGGAGATGATCAGGTTGAGGTCAGAGCGATAAAGCGAGGCGATTTCCCGTTTAGCGACGTCACTGTCCGCCATCGGTTGCAGAATGCCGTGGGAAAGAGATCCGAAAAATTCAGTTAAATCATCAGGCTCTGAGTTGTTCTTGAGGTGATCTTTGAGCAGCTGATGACGTGCGTCGCGTAGGCATTGCAAGTCGGCGGTCTCTAAAATCCGCAGTGCATTCGGACAGTGCTTCTCAACGCGCCAGCCGAATTGCTCCTCCATCATGAAGCGATCAAACAATACGATGTCAGGATTAAGCTCGGTGATAAATGTATCGAAGCTGCTGTTGTTGAGCTCGATCGTGATTTCACAAATGCCCAGCGCCGAAAGATCAGCTTTGTGCTCACCTGCAGCAGCAGGACTGGTGAAGGTGATCTGCCAGCCTTGCTCCAAAAAACAGTCGATGATTTGCATCATGTGCCCACTGGCTGCCGAGGAACGCGGTTCGGGCCAGACATAACCGATGATGAGCACGTGCGTGGGAGTGCTCGGCTGGTACAGGCTCATGTGGAAGACTTCTTTTGATCAGAAGGGGCAATTAAACCACAGGGCGCCAGGCGCATAGGAAGAACCGCGTGACAGTAAACAACGGCCAGGGAAGCCTGCCCGTTGTTTATTACGCTAGAGAGGTTAGCCCGCGACGGGGATGCGCCAATCATCTGAACCTGAAGTGCCGCTGACTTCGTGTGTCCAGATAATTTTGCGGTAGGTGAAGTAAACGTCTTCAAGGTGGGTGAAATGCGACTGGCTTGGGTCTTGGCAGTTCGGCATCCGCGAGTTGACGTCAACAATCAGAGCGTCTTCCAGCTCGATAGTGAAGTAGTGCTCCTGGGCGCCGGACGCTGAGGTGCGAAACCACTCCAGACGGCATTTGGTCAGCATTTCGCCAGTAGTCAATGCAGTAAAAATCAAAGGCGAGGATTTGTCGAATACCTTGGTGATCATCAGCGGTTTATGTACACGCTGGCCAGTGGGTTGGCCGGACTGAGGGTCGCGCGGGATAATAATTTGATGGGCGAAGGCTTGTACCAGGATTTGGTCTTCATGACCTTCTTGGTAGATGTTGCCAACCGAGGGGGCCGTGAAAGTACCTTCGGTGATCAGACCTTGCTTGGTGCCTACGATGGTTAAATAAGCGGGTGTTGGCATGAAACTCTCCTGGTTTATAAATATGCAGTTCACATCGACACATACACATGCGTCGCGGAACTGGTCTTCATCAAGAGTCATGCCATAAATAAAATATCGAACAAAAACAATAGGCTATGCGATTTAACTCATGTGTATTCAAAATAAATAGCGGTTAGTGCTTACCTGCTGTGCAGGTCATTGCGCACTTGAGCGCTTGATTTTGCGCAGCATCCCAAGGTCTTGGTCAGCTGGAAACAACTCATTTTTAATGAATGGGGCGCAATCCCGCGTTGTGCAACACGTTGCGCATCAATGGGTAGGGCTCAGAATTTTCCTGACCTTATCGCGCAGTTGGTCAATCGAAAAAGGTTTGCCGATCATGTGCATGCCTTTGGGCACGTCAATGTTCTCCGAATAACCACTGGCGAACAAGACCGGCAACGCCGGGCGCAATGCCAAAGCAGCGTTGGCAAGGTCAACGCCCTTCATGTCTGGCAGACCCTGATCGGTCATAAGTAAATCAAAGGTTTTTTCAGGATCACTCAGCTGCTCAAGAGCAGATTCAGCGTCAGCTGCTTCGAATACGGTGTATTTCAGCTCCTCCAGCACATCTACAATCAACATGCGCACAATGTGATCGTCTTCCACTACAAGGATGGTGCTGGCGCCTGTGGACATGAAGTACTCCTTGGAATGAAAGCGGGAAAGATGGCTGATTGTCTCTGTACAGCCTGATCATCAGTGAGTAAAAAGTGACGACAAGTTCAATATTTGCCAAAAATCTATTCAAACGAGTGTTTTTTTGAGCCTATTCTAATCACAACGGCGAATCAACACTGCATGTGCCCGCTATGTACCTGAATTTTTTTATTTTTTATCTAAGATATCGGGTCTTTTCGTGATGTTTGCGGCAGAATCTGCGGTTTCGATGAATTCGCCCGGGCCTCCTGATGAACCATCCGTCTTCGATTGACGAGCAACACTTTCGCAAAATGTTAACCCGAAATATCAGTTTACCTTTAGGCGTAGGGGTCCTGAGCGCCGTATTTTTTATCGTTTTAATTACGTATTTATTGTCAACAATTCAATGGGTTGAACATACCGATAGGGTTATCAACAACGCTAACCGCTCTTTAAAGCTGTCGGTGGACATGGAGACCGGGATGCGCGGTTTCCTGTTGACCGGCGATGAGCATTTTCTAGATCCCTATGAGGTCGCTAAGCCTGCAATAAGCAATGAGCTTAAAGGGCTTGAGGAACTTGTCGCCGATAACCCTCCTCAAGTTGATCGTTTCAGGCGCCTGTCTGCTCTGCAGAACGACTGGAATGATTTTGCCCAGGAAATGATCAATCTACGCCGCCAAAACGGAGACTATCAAAGCGCCATCCGAGCTGGGCGCGGCAAGCGGTTGTCCGACGAAATTCGTACTGAATATGAAGTTGCGGTGCAGATGGAGCAACAGTTACGTACGTCTCGCAATGAAGATGTCACTCGCACGACGATCCTGACTGTCAGCCTTTACCTGATATTTGTCTTGTCCATCAGCGGACTCGTAGCCTTCGTCGGTCGACGCGACATGCTTATGTTATCGGGGAGTTATAGCGATAATTTGAAACTGCAAGAAGACCACGCCTTACGTTTGCAGCATGTTGCTTGGTTGCGCAACGGTCAGAGCGAGTTGGCTGAGCAGGTGCTCGGCCAACTAACGCTAAATCTTTTGGGTCGAAACGTGCTGCAGTTTTTCGCTCAGTTTCTGGGAACAGCCGTCGCAGCGATGTATGTTCGTCAGGAGAACGGAGGGTTTCGACGCATCGCTTCTTATGGTTTTTCCCGCGAACAAGAACAGCATGAACAGTCTATCTACAGCGGCGAAGGTGTGATCGGTCAAGCGGCCCAGCAGGATAAGATCATCACGCTGGACGAGGTACCACAAGACTACTTTAAGGTCAGTTCCGGGTTGGGCGAAGGTTCGCCACGTAGCGTCATTGTTGTTCCGACCAGCAACGATGATGAGGTCAATGGGGTAATAGAACTCGGTTTCTTGCGTCCGCTAACCGAGCGTGACGTCGAATTTATGCAGGTGATTTCCGATAATATTGGCACCTCTATTGAAGCTGCGAGGTATCGGCAGCGGTTGCAGGAAGTGCTCGCGCAAACCCAGCAGTTGAATGAAGAATTGCAAGTGCAGCAAGAAGAGCTGAAAACCGCCAATGAAGAACTTGAAGAGCAGTCAAGGATTCTTAAGGAGTCCCAAGTTCATTTAGAGACCCAACAGGCAGAGCTGGAGCAAACCAACGAACAGTTGGCCGAGCAAGCCCAAGCCATGGCGGATCAGCGCGATGCGCTAGATCGCAATAACGAAAAACTGAACAATGCTCAAGTTGAACTCGAAGCACGTGCCCATGAGCTGCAACGTTCCAGCAAATACAAATCAGAATTTCTCGCCAACATGTCCCACGAGTTGCGTACGCCGCTGAACAGTTCGTTGATTTTGGCAAAGTTGCTGGCGGAAAACCCCACGGAAAACTTGACTGCGGAGCAGGTTAAATTCGCCGAGTCTATCTATTCGGCTGGCAACGATTTGCTGAATTTGATTAACGATATTCTCGATATTTCAAAAGTCGAAGCCGGCAAGCTGGACATGCGTCCGGAAAACACTAGCGTGGCGCGTTTGGTTGAAGGTCTGCGGGGGATGTTTCAGCCTCTGGCTAATGACAAAAAGCTCGATTTCCAGGTTGAATTGCAGGCGGGGGCGCCAACGATGCTATTCACCGACCGCCAGCGCCTGGAGCAAGTTCTGAAAAACTTGTTATCGAACGCGGTCAAATTCACCGAACGCGGAAGCGTCAGCTTGATCGTTTCGCGCCAGCCTGGTGAGGGCATTACGTTTACGGTGCGCGATTCGGGGATCGGTATTGCTGAGGAGCATCAAGAGAGTATTTTCGAGGCCTTCCGTCAGGCTGACGGCACCACGAATCGACGTTATGGCGGCACGGGCCTGGGGCTATCGATTTCGCGCGACCTTGCCGGTCTATTGGGTGGATCAATTACTGTCACCAGCGCTCCCGAGCAAGGCAGCATTTTCACATTGGTGCTGCCAGAGCAGTATGTCGAGCAGGTCCAGCTACAATACGGCGAGCAGCCAGCGGTGATTCCAGTGCCCCCCTTGCTGCCGGTGATCGTTCCGGCGACCGCTCTCGTTCAAGAGCCGGTAGCGCTGTTTGCCGATGATCGACATAACGCCCCTTTCAAATCTCGATGCATTTTGGTCATCGAGGACGAGGTCCGTTTTGCGCAGATCCTGTTCGACTTAGCGCACGAACTGGGATACCAGTGCCTAGTGGCTCATGCCGCCGATGACGGTTTTAACTTGGCGGTGCAATTTGTCCCCGATGCGATTTTGCTGGATATGCGCTTGCCCGATCACTCAGGTCTCACGGTCTTGCAGCGTTTGAAAGAGCTGGCGCCTACCCGACACATACCGGTGCACGTGATATCGGTCGAAGATCGGCAAGAGGCGGCCATGCACATGGGGGCGATCGGGTATGCGGTTAAACCGACAACCCGCGAGGAGCTTAAAGACGTTTTTGCCAAGCTCGAAGCCAAGTTAACCCAGAAGGTCAAACGTATCCTGTTGGTTGAAGACGATGCCTTGCAGCGAGACAGTATTGCCCGCCTGATTGGGGATGATGACATCGAAATAACGGCCGTTGGCTTTGCTCAGGATGCGTTGTCACTGCTTCGCGACAACATCTACGACTGTATGATCATCGACCTCAAGCTCCCGGACATGCTGGGCAATGATTTGCTCAAGCGTATGTCAACCGAAGACATCTGCGCATTTCCACCCGTCATCGTCTATACCGGCCGAAACCTGACCCGAGATGAAGAAGCCGAGCTGCTCAAGTATTCACGCTCAATCATTATCAAGGGCGCTCGTTCGCCCGAACGCTTGCTGGATGAAGTGACGTTGTTTCTGCACAAAGTGGAATCTAAACTCTCCAACGAACGCCAGAAGATGCTCAAGACCGCGCGCAGCCGCGACAAGGTGTTCGAGGGGCGAAAAATTTTGGTCGTCGACGACGACGTGCGCAATATCTTCGCACTGACCAGCGCCTTGGAGCATAAAGGCGCCGTGGTTGAAATGGCGCGTAACGGTTTCGAGGCCATCAAAAAACTGGGCGAAGTGGACGATATCGACTTAGTGCTGATGGACGTGATGATGCCGGAAATGGATGGCTACGAAGCCACGATTGAAATTCGCAAAAACCCACGCTGGCGAAAACTGCCAATCATTGCGGTCACCGCCAAGGCGATGAAAGACGATCAGGAGCGCTGCCTGCAGGCCGGTTCCAATGATTATCTGGCCAAGCCTATCGACCTTGATCGACTCTTTTCGTTAATTAGGGTGTGGCTGCCGAAAATGGAACGTTTCTGAACGGAACGTCTGCGATTTTGAGACCACTAAGTTGACTCTCAGACTTGAGTATCCGGATTTGCGCCATGCCTCATGAACGGAATGCTGAAATTGAATTGCGTCTACTGATTGAGGCCATTTACCTCAAATATAGCTATGACTTTCGCGATTATTCCGGTGCTTCAGTCAAGCGACGGGTCAACCATGCATTGATCCAGTTCGGCTGCAAAACCATTTCGGCGTTACAAGAAAGGGTGCTGCATGATCCGACCGCATTTCTGCAATTGCTGCAGTATCTGACGATTCCTGTTAGCGAAATGTTTCGCGACCCGGCGCATTTTTTAGCCATTCGCCAGGAAGTCGTGCCGCTACTAAAAACCTATCCGTCTATTAAAATCTGGATTGCGGGCTGCAGCACTGGCGAAGAGGTTTACTCCATGGCCATTTTGCTGCGTGAGGAAGGCTTGCTTGAACGAACCATAATCTATGCCACTGACATTAATCCCCGCTCGTTGGAAAAGGCCAAACAAGGCATTTTCGCTTTAGAAAATATTCGGGCGTACACCGAGAACTATCGAAAGGCCGGCGGCGAGCAGATGTTTTCCGATTACTACACGGCGGCGTATGATTACGCGATTTTCGACAAGACCTTGCGGGAGAACGTGACGTTTGCTGACCACAGCTTGGCCACTGACAGCGTATTTTCAGAAACTCAGTTGATTTCCTGTCGGAACGTACTGATCTATTTCAATAAAAAATTGCAGGACCGGGCGTTCGGGTTGTTCCATGATTCGCTGTGTCATCGCGGGTTTCTAGTGCTGGGAAGTAAAGAGACGCTCGACTTTTCGGGGTATAGCAAAAGCTTCGAGGCCTTAGTCAAACAGGAACGGATCTACCGTAAATCATGATGATCCATGAGAACGCTCTATCGGTTTCAGGCGGACCGCTGCCCATTGTTGATGCGATTGTCATCGGTGCATCGGCAGGTGGAGTTGAAGCCTTGCTAAAAATTTTTTCTGCGTTGGCACCCGGTTATGGTTTGCCGATCATCGTGGTATTACACCTACCCGATGAGCGCCGTAGCCGCCTGGTTGCGGTGTTTCAACAGCACCTAGAGATGGAGGTTAAAGAGGTCGCTGATAAGGAACTTATCGCGTCCGGCACGCTGTATTTCGCCACTCCCGGTTATCACGTGTCAGTGGAACGTGATCTCAGTTTTTCGCTGAGCCTTGAAGATCGTGTCCATTATTCTCGCCCCAGTATCGACATTCTTTTTGAGTCAGCCGCCGACGCGTATGGACAACGCCTGGCCGGGATGTTGCTCACCGGGGCTAACGCTGATGGGGCTCGCGGGCTGGCACAGATTAAACAAAGAGGGGGTTTTACGGTGGTTCAAGACCCTAAAACCGCGCAGGCGTCCGTTATGCCCAATTCCGCCCTGGCGCTGAGCGTGCCGGATCGCATTCTCTGTTTGAGTGATATCGGTCAACTGTTGGTCGAGCTGGAAAGAATCGCATGCTAAGTGAAGTACAAGCCAAACTGCTGATCGTTGATGATCTGCCAGAAAACCTGTTGGCCCTTGAAGCGCTGATCAAGCGCGAAGACCGAGCGGTCTATAAAGCCTTGTCTGCCGATGAGGCGCTGTCATTGCTGCTACAACATGAATTTGCGTTAGCCATTCTTGATGTCCAAATGCCGGGAATGAACGGTTTTGAACTGGCAGAACTGATGCGTGGCACCGAAAAAACGAAAAACATTCCGATCGTCTTCGTTAGCGCCGCCGGCCGTGAGCTGAACTATGCATTCAAAGGCTACGAAAGTGGAGCTGTAGATTTTTTGCACAAGCCGCTGGATATTCACGCAGTGAAAAGCAAGGTCAATGTATTCGTTGACCTCTTTCGGCAACGTAAAGCCATGAAACAACAGGTCGACGCTCTAGAACAAAGCCGCCAGGAACAAGAGGCTTTGCTCACAGAACTCCAGACCACGCAGAATGAGTTGAAGCATGCTGTACGAATGCGCGATGACTTCATGTCGATTGTTTCTCATGAGGTGCGTACGCCGCTGAACGGATTGATTCTGGAAACCCAGCTGCGCAAGTTGCACTTGGCTAAAGACAACACTGCAGCGTTTACCCTGGATAAGCTGCGGGCGATGGTCGACCGGGATGAGCGGCAGATTCAAAGCCTGATCAGGCTCATTGAAGACATGCTTGATGTCTCGCGTATCCGTACCGGAAAACTATCGATTCGTCCTAGTCGATTTGATCTGGTGCAACTGGTCACCAAACTGCTTGAGAATTTTTCTGCCCAAATTGCCGCTGCTGAATCCATCGTGTCACTGACGGCGGGTTCACCCGTCGTAGGTACATGGGATGAATTTCGTATCGAGCAAGTGGTTGCTAACCTGCTGACTAACGCATTGCGCTACGGAGCGAGAAAACCCATCAGCGTTAGCGTTTATAGCCAGGACGGGCAAGCGAGGGTAGAGGTTCTGGATCAGGGTATTGGGGTCAGTGCAGAAAATCAGAAGCGGATTTTTCAGCAATTCGAACGCGTATCGGCTAAACACGCTATAGCCGGTTTGGGTTTGGGGTTGTTCATCTCAGAACAGATTGTCACCGCACACGCGGGCACAATTACTGTTGAGAGTGAGGAGGGCGCTGGAGCTTTGTTTCGGGTCAGTCTACCGCTGTGATCAACGGTGAGAATTGTCCGACGGACAACGCAACCTCTGTCGTACTCTAGGGTCGTAATGGCAGCTAACCAAAGGCTTAAGGCATACCCATGAGTTCTGATGCAGAAAATGTCGTACTTATTGTCGAAGACGAGCCGCTGATTTTAATGCTGCTCGCCGACTACCTATCTGGGGAAGGTTATAAAGTTTTGCAAGCTGAAAATGGGGAGCAAGCGTTCGAAATTCTGGCGACTAAACCTCATTTGGACTTGATGATTACCGATTACCGCTTACCGGGCGGTATATCCGGTGTGATGATCGCCGAACCTGCGGTCAAGCTGCGACCTGAACTCAAAGTTATATTCATCAGTGGTTACCCTGCTGAGATTACTGAGTCTGGAAGCCCCATTGCTTTACGAGCACCGATCCTGACCAAGCCCTTTACTATGGAACGGCTGCATAGCCAGATTAAAAGTTTGTTGATTTAAGTTGAGCGATTTCCGGGCATTTACGCTTCGATCATCTCCCTTACCTTTGCTGTTAGGTGATCGAAGGCAAATGGCTTGGTAATCATCTGCATTCCTGAATCAAGAAATCCGGCACGCACGACGGCGCTTTCGGCGTAACCGCTGATGAACAGAACTTTTAAGGAAGGACGTAATTGGCGACCCACGTTGGCCAGTTGTCTTCCATTCATGCCTGGTAGGCCGACATCGCTGATCATTAAATCAATACGCTGGCCCGACTCAAGGATGGGCATTGCCGCGTCGGCACTTCCCGCGCATACATAGGCGTAACCTAAATCGCTGAGCACTTCGCCCACCAGTACTCGTACAGCGGGATCGTCCTCGACGATAAGAATGGTTTCACCGGCCTTGGCGTACGGTAAATTACTTTGGTAAATGATTTCATCATTTTCATCTTCGCCACGAAAACGCGGCAGGTAGAGGCGTACCGTAGTGCCTTCACCCACTTCGCTCTCAATAGCGACGTGGCCACGAGACTGTTTGCTGAACCCATAAATCATCGAAAGGCCTAAGCCAGTTCCTTGGCCAATAGGCTTAGTGGTGAAGAACGGATCAAATGCCCGGTTGATAATACTTTGTGGCATACCGCAGCCTGTGTCGCTGACACTTAATACTACATATTCCCCTGGTTGCAAATTTTGATGGGCATAGGTAAAGGCTGCGTCCAGACGCTGATTATAGGTGCTGACGATAAGCTGTCCGCCCTCAGGCATCGCATCGCGAGCATTCAAAACAAGGTTCAGCAGGGCGTTTTCCAATTGGTTTGGGTCGACCTCGGCGGTCCATAAGTGTGCGTCCAGCTGCATGTTCAGACAGATTGTCTTGCCCGAACTGCGGTGTATCAACTCGCTCATGGAGTTAACCAACTGATTTATGTGCACCGGCTTTGAATCAAGATACTGCCGACGGGAAAAGGCCAATAGGCGATGTGTCAACGCCGCAGCCCGGTTGGCGGAGGTCACCCCTAAGTCAATCAAGCTGTCCAAGTCTTGGGTCTGACCACGAGAAAGTCTTCTGCGCAGAAGTTCCAAGCTGCCAATGATTCCAGTAAGCATATTGTTGAAGTCGTGGGCAATACCGCCTGTAAGTTGGCCCACGGCTTCCATCTTTTGGGATTGACGCAGGGCTTCTTCATTGTGCCGAAGTTGTGCTGTGCGCTCCTCAACTTGCTGTTCAAGGGATTCATTAAGGCGGCGCAGTTGCTCCTCGGCACGTTTGCGCTCGCTGATATCCGACGTCACGCCAACAAACGAGTATATTTTGCCATCCTCTCGGCGAATCGCTCTGGCCCGGGCATCCACCCAATTCACCGAGCCGTCGGGCCAGACATTGCGGTATTGCGCAATGTAATCGTCCCCCGATCGCAGGCTGCTGTGCAGGGCCATCTGCATCGTCGACTGGTCTTCGACCAGCACCGAGCTTAGCCAGTCGTCAAATGTGAAGGCATCGTCCTCGTTTCGACCATGATGTGATTTGCTAATTTGCGAACAGTGAAATGTAAGGTCGTTAAGGTCCAATTGCCAGGAGCCCAAACGCCCCGCCTCAAGTGCATTTTGGAGACGCTGTTCACTGTCCAAAAGATCATCTATACGTGCTCGCGCTTGGTATTGCCGACGACGACCACGCAATGCGGTGCTCACCAGGCTTACTAGAGTGGCTGGGTAGAAAGGACGTTCAAGAAAAGTGACATTGCCCAAATGAGCACCGAGTAGGATCGAAGGATTGTGCTCCGGCCCGCCAGCGTGAGTCAGCAGCACAATAGGCAGGTCGGACCAAGACGGTTGTTGGTCCATCAGTGCGAGCAGCGCGTGTATGTTGACTCCGTAGAGCGCCTCATCTGCAATAATCGCTACACCGGCGCCAGCTGCTAATTCGCCAATCAAATTTGCCAGGTCAGCGGCAATGGTTACAGTAAAACCTGCCTGTTCAAGTAGCGTCAGCGCGAAATCGCTTTCCTGGTCTGTAGGAGCCAAAATGATCGCGCGCTCGGATAACGGCCCCTGACTAGTCACTCGCTGTCATCCTGTATTGATGCATTTAACGTATTCAAATCGCCCTCTCACGCCTTTGAAAAGATGCGCTCAGCTGGACTGAGCTTTCTTGGCTAGTTGCAATAGATGACATGGCATCCGAAGCTTTCACACGCTGGCTTAACTCTGGACCTCCCCCAAACACTGCCGTTCCAGCGTATGGACGATTTTTCATAAAAATACATTCAACTGGGTGTGTTCTGTCGTCTTGCAAATGGCGTAATCGCAACCTTACGATGGGTGGGGAAGGCTTGTTATAGTCAGACCACTGTTTAACTTCACATTGCTGTTTCCAAGGAGGACTGCCGTGTCCGATTACCAAGCGTTTCACGTCGAACTGATCGATAACATTGCTCATGTGCAAATCAATCGGCCGGAAAAAATCAATGCGATGAACGCTGCGTTTTGGGCAGAGATTATTGAAATTTTTCAATGGGTCGATGACACGGATGAGGTGCGCGTGGTGGTACTCAGCGGCGCAGGTAAACATTTCTCGTCCGGTATTGATCTGATGCTGCTGGCATCGGTGGCTTCAGAACTGGGCAAAGACGTTGGCCGTAATGCGCGCATGCTGCGGCGCAAAATTCTGCAAATGCAGGCCTCGTTTACCGCCGTTGATAACTGCCGTAAGCCAGTGCTGGCAGCTGTTCAAGGCTATTGCATCGGTGGAGCTATCGATTTGATTTCGGCCTGCGACATGCGTTACGCCGCCGAGGACGCGCAGTTCTCGATCAAGGAAATTGACATGGGCATGGCTGCTGATGTTGGCACCTTGCAGCGACTGCCGCGAATCATCGGCGACGGTATGTTGCGCGAATTGGCCTACACCGGGCGTATTATTGGCGCAGCAGAAGCGTGCCGCATCGGCTTGGTCAACCGTACCTTCGTTGACACGCCGAGCTTACTTGAGGGTGTACTGTCCATCGCTACGGAGATTGCCGGAAAATCACCAATCGCTGTCGCTGGTACCAAGGAGATGATTAGCTATATGCGTGACCATCGGATTGATGACGGTCTTGAGTACGTCGCGACGTGGAACGCCGCCATGCTGCAATCAGCAGACCTGCGCGTGGCGCTGGCGGCACACATGAGTAAGCAAAAAGCAGCCTTCGATAATTAGCCTTGATATATAGCCCTTGATAAGTTGCCTTCGATGAATAGTAAGGGCCTGGAGATTTTCATGACACGTTGGACAACTGCCGTCCTGGATACCCAACTCAGTGGCGGTTGGGCCGTGGTCCACAGCCCAGAAGGTTTCCTGCGCGATGATAACGGCGCGATGTTTCCTCGGGAATGGCTCAAGCGGCAGGATCTTGCGGTGCTAAGTGAACATGGTATTGGTCATTTTGACGGTGAGCCGGTGTACCTGCTGGTGCTAAAAAGCTCCAACGACATTGTCGGCTGCACGTGGCTTGGGCTTCGTCAATTCATGCTCGAAGGTGACGTAGACGTTTATAAAAAACTGGGTTATGCAGCCCAGATCAGCACGTGGGCGCGGGAACACCGTTTTTGCGGCGGCTGCGGGTTGCCCATGCAGCAGGTGCAGGGTGAGCGCGCAATGTATTGCGAGCACTGTAACTTGCGCCATTATCCGCGCATCTCACCGAGCATGATCGTGTTGATCACCCGGGGTGATGAGATACTGCTAGCACGCTCACCGCGCTTTGTGACGGGGGTCTATAGCACGCTGGCAGGGTTTGCCGAGCCGGGTGAGTCGGTCGAGGATTGTGTGCGTCGCGAGGTCATGGAAGAAGTGCAACTTAAGATCAAGAACATCCAGTACATGGGCAGCCAATGCTGGCCGTTCCCGCATTCGATGATGCTTGGCTTCCATGCCGAATACGCCAGTGGCGACATCGTCGCGCAGGTCGATGAGATTGAGGATGCGCGCTGGTTTCACATTAACGATTTGCCACCGTTGCCGGCCAACCGCTCCATCGCGCGATACCTGATCGACTTATATCTTGCGCGTCGCACAGGTTCAGCTGAACCAGTGTTGCCAGGCTAGGCGCACGGTCAGTCCGAGTACTACAACTATGAACACTGGGCGGATAAATTTTGCACCGCCCTGAATCGCGGTTCGCGCACCGAAGAAGGCTCCGACCATCAATGACGAGCCCATGCACAGGCCGATCAACCAATCCACCTGACCTGAAAACATGAACACTGACAGGGCTGCGGCGTTGCTGACGAAATTCATACTCCTCGCTACACCGCTGGCTTTTACCAGGTCCAGCGGATAGAGCAGCAAGGAGCTGACGGTCCAGAATGCACCGGTCCCCGGCCCAGCAACACCGTCATAAAAGCCAAGACCCAAGCCTTGAGGCAGTTGCCATTTCTTTTTGATGGGTGCGTTGCTGTCCAGTGGCGCATTGGGAACTCCCCCGAACAACAGGTATAGGCCACAGCCAAAGACGATCACCGGCAGCATCTGATTGATCCATTCGGCTGGTAGGTAATGCGCGACGCCAGCGCCGATCAATGCCCCGACCGCCGTGCCCACCAGCGCGTGAATCCATTGTTTTGGATCAAACAGTTTGCGGCGAAAAAAAGTGTAGCTGGCCATGGCTGAGCCAAAGGTCGAGCTGAGCTTGTTAGTGCCTAACACTAAATGTGGTGGCAAGCCTGCGGTCATCAGTGCGGGCGTGGTCAGCAGACCGCCACCGCCTGCGATGGCATCAATGAAGCCTGCAACAAATGCAACGGCGGTAAGAACAGCGAGGGTGGTCAGGTCAACACTGAGAGCAAAAGGCATGGGAGTTCGGCTTATACGGCAGTTGGGCAGAATGGCTGCGCCAGAAGGCAGCCATCTTACCCTGAGAGTGAAGCGCGTTGGTGAGGCAAACCTACAGATGAATGCTTTTGAGGCGGTTTGCTACCGGATTTCGAATCGCAACACATTCTCCGGACCTGATCAGCCTACACCTCAGCAATCCTGACCCAACGCTCCTCCCGCGCTGCCAATCGAATTGCCGCTGCCAAACGCTCCACTTGCCAGGCTTCTTCAAAGTCCGGGCCTTCAGTGCCTCCATTGCAAACCGCTTGTATCAGTGCATGTACTTCGAGAGTTTTAAGTTCGTTGTAACCCAGTTGATGCCCAGGCGCGGGAGAAAACGCGGCGTAGCCAGGTAGCGAAGGTCCGGCAAGCACCCGTTGAAATCCGTCACTGCCTGAGCGACATACTTGCAATTCATTAAGTCGCTCCTGATCGAACGCGAGGGTGCCGCGGGTGCCGCTGATTTCGAACGCCAAATGGTTTTTGTAGCCATGCTTGAGCCAACTGCTGCTGAACGTACCACGTGCACCGTTGGCAAAGCGCAGCAACGCGTGAGTTTGATCATCTACCGCAATGAGACGTTTTTCTTGGCTACCGCTAGCCGCCGGGCGCTGGGTATGAACGGTCTGCGCGTCGGCGCACACCGCGTCGATATCGCCCAACAAATGGCGAGCCAATGCGAGCAGATGACTGCCCAAGTCGGCCAGTGCACCGCCTGCGTGAGCTGCTTCACAACGCCAAGACCAGGGGTTTACCGAATCGCCCATGAAGTCTTCGCTAAACTCGCCCTGGAAGCTGATGATGTCCCCCAGCTCGCCACTCTCAATCATCTGCCGGGCCAAGCCAATAATAGGATTGTGTTGGTAGTTGTAACCGACCCGCGTGACAACCCCAGCTTTCTTGGCTGCACGGCGCATGTCGTCAGCTTGGGTGAGGCTGATCGCCAGTGGCTTTTCGCAGTACACCGTTTTACCCGCCTCAAGCGCTGCCATCGCCATGGGGTAGTGCAGATGATTGGGCGTAGTAATCGCGACAAGGTGTACGTCAGGGTCATTGATTAGCTGTTGCCAGTCATTGTGCGCTTGGTAGAAGCCCCAATCATCGGCGCACTGTCCGGCACGTACGGCATCGGCATCAGCCAGTGCCGCCAAGCGAATTTTAACGGGCAGCGAGAATGCGGCGCTAACGTTACGGAAAGCCATGGCATGGGCGCGCCCCATAAACCCGGTGCCGATCAATCCGATACCCAACACCGGCAGCGCTATTGGAGGTTGAGAAAGCTGACGCATGGCGATGGCCTCTGAGTTATTATGCGGAAAATATATTCTTTAATAACTAAATATGGAATATATATTCGTTATCTGGCTCAAAAAAAACAGCCCGAAGGCTGTTTTTTCCGCTCTGACGAGCACCTCAGGAAAGGAAACCACCGTCCACGTTCAGTGAAACGCCGGTGGTGTAGCTGGACGCATCGCTGGCCAGGTAAAGCACTGCGCCCGCCATCTCACTGGGAGCCGCGACACGCTTGAGTGGGATCTGGGCCAAGGCCATGTTGAGGATGGCGTCGTTTTTTACCAGCGCCGATGCAAACTTGGTGTCGGTCAGTCCCGGCAGCAGTGCGTTGCAACGGATACCGAAGGCCGCGCATTCTTTTGCGAACACCTTGGTCATGTTGATCACTGCGGCCTTGGTCACCGAATAGATGCCTTGGAACACGCCGGGAGAAATACCATTGATGGAGGCCACGTTGATGATGCTGCCACCACCGTTTTCTCGCATCAATTTGCCGGCTTCCACTGACATGAAAAAGTAGCCGCGAATGTTCACGTCCACGGTTTTCTGGAAGGCGCTAAGGTCGGTGTCCAAGACGTTGCAGAATTGCGGGTTGGTGGCAGCGTTGTTGACCAAAATGTCCAAGCGCCCGAACTGTTCACGGATCTGCGCAAACACGCTCTGGATCTGTTCCATCTCGCCAATGTGGCAGGCAATCGCCGTCGCCTTGCCGCCGTCTGCAATAATCGCGTCGGCCACGTGCTGGCAACCGTCGATTTTGCGGCTGGAGACGATCACGTGGGCACCTTGCTGGGCCAATAGTTTGGCGATGGCTTCACCAATGCCACGGCTGGCACCGGAAACGAAAGCGATCTTGCCATCGAGGTCGAACAAGTGGGTCTTGGACATGTTTTCTTCCTTATTGTATCGCTATCAAAGGCTGGATTTATCGATGACTTGCAGGCTCATGTGCTCCAACAGCGTGTTCGTATGAATGAACTGGGCGAAGCGTTTGTCTTGGGTCTGCCCATGAAAAAAGCGGTAGTAAATCTGCTGCACAATGCCCGCCAGACGAAACAGGCCATAGGTGTAGTAGAAGTCGAAATTATCGATCTGGATGCCTGATCGCTCGGCGTAATAATCGACAAACTCCCGTCGGGTCAACATCCCCGGCGCGTGGCTCGGCTGACGGCGCATTAACTGCACGGGCGCAGGGTCATTGGCTTCGATCCAATAGGCGAGGGTATTGCCCAAGTCCATAAGCGGATCACCGATGGTGGTCAGTTCCCAATCCAGTACGCCGATGATCTGCATCGGCTGGTCCGGATCTAGAATCACGTTATCGAAGCGATAGTCGTTGTGGACGATGCTGGAGACTGGGCTATTGGCCGGCATTTTTTCCTTGAGCCAGCTTCTGACGCTTTCCCAGCTCGGCGCATCGGGGGTCCGCGCTTTCTCATAGCGATCACTCCAACCGCTGATTTGCCGCTCGACATAACCCTGCGGCTTGCCAAGATCCGCCAGCCCGCATGCGGCGTAATCGACCTGATGCAATTCGACCAATTTATCGATGAAGTTTTTGCACAGCGCAGTGGTTTGCTGGGTATCGAAATTCAATTCCGGCGGCAGCTCGGAGCGAAGAATGATGCCCTTGACCCGCTCCATGACATAGAACTCCGAACCAATCAGCGTCTCGTCGGTGCAGTGGGCATAAGCCTTGGGGCAATACGGAAAGCCATCACTAAGCTGATTCAGGATGCGGTATTCGCGACCCATGTCGTGGGCTGATTTCGCCTTGCTGCCAAAGGGCGGGCGGCGCAGCACGAATTCCTGTTCCGGGTAGCGAATCAGGTAGGTCAGGTTTGAAGCGCCACCGGGAAACTGGCTGATTTCAGGCGAACCACTCAAGCCGGGGATATGGGCTTTGAGGTAAGGGTCGATGAGGCTGGCGTCGAGTTCTTCGCCAACGCGAATCTTGGTGGACTGATCAGTGAGCGCCATGCTTATCCCTTCTGCTTATTATTAGGGGCAGAGATTATTGACTAATCTAATGCGCCGTCCATTTGCTCACAAGGCTAAAACGGCCTTATAGGCCAGCGTGTTGCAGGCAAATCATTGGCTTTGATTACCGAGAAACGACATCTATCAGGCGAAAAAAAACCGAAGCCCGCAAGCTTCGGTTTTTCCGAAAAGAACCCTTACGAAGGGAACAGTTCGCTGAGCTTCATCGCCAACATCATGTCGCCTTCAGCGCGCAGCTTACCGCCCATGAACGCTTGCATGCCGTCGGTTTCGCCACTGACGATGCCGTCTAACGTTTCGCCGTCCATGACCAAGGTCACTTGCGCGTCAGGGTTTACGCCTTCTTTCAGTTCGCAGGTGCCGTCTTTGACAACCAATGAGAAATTCTTGTCTTCGTCGATACGAAAGCCAAAAACCAGGTCCAGGCCCGCAGCGGCACTTGGGTTGAACTTGGCTTTCATTGCTTGAACGGCGTCGGCTACGGAGGTCATTGTGTTTATCCTTTTTTGTGGGTCTGGCGAAACTTGGGGTTTGGGCCCAGCGAACTCAAGCTTTTGATTGCGCTGGGTTAGCGGTAGGTGATGAGCTCCGGGTTCTTCGACAACTGCAAATGCGTGTGGCTGTTGAACGACGCCAGAGCGACCTCACGACCACGAAACTTAAGCTGGTTGAGCGAGGTGTTGACGATTTGCCAATTGAGTTCAAAGGCCTGATGGACAGGTATTTGGGTGATCAAGTGGAGCAGGGCGGTAATAGTGCCGCCTGAAGTGAAAATCGCAATGCTGTCTTTGTTACCCGCGTTGTCCAGGACCCGGTTCAGACCCGACCGAGCCTGCTCAGCGAAACCGAGCCAGCTCTGCAGTCCTGGCGTGTCGTAGTTGCCGCTGTGCCAGCGACCCATGATCAAGGCAAATAAACGTTGGAATTCTGCGCGGTTTTGCGCAGCGTTTCGCAACACGTGCAGGGCTTCCGGTTCATCAGGCAACATGGCCGGTAACAAGGCGCGTATCACCGCATCGGCATCGAACTCATTAAAGGCCGAATCAATCTCCAGCGTTGGCGGGTTTTGCCCAGCCGCAGCCATTTGCGCCACGGCTGTTTGAGCTGTGTGTTGCTGTCGACGCAAGTCTCCGGACAGACAACGGTCAAAGCGCACGCCAAGCTGAGCCAGATGCGCGCCGAGGATTTCTGCCTGGTGAATACCGGTGGACGAAAGAACGTCGTAGTCGTCCGCACCAAAGGAGGCCTGGCCATGTCGAATAAGATAGATGCTGCCCACGTCCGCGTCTTCCCGGTGCGCTGAGGTTTGGCGAGGTTAGGAGGATGCTCAAAGACTGTCAATAAAAAAACATACGCTTGTTTGAATGAGATTCACGAGCCGCTGTTTGCCCCCTCAGAGACTGGTCGTCTGCGAAGCGCGCCGGTATGCTTGGACAATTGGTAGCCTCTGATTTTAAGGGGCGCAACGTTCTTGAGGAGAAACTGTGGATTTTCTAGCTGAATACGCGAGCTTTTTAGCGAAGACGGTGACCTTGGTGGTCGCCATTTTGATCGTGTTGGCGGCATTCGCCTCAGTGCGGAGCAAAGGCCGTCGTAAATCGGCTGGTCAGTTGCAGGTCAGTAAGCTCAATGACTTCTATAAAGCCTTGCGCGAGCGGCTCGAGCAGTCGCTTCTAGACAAGGACCGGCTCAAGGTTTTGCGCAAGGAGCAGGCCAAGGGCCTGAAGAAGCAGAAGAAGGTCGTTGAACCGAAACCACGGGTATACGTGCTGGACTTCGACGGAGACATCAAGGCCTCCGCTACTGAAAGTATGCGCCATGAAATCACCGCACTGCTGACCCTAGCCACCCCTAAGGATGAAGTGGTACTGCGCTTGGAAAGTGGCGGCGGCATGGTCCACAGCTACGGCTTGGCGTCGTCGCAGTTGGCGCGTATTCGTCAGGCGGGGATTCCGCTGACGATTTGCATCGATAAAGTGGCGGCCAGTGGCGGTTACATGATGGCGTGCATTGGCGACAAGATCATCAGCGCGCCCTTTGCCATCCTTGGATCGATTGGTGTTGTCGCGCAGTTGCCTAACGTCAATCGTCTGTTGAAGAAGCACGATATCGACTTCGAAGTGCTGACCGCCGGTGAATACAAGCGCACGCTGACAGTGTTTGGCGAAAACACCGAGAAGGGCCGTGAGAAGTTTCAAGAAGAGCTGGACATCACCCACGAGCTGTTCAAGAACTTTGTTGCCCGCTACCGCCCGCAGTTGGCCATTGATGATGTGGCAACGGGAGAAGTCTGGCTCGGGATGGCTGCTATTGAGAAACAATTGGTGGACGAACTGAAGACCAGCGATGAGTACCTGTCAGAGCGCGCCAAAATCGCTGACGTGTTTCATCTTCATTATTCCGAGCGTAAGAGTCTTCAAGAACGGGTAGGGCTGGCGGCCAGTGCTTCAGTGGATCGTGTATTGACAACGTGGTGGAGCCGATTGACCCAGCAACGCTTCTGGTAACCATTGCCTGTGCCGACTCTGTGGGACCGAATTTATTCGGGAAGGCGTCGTATCAGACGCCGACGCGGTTGGATTTGAAATCCCATAGAGTGCCGCTATGATCGATCAGCGGCGCCGAAACAACGGCAATGGCTCATCAGTTGCCGCTTGGTAAGTCACCGAGAAATCCTTCAAACCCTCAAGGGCTTCGTACGGGTCTTTATCCGGGCGAATGGCAAAGGCATCAAAACCACAGCGGCGCATGTAGAACAACTGGTCGCGCAGCACGTCGCCAATGGCCCTCAACTCACCCTTGTAACCATAACGGTCACGCAGCAGACGGGCGTTGGAGAAGCTACGGCCGTCGGTAAACGCCGGGAAGTTCAGGGCAATGACCTGGAACTGATTGACGTCGTCACCTATGTGTTCGGCTTCTTCGT